>JBOHVN010000067.1:0-5715 GCA_050735675.1 Binatia bacterium | reverse complement strand
CTAATCTGCGAGGCCGACTTCGGCCGGTTGTTCGAAGTGACGGCTGACAGCGAATTGGTTTGGGAGTACGTCAACCCGTATTTCAACGAAGGGCCGAACGGGCTAAACAATCGCGTCTTCCGCGCCTA
Source organism: Binatia bacterium (assembly GCA_050735675.1). Taxonomy (GTDB): domain Bacteria; phylum Desulfobacterota; class Binatia; order UBA9968; family UBA9968; genus DP-20. The sequence continues at coordinate 5,587 of JBOHVN010000067.1, read as the reverse complement.
CAGATATAGTGCCGAGGAGATCGCCAGAGCCAAGGCGACAGGGAACGTCTCATGAAAACCTTTTCTCAATCATGAGTAGGAGGAGTTGATGACTTCGAAAGCACCTAATGCAACTGCGACGGAACCAAACTTCGCTTCGGCCGAGTACGCTGAGCAATGGCGGCGTGGAAAAAGGTTGCGCGGCGAGGCTTACGAAGCGGTAACGAAAATCATGCTCGATCTTGCCAATCTTCAGGTTGGCGATCGCGTGCTAGAGCTAGCCGCTGGGATGGGCGATCTTGCCGTTATGACCTCACGACGCGTAGGACCCAATTGATTCGTGCTGGCTACCGACATCTCGATCAGCATGTTGAACCTCGCGGCCGAGACCGTGCGCGAGGCGGGTTTGACCAATGTGGAGACACGGATCATGGACGCGGAGAATCTCGATGTTGCGCCCGACTCCTTCAATGCGGCGCTGTGCCGGTTCGCTCTGATGCTTTTTCCAGATCGAACCAAGGCGCTGGCCGGCGTCTACCGCGCGCTAAAGCCCGCCGGTAGATTCGCCGTGTCCGTATGGTCGACGGCGGAGAAAAACCCCCTTCATGGGCTGCCGCTGGCGATCGTTAGTCGCCTGGCAAAAATACCAGCCCCGTTGCCGGGACAGCCCGGGATGTTCGCGCTCTCGGGCGACGGAGTGCTAGAAGAGTGCCTCACGACGGCCGGATTCCGCGACGTGGCGGTCCGAGCGGTTCCAGTGCAACGGTCTTTTCCTTCCACCGCCGAAGCCGTGAGCGCGATGAAGGATTCCTTTCCGCGCCTGCAAACGCTTCTGACCAAACTGAGTGATGCCGACCGCGCGCTGGCCTGGAGCGAAATTAAGCAGCGACTGAGTCAGTTCGAGGGGTCGAAGGGCTTCGAAGCATCTGGAGAGTGGCTCGTCGGAGTGGGAAGGAAATAAGCCGTTTTATATTTCGACGGGAGAATCTATGTTTGAGGTGGCAAACAATTATGAACAGCGGATGGGACGCTGGAGTCGACAATTGGCGCCTTTGTTTGTAGAGTTTGCCGGTGTCGAGGACGGTGAGCATGTGCTCGACGTTGGATGCGGCACGGGCGCGCTTTCCGCGACACTAGCCAGTATGACGAAGGCGTCGAAGATTGTCGGTATCGATCTTTCCAAGGACCGCATTGACTATGCGCGGGGGCAAATCGCCGATCCACGAATAGCGTTCGAGGTTGGCGATGCGCAGGCCTTGCCCTACTCCGACGAGTCCTTCGACCGATGCATGGCATTGCTGATCGTTAACCTGCTTCCGGATGCGCCGAAGGCGGCGCGAGAGATGCGCAGAGTGACCCGCTCAGGAAGTGTGGTTGCAACAACGATGTGGGATGGCAGCAGTGCCAACGAGCTCACTGGCCGTTTCTGGGACGCCGCTATAGCGATCGATCCGACAGCGAAGCGGCGTGCCGACGGACGAGGAAAGTACGGTACAGCGGAAGCACTTTCAGATCTTTTGAAAGGCGCCGGTCTAAACCGCATTCAAGTTACAGCCTTGACGATGCCGTGCTTTCTCTCTTCGCTTGACGACTACTGGTTGCCGCTTACCAAAGGGGAAGGACCTTCCGGAGCTTATTTGACGGAACTTTCGGAAGATCACCAAGCTGCGGTGCGCGAGCAGCTACGGGTAAATCTTTTAGGCAGTCCTCCCGACGGGCCATTTACACTTAAGGCGAAAGCGTGGGCAGTCAAAGGAATCGTGCCTTGATTCGCAGAGCGTAGAAAAACGGAGGACATATGGCGGACACTCTCACACCAGAAAAATGGGGACGCAAAGAGAGCGCGGACTGGTGGAGCGCTGGACAAGCCGCGCGGCAACAACGTTATGGAGCGGCAACAGAGATGATGCTCGACTTGGCCGGTGCGCAAGCGGGCAGCCGAGTGCTCGATGTGGCGGCGGGCACAGGCGAGTCAACGCTCATGGCAGCGGCTCGCGTCGGTTCAAAGGGCCATGTGCTTGCAGCGGATGTCTCCGCCAGCATGCTAAACGTTGCCACGGAGGCGGCGCGCAAAGCTGGTCTCACCAACGTCGAAACCCGCGTTATGAACGCAGAGAACCTCGAACTCGACACGGACTCGTTCGACGCCGTGATCTGTCGAGTTGCACTGATGTTATTTCCAAATCCGGCGAAGGCGTTGACGGAGATGCGCCGCGTCGTTAAATCCGGAGGCAAAGTCGCAGTGATGGTTTACGCCGCCTTAGAGAAAAATCCCTTTTGGGAGATTTTTCATAAGACAGTTCGCCGCTTGGGTAACGTACCACCGCCGGCGCCGGGCGAACCTTGGATGTTCGCACTGGGAGAACCGGGAGCGCTCGAAGAAGTCTACAGGCGGGGTGATTTTCTAAATGTGTCGGTTCGCGCTGTTCTGATACAGCGACGGTCCCCGTCGGCCGCCGCTGCTGTTGGAAACATGAGAAAAAGTGCCAGCGACGCACGGGAGATTATGAACCGGCTAAACGAAACTGATCGAGAGCGGGCGTGGGCAGAGATCACGGAGCAGTTTAAACGGTTTGAAGGGCCGAACGGCTTCGAGATTCCGGGTGAAGTGCTTATTGGGGTCGGGACGAAATAATATGAATACGCGCGAAAGCACACAGCCGAGGAAGGTCACGAAATGAAGGAAGGCACGCGTCTTAAAGGAGGCGCGAATGGCGCATGTGACTGTTTTGTACCGCTATCCATTGAAGGGCTTCACTCCGGAAGAATGCGAAACGCTGACAGTGTTTGACGAAGGGAGAGTTGCCGGCGACCGCGTGCTCGGGATCAGATTCGCTGATACAGAAGCGGCGGACGATGCGTGGAGCAGAAAGCACGGGATGGTTGCGCTGATCAACACTCCGGGTTTGGCCCGTCTAGGAGTCGCCTTTGACGCAAAAGCGTTGCGGCTGCGCTTGAGCTCTGGGAACGCGGTGTTAGCCGACGAGGTATTGACGCCGGAGGGTCGGCAGCGAATAGGCGCAGTGCTGGCGGATTACGTGCTCAAGCTGGACGAAAATCCGCTCGCGAATCACCCGGAGCGGTTACCGTTACGAGTAGTTGGTGACGGGCATACACCACGCTATCATGACGAAGAGCCTGGTCGAGTCACACTGCATGGCCGGGGAAGTCTTGGAGCGCTTGAAGCTGTGCTCGGAAACAGAGTCAGCGAGCTACGCTTTCGCTCGAATATTGCGGTTGATGGACTGACGCCTTGGGAAGAGCAAAATTGGGTAGGCCGAAAGATCCGCGTAGGAGCTGTGGAATTTTCCGTAGTCAAACCTAAGACCAGGTGCCTCGCCACGCATGCGAATCCGGTCACAGGCGAACGGGATCTGCCCATTCTAACCACATTGACTCAAAAGATGGGCCAGGAGAACCCGACCTTCGCTGTGGCGATGATCCCAACTCGCTCCGGCGGCCAGATCCACGTCGGCGATCAAGTGGCTCTCGTTGATTGAAGCGAACCTATGCCTTTCAGCTATGTCCAATTCATGACCGAGTTGATGGCTCCCAAGCCTTATCCGCGGCAACCCGTCTTTGAGCCGCCCAGGTTGACGCCGCTACGCAAGCCGATTTCCGAATCAACCATCGGCATCTTTACCAGTGCCGGCATTCAATTGCGTGGCGATACGGCTTTGGCCGAGACCAACGATCTCTCCTACCGCCTCATCGACCGCGGCGTCCCTTACTCCGATCTCACTGTCGCTCATCAAACCCCGGTCAGAGTCTGGGCGCTGGAAGATTTGAACGTGGCGTTCCCGCGAGACCGGCTTGCCGATCTCGAAGCCGAAGGAGTCATCGGCCGTCTGGCGCCGCGCGCCGTCTCCATGGTGGGCTCGATCACGATGTTCACCCAATTGATGTAAAAAACCGTGCCTGCGATTCACCGAGAGCTCGAGGAGCAAGACGTCGACCTGCTTTTCCTATTTCCATTCTGACCGGCGTGCCATCGGTCCGTCGGACTGATCGCCAGAGCGCTCGAGGCACGAGGACTACCCACGTTGTGCATGAGCACCCTCTGGGAAACCAGCATGGCGTTCAAGCCGCCGCGCACGGTTTTTCTCGATTTTCCACTCGGCTGCCCTGCCGGAAAGCCGAACGAGCCTGAATTGCAGCGCGGGATACTGCGCGCGGCTTTGGAAGCAGCGTATACTTTCGGCGAGCCCTGGAAAATCGTCCAACTCCCCTTTCAATGGTCGAAGAACGGTAGCCGCGATTGGGAAGAGCGCGTCAGAGAACTCTATCGCAAAGGCGTGGGAACCGTTGCCGCACATGTGGCCGATCATCGGGCGAGAGGCGAATCGTTGGTGGGTCAAGAAAAAGAATTCGCGATCCGCTGTAACTGCTAAGATGCCGTGAGGTGTCGGCTGTTGTGGCGCAGGAAAGCAATCCGATTGCTATTGCCCGGGGCTCCGTAATGTCCGGTTCTGACTCCTCTGGTGTCCTGTCTCAGAAGTTCGTTAAATAATTCGGCGCCCTTTGTTTTCGTCATGCCGGAGCAGGCCGGCATCCAGGTTATTGAAATTCCTGGATTCCGGGTCGCGCTAGCTATCGCCAGCTTGCCCGGAATGACGATCGAATTATGTTGCGAATTTCAGGGACACCATACTAGTTCGAGATTGTCTTTTCGATCTCGTAACCGATTAGCGGGACTGAACGCACTTGGATCTGGCGTAGATTTCCAATAGCAGTCTGAGTTCTCGCTCGGTGACATCTACGGTCGGATCTTTGCCGTGTGTTAACTCAAGTCGGTCCTTGCTAATTTGCCGTATCGTGGACGATCGATAGTCGTTGCATTCCGCGAGCGTTGCAAACGACTCAAGCAAGGTCCATTTATTGACAGATGTTATCGTTGCGCCGGAAATCTTCAAATCTGGAGTCAGAAGTTCCCAATTAACGGCAAAAGAAGTCGGAGATGCCGCCAGCAGCCAAATAAAACCCAACAAAACCCGTATCTGAGGTTTCATCATCCAAAATGGTGCTATGTGGGCCTTCGAAATGCAAGAATTATTCGTCCGTGGATTGTGAGCTCATCCGTGGGGGCGTGGTACTTGGAAAGGCAGCGGATGCAACGTGACAGAGGACGTAGCGATGAAGATCTCTATTCTCGATGACTATTTCGATACCCTGCGCACGCTCGATTGCTTTCGCAAGCTGGACGGACACGAGGTCACGGTCTGGACCGATCATACGCAGGATACCGATGAGCTTGCCGCACGGCTCAAGGATGCCGAGGTGCTCGTTCTGATTCGCGAGCGCACGCAAATCCGCGAGGCTTTGCTTGAACGCCTCGATACGCTGCGGCTCATCAGCCAGCGCAGCGTCTATCCTCACATCGACGTCGAAGCCTGCACCCGCCGCGGTGTCATCGTATCGTCCGATCAGCACGCCGGCGCCCCGTCCTACGCGGCCGCCGAACTGACATGGGGCTTGATCCTCGCCGCGATGCGGCAGATCCCGCAGAGCATGTACGCGCTGCGCGCCGGGACCTGGCAAATCGGCGTGGGTGACAGCGTTCGCGGCAAGACGCTGGGAATCTACGGCTACGGGCGGATCGGCGCGACGG
>JBOHVN010000066.1:0-24905 GCA_050735675.1 Binatia bacterium | reverse complement strand
AAACTGCCTATTATACCCGGTGTCACGATGCGGCGCCCTTGATAACTCAGCATTTTTTTCGATGCCATAAAGCTTGAAACGAAGAAATCATGAGTTTCGCGACAGAAACTAGCTAATACGAGGTAGCCACAGTGATACCGCCGATGTCCAAAAAGAAGATGCTTTTCGCTGGCGCCGTGCTTATGGCCGGCGCTTCTTTGTCGGCTTGCGTGAATCCGCAGCAGGTCGAATTCCTCGAGCGAGAACAGCGTCGCCTGCGTAGCGACATGACTACTTTACATTCCGACGTCGAAGGCTTTCGTTCGACGCTGGCCGATACCCGCGCAAATATCCAGCAAATGCAGAGGGAAATCAGCGCGATCAAGGAGCGCATCGACGAAACCCGGGTGCAGGTCGGACGGCAGCTCGGCCAGACCAATCGGGAAGGTGATCAACGCGTCAAAAATTTGGAGGGCCGCCTGGCCAAACTGGAAGAAGACGCCAAGGCTCAAGCGGAGCTGCTCAAGAGTCGCGAAGAAGAATTAAAGCGGCTGCGAGAGACGCAAGCGGCCGCGCCAAAACCGCCGCCGGGTGATGGCTTTGCGGATCTTTCCCTCGCGGAGTCTGAAATCGTGCGCAGGGATTATGACAGCGCGTGGCGCGCCTTTGAGAACAAAGATTACCGGGTCGCCATTATGCGCTTTAAAGTCTTTCTTAAAAAAAATCCCCAGAGCAGATTGGCTCCGAGCGCGCAGTATTCGATCGGCGAGGGCCACCTGGCGCTCAAAGAGTTCAACAACGCGATCATTGAATTCGACGAGGTACGGAGACGCTACCCGCAAACGGAGAAGGTGCCTGCGGCGCTGCTCGGACAAGGTTCGGCCTTCAGCGAGCTAGGCGAAAAACTCAACGCGCGTTTGGTATTGCAAGAGTTGCTGGAAAAGTACCCGCAATCACCCGAGGCAGCGAGAGCGAAACAACGCCTCAAAGCGCTTGAGTCGTAGTCAGCCGGCGCTCCGTGTCCTCATTATTATTCATTCTCGTCCAAAGTTAAGGCGGAGGTTTCGGCTATCCGGCGGTTTGGCGCCGGCCGCAGTCTGTAAGCGATGCAGATTATTCGTCATATCCACGAGCAACGTCCCAATTTCACGGGCTCGGTGGTGACCCTGGGAAATTTCGATGGCATTCACCTCGGCCATCAGGCATTGATCGGCGGCGCAGTCGCAGACGCTAAACAGCTCGGCGTTCCGTCCGTGGTCTTGACGTTCGAGCCCCATCCTCTAAAAGTGCTCGCACCGGGACGCGCGCCGAAACTGATTCTCGCGCACAAAGACAAGATGCAGCTGTTGCAAGAACTCGGCGTCGACGTCGTGGCCGTGCAGCTTTTCAATTTGTCGTTCGCTAAACTTGGCGCGGAGGAGTTTGTGCGCGGGCTTCTGGTTGGCCGGCTTAAAGCGAAAAAACTCTGGGTCGGCAAAGACCTGCGTTTCGGACAAGCTAGAAAAGGCAGTGTCGACGATCTACTCCGCTGGGGTAGCGGCCTTGGTTTCGAAGTCTCGATCGTCGAACCGATCGTGGTTGACGGTCACAGAGTCAGCAGCTCGCGCATACGCGAACTCATCGGCGCCGGCCGAGTGGACGAGGTGAAGCCGCTCTTGGGCCGGCATCATTTCGTCTCTGGACGAGTTACGCAGGGCCATCGGCGCGGCAAAGATTTGGGTTTTCCCACAGCCAATATTGCGGCGCGCACCGAAGTGCTGCCGATGGACGGAATATACGCGACAGTCTTTCATTTGGGTGAAAGAGCGCTGCTTAGCGTCAGCAGCATCGGCCTCAATCCAACTTTTGGCCAAGGGCCTAGAACGGTGGAAAGTTACATCATGGGTTTCAACGAGGAGATTTACGGCGTCGCGGTGCGTCTTTCCTTCGTCAAAAGGATTCGAGAGGAAAAAAAATTCTCCTCCGTGCCGGACTTGGTCGCGCAAATTGGCGCGGATGTCCAAAATGCCGAAGCGATTTTTTGTGATTTAAAAATCGTTCCGGGAATTTCTTCGATGGCTTCATGAATGAAGCGCGAGCTCAACAAGTGCTGATCGACGCGCAGTCGGCAGGGACGCGGCTGGACCTGTTCCTGGCGGGTTATTTCAACCTGGCCACGAATGCGGAAGAAGGACTTAGCCGTGCGCAAATTCAAAGACTCATCGACGACGGGCAGATTACCGTCAACGGTGCCAAGACGAAATCCAGCGCGCGCATTCGAACCCATGACCGCATTGACATTTGCTTTTTGCCGCCACGCGATGCCGGGATCAGTTCCGAAGCGCTGCCGTTGGCGGTCCTCCACGAGGACTCGGATTGTATCGTTCTCAATAAGGCGCCGGGAATGACGGTTCATCCGGCGGCCGGTCATTGGAGCGGCACGTTAGTCAACGCGCTGTTGCATCATTGTCCGGATATCGAGGGGATTGGCGGCGTGCGTCGGCCTGGCATTGTGCATCGGCTGGACAAGGACACTTCCGGCGTCATGGTCGTGGCTAAAAACGCGTTCGCGTATCAAAGTTTAGTACGACAATTTAAAGAACGTCGCGTAGAAAAGGAATATATCGCTGTTGCTCGGGGCAAGCTATCGAAGGAGCAGGGAACCATCGACCGGCCCATCGGGCGCCACCGCTCCGACAGAAAGAAGATGTCGAGCGTGCATTTTTTAAATCGCGCCCGCGAAGCAGTGACTGAATGGGCTGTTGAAGAGCGCTTTACGCTCGGTGCCGGAGCGACTCCTTTCGATTTCGCGACTCTGTTGCGACTTCGCCCCCGCACCGGGCGGACGCACCAAATTCGTGTCCATTTAGCCGATTTGGGGCATGCTTTAGTCGGCGACCGCGTTTACGGCAATAAGGGTAGAATCAGCGCGACTAAATCCCTTGACGACCCGATCGTCGAGTCTTTTTCGCGGCAAGCGCTTCACGCCGATAAATTGATCGTCGATCACCCACGCACCGGTAACCGGATAGAGTTTGTCGCCCCGTTGCCCGACGATCTAAACGCATTGCTGAGCCATTTGCGGGATGCGAAGCGCGACACCGCCGCGGTTTGACGGGGACCCATCGCGGCACTGGGGGTTGACAAGCCACCGGCTTTAAAATAATATTCTGTCTAGATAGCTTTCAATTCAACAAACTCTTGAGTTATTCCCCACACTGAATAAAAAACTCACTCGACGTTAAGCGTTCAATTTGATTTGTTTTTCGAAAGAGAGATTTTCGTCCGCGTTGTAGTCCTGTCGTATTGACATGCGCCTGCCATTACCGTCTGTAACATGCCAAGTTTCGGCTGCGGTACAATTGCGGCGCGTTCCTAAGTAGGGTAGCAGCATAATTGGGTAGATTGCACCGACAATCGCGCACCTGGAAGTTGCCTTTGGGCACTGCTTCAGATGAAAGGAGAATCATAGTGTATGGTTCGTGGTAGAACTCGCGTCGCCGAGCCGGAGGCGGTTGAAGACAACGGTCTCAATCTAAAAGCTCTTAAAGAAAAAAAAATTAGCGACCTCGCGCTGATCGGCAAAAATTTCAATATCGAGGGCGCCGCTAATATGCGCAAGCAGGAGCTGATTTTTGCAATCCTGCAAGCCCAAACCGAGCAAAACGGTCACATCTACGGTGAGGGCGTTTTAGAAACGCTGCCCGACGGTTTCGGTTTCCTCCGCGCGCCCGACTACAACTATCTTCCCGGTCCCGATGACATCTACGTTTCACCGAGTCAGATTCGCCGCTTTAACCTGAGAACGGGCGATATCATTTCGGGTCATATCCGGCCGCCCAAGGAGGGTGAACGCTATTTCGCTTTGCTCAAGGTCGAAACGATCAACTACGAGGACCCGGAGCGAGCTCGGGAAAAAATTCTTTTCGACAATCTCACGCCGCTCTATCCCAACGAACGTTTGCGTCTCGAGTGCCAGCCCGATGATTACACGACCCGTATCGTCGACTTGTTGACGCCGATCGGCAAGGGACAGCGCGGTCTCATCGTCGCGGCGCCGCGCACCGGCAAAACGATGATGCTGCAGCATATCGCGAAGGCGATCGCTTACAATCAAAAGGAAGTCATTCTCATTGTCTTGCTGATCGACGAGCGCCCCGAAGAAGTGACCGATATGCAGCGGTCGGTGGACGGCGAAGTGATCAGTTCGACTTTCGACGAGCCGGCGACGCGCCACGTGCAAGTCGCTGAAATGGTCATTGAGAAGGCTAAGCGTCTGGTCGAGCACGGAAAGGACGTGGTCATTCTGCTTGATAGCATCACGCGGCTGGCGCGCGCCTATAATACCGTGGTGCCGCCGAGCGGCAAGATTCTCTCCGGCGGGGTTGATTCCAATGCGCTGCACAAACCGAAGAAATTCTTCGGCGCGGCGCGCAACATTGAAGATGGCGGCAGCTTGACGATTATCGCGACCGCTTTGATCGATACGGGAAGCCGTATGGACGAAGTGATTTTTGAAGAATTTAAAGGCACCGGTAACATGGAGGTCCATCTCGACCGGCGTCTGATGGATAAGCGGGTTTTTCCAGCAATCGATATCAACAAGTCCGGCACGCGCAAAGAGGAGCTGTTGATTGCTAAGGAGGACCTCAATCGCATCTGGATTTTACGCAAGGTTCTGTCACAACTTAGCGTCGTTGACGCGATGGAATTTTTGCTCGACAAGATGCACGGAACCAAGACCAACAAAGAATTTCTCGAGTCCATGAACCAGTAAGACTCCCCGCTTTCCGTCCAATCTTGCGTCGGTTAATGAACTCTGTTAAAAACGCAAGATAATCAACCCTTTGCTAAATTTTGGCATTCCGGGTGATCGCGCTGCGGCTTAGCCGGTGCGCAAGCGTCCGTTCACTAGAACTAAATTAATTACGCACCCTTTCCGATCCCCACCGTGGTGCCTCTTAGGTGCGGTGCGGAAACGACGAGAGGGGAGGAAAAAACCAAAGGAGAGAAGATGAGCGAGATTTCAATGAAACAACTGCTGGAGGCGGGCGTTCATTTCGGACATCAAACGAGCCGCTGGAACCCGAAAATGAAACCCTACATTTTCGGCGCCCGCAACGGCATTCACATTATCGACCTGCAGCAAACCGTCACGATGTTCAAAGAGTTGGAAGCCGTGGTGCGGGACCTGTCCGCTTCGGGCGGGCATATTTTATTTGTCGGTACCAAGAAGCAGGCCCAGGACGCCATCAAGGAGGAGGCCGGGCGTTGCGGCATGTTCTACGTGCACAATCGCTGGCTCGGCGGAACCTTGACCAATTTCACCACGATCCGCCAAAGCATTGAGCGCTTGCGTAAGATCGAAGAAATGGAAAACGATCCCAAGATCGTCGAGGCCTTGACGAAAAAGGAAATGCTCGGCCTGACGCGCGAGAAAGCTAAGCTCGAACAAGCTCTCGGCGGGATCAAGGCGATGCGCAAGCTGCCGGACGCTATTTTCGTTATCGATCCGAAACAGGAGGAGATCGCCGTCAAAGAGGCGCGCAAGCTCGGAGTCCCGGTGATCGCCGTGATCGACAGCAACTGCGATCCCGACATGGTGGATTACAAAGTTCCGGGCAATGACGACGCGATTAGGGCGATTCGCCTGTTTTGCTCCGTGATCGCGGACGCCATTATCGAAGGTAAAACGATTTACGAGCAGTCGATGGCGCGGGGCAAAGATGAAGACAAATCGACGGCCGACATGACCGATGGAGCGCCCGAGGCTCCCGCTTCGGCAGGAGTCTAAACGCGATGGAAGTAAGCGCTAGCGTTGTTAAAGAGCTTCGGGAAAAAACCGGAGCGGGAATGATGGATTGCAAGAAAGCCCTCGCCGAAACCGAGGGCGACGTGCGAAAAGCGGTCGATTATCTGCGGCGAAAAGGCCTGGCTGCGGCGGCGAAGAAGGCAGACCGAGTGGCGGCGGACGGAGCGGTGGGCGCCTACGTGCATCCCGGCGGCAAGATTGGTGCGCTCGTCGAGATCAACTGCGAAACGGACTTTGTCGCGCGCACGACCGAGTTTCAAGCGTTGCTCAAGGACATCGCCATGCAGGTGGCCGCGGCCAATCCGCGCTACATTCGGCGCGAGGACGTCTCCGCGGCAGAACTCGACAAAGAAAAAGAAATTTATCGCCAGCAAGCTTTGGAGACCGGCAAGCCGGAGAAAGTGATCGATAAAATCGTCGAGGGTAAGATCGATCGCTTTTACTCCGAAGTCTGTTTGCTGGAGCAGTCTTTCATCAAAGACCCCGACAAGAATATCTCCACGGTAATCAACGATGCGATCGCGCGGCTCGGTGAGAATATTCAGATCCGCCGCTTCGCGCGCTATCATCTAGGCGAAGGAGCCGTGAAAGAGTAACGTTCCTCAGCGTGAACCGCATGGATAACGGCGCGCCCAAGTATCGACGCATCATCCTGAAAGTCACCGGCGAAGTATTCGCCGGCCCGCTAAATTTCGGCATTGACGGCGCCACCGTCCGCGCTTTCGCCCAGGAAATCAAAGAAGTCAAAGAACTCGGCTGCGAATTGGCCTTGGTGATCGGCGGCGGCAATATTTTCCGCGGCGCGATCGCCAGCGAGATCGGCATGGACCGCGCCAGCGCCGATACCATGGGCATGCTGGCGACGGTGATCAATAGTCTCGCCCTGCAAGATGCCTTGGAAAAGTCAGGTGTCTCAACCCGGGTATTGTCGGCGATCGAAATGCGCCAGGTGGCCGAGCCCTACATTCGCCGGCGCGCCACGCGCCACTTGGAAAAAGGCCGGGTTGTCATATTCGCCGGTGGAACCGGCAATCCTTACTTTACGACGGACACGACCGCCAGCCTGCGCGCCATGGAAATTGGCGCCGAGGTGATTCTCAAAGCCACCAAAGTGGACGGCGTGTACGACGCCGATCCGGTTGAGAACGCGGGTGCGGTCAAGTTCGCAGAGCTGAGTTATATCGAAGTCTTGAATCGCGAGCTGAAGGTGATGGATTCCACTGCGATTTCACTTTGCATGGATAATAATCTGCCGATAATCGTTTTTAATCTGATGGAGAAAGGAAACATCAAGCGGGTGGTTTCCGGCGAGCCGATCGGTACTCTGGTCAGCGGAGGAAAGCGATGAACGAAGCCATTTTTACCCAGTTGCAAAAAGAAATGGACGGTTCAGTGGGCGCGTTGCGAAAGGAGCTCACCAAATTGCGGACGGGACGCGCTTCAACCGCACTGCTGGAACATATCGTCGTCGATTATTACGGCGCGACCACGCCGTTGAATCAATTGGCGACTCTTAGCGCTCCCGAGTCTAGGCTGCTGGTCATTCAACCTTTTGACCGCAGCGCTATGGGCGAAATCGAAAAAGCCATTCTCAGGTCCGACCTCGGTCTTACGCCGAGCAATGACGGCAAGGTCATCCGTATTCCGATTCCCCAATTAACCGAAGAACGGCGCAAGGAACTGGTCAAGCATGTAAAAAAAGTCGCCGAAGAGTACCGGGTATCGGTGCGTAATCACCGGCGCGTCGCCATCGAACAGCTCAAAGAATCGGAAAAGAGAAAAGAGATTACTGCAGACGACGCCAAGCACGGCCAAGATCGCGTGCAGAAGATCACCGACGATTTCATCGGGCGCATCGACAAAGTCGTCAAGGCCAAAGAAGAAGAGGTCATGGCGGTTTAAGACAATTATTGCCAACTCTTGCGAGTTAATCTGCAATCCCGCCGGCAGCGCTTGAAAACCTTATCCCTAAATCTGATTCGGTCCAGGCAGCGATGGAGCTAGACGGTTTAGACAAAGCGCGCTTGCCCCGACATGTCGCTATAATCATGGATGGCAACGGCCGTTGGGCCAAGTTGCGCGGCAGGAGCCGAATCGAGGGGCACCGGCGCGGCAAAACTTCGGTGCGCGTCATCGTCGAGATGAGCCGCAAGCTCGGAGTGCGCTACTTGTCGCTTTATGCGTTTTCCACTGAAAATTGGTTTCGGCCGCACGACGAGATCGATGCTCTCATGGGCCTCTTGGAGCATTATCTTGCCGGCGAGCGCACCAAGATGATGCGCTATGGGATTCGTCTGGTGGCGGTCGGTGACAGATCCCGCTTGCCCGCCAGCGTCAAGAAGGTGTTGGAAGAGACCATCGAATTGACCCGGGAGAACCAGCGCATGACGGTCATTCTCGCGCTGAGTTACAGCGGCCGCGACGAGATCGTGCGCATGGTGAAGCGCCTCGCCAGCGAGGTACGCGATCGTCGGCTTGCTCCGGAACAGATCGACGAACGGACGCTGACAGCCTATCTTGATAGCGCGGGAGTGCCGGACCCGGATCTTTTGATCCGCACCAGCGGCGAGATGCGTATCAGTAATTTCTATCTATGGCAAATCGCCTATAGCGAACTCTATGTTACGCCGACCTTATGGCCGGACTTCCGTGAGTCCGAGTATCTTCAGGCGTTGCTCGCGTACCAGCGGCGCCGGCGCAGATTTGGCCGCACCGACGAACAACTCGGCGACCCGATCACGCCGTCGATAGGGGCCGGTGGACGCCAATCTTAGCCTGAGAACCGGCACAGCGGCGGTTGTCGTACCGTTGCTGGTTTTGCTGATCGGCTGGAGCCCGCCATGGCTGTTTGCAGTCGTGCTATTTATTCTCACGGCGGCCGCGCTACGCGAATATTTCGCGATGGCATTTCCACACCGCTGGCAAGATCAGTGCGTTGGCGTCGTCTTCGGCCTGGCCCTCTCGGGGGGGATTTTTCTGAGCGAGCGCTTGGACCTCGCGTCGTGGTTAGGCGCTCCGTTTCTGATTGTCTTCTCGATATACCTGTTCGCTCCGGGCACGTTGAATGAACGGCTGAATCGGCTACTCTTCACCTTGTTAGGCGGAATTTATGCGGGGTTTCTTTTTCCTCACTGGGTCGTCGTGTTTCGCCACGCGCATGGGCGAGCCTGGATTTCCTGGATATTACTCGTCATCATGATCGGCGATACGGTTGCCTATTTTGTCGGCCGGAGCTTTGGCTATCGAAAGCTGGCGCCCGAGATCAGTCCCGGTAAGACGGTCGCGGGCGCCTGGGGCTACCTCGCCGGTGCCGTCTTTGCCGGGATTGCCGGGGCGATGTTGCTCTTCGACCGGTTGAGTTGGGTAGAGATTTCTGTGCTCGCGCTAATGCTCGGCATCTTGGGCCAGCTCGGCGATCTATTCGAATCCTGGCTTAAACGGGTCTTTGAGGTTAAAGATTCCAGCCAGCTCTTGCCCGGCCACGGCGGATTGCTCGACCGGCTCGATAGCTTGATATTTCCAGCCGTTTTTATGAGTACTTATCTGAAGGTATTTCATCCGTGAAAACGATCGCGTTGCTTGGCTCGACCGGCTCGATCGGGGTGAGCGCGCTTGCGCTGGTGCGCGAGTTTCCTGATCGCTTCAAGATCCACGGCATGGCGGCCGGGCGAAATTTAGCGCTTTTGGCTAAGCAAGTCAAAGAATTCTCACCCAAGTGCGTCGCCATCAAGCACGAAGAAGATTTGCCGCGGCTGCGCCGCCTGCTCGGCAAGAATAAAGTGGAATTGCTTTTCGGCGAGGACGGCGCGGCGAGGGTCGCGGCCGCCCCTGAAGTCGATGTCGTGCTTGCCGCGATCGTCGGCGGAGCCGGTCTGATGCCTTGCCTCACGGGACTTCTGGCCGGCAAGGACATTGCTCTGGCCAACAAGGAAGCCTTGGTCATGGCCGGTGAAATTTTTGTCGATGCGGCCAAAAAAAAAGGCGTGAGTCTCTTGCCTGTCGATAGCGAGCACAGCGCGATCTTTCAGTGTTTGCAGGGCAACCAGCGTGCGGAGGTCGATAAGATCATTCTGACCGCGTCTGGCGGTCCGTTTCTGCGCACGCCACTGCGTCGACTGGAGAAAGTGACCGTGACGCAGGCGTTAAAGCATCCCAATTGGAAAATGGGTCAAAAAATCACCATCGATTCGGCGACGATGATGAATAAGGGGCTCGAGGTTATCGAAGCGCGATGGGAATTCGACATGGATCCCAGTTCCATCCAGGTCGTGATCCATCCCCAAAGCGTGGTTCACTCCATGGTGCGCTATCAAGATGGCGCGATCATCGCGCAATTGGGCATCCCCGATATGCGGATTCCCATCGCATATGCCTTATCCTATCCCAATCGGTTGAAGGGCAGCTGGCGGCCTTTGGATTTGACGCAGCATAGCGAGCTGAACTTTCTCCCGGTCGAAAAGAGGCGTTTTCCCGCCTTGTCGCTTGCCTATGACGCCCTGGGTGAGGGCGGTACAATGCCCGCGGTTCTCAATGGCGCGAACGAAGTTGCGGTGGCGGCTTTTTTGAACGGCAGGATAGGATTTCGCGAAATTCATCGTATAATTACTAAGACGATGCAACGACACGCCAGCCGGCATGCAAGAGAAATCGGCGAAATCCTGGAAGTCGATCGATGGGCGCGGCGAGAGGCATCGTCGCTCATTAATTAGCTAATGCCGAAGGAGTTAAGTGGATGGAAAACTTGATCTACTCGATTGCGGCGGCGGTCATCGGACTCGGTTTGTTGATCGTATTCCATGAATTTGGACACTTCATCGTGGCAAAGCTATCCGGTGTTGGCGTACTGACCTTCTCGGTCGGATTTGGTCCGAAACTGTGGGTTAAAAAAAACGGTGAGACTGAATATGCGCTAAGCGCCTTTCCGCTTGGCGGCTATGTCAAAATGGTCGGCGAGGATCCCGACGAACAGGTACAGCAAACGGATATCGACAAGTCGTTTGCCCACCAGAGTCTGCTTACACGCACCGCAATTGTGTTCGCGGGGCCCGGCTTCAACCTGCTCCTTGCCGTTTTGCTGTTGATGGTGGTCTTCACGTTTTACGGCGTGCCCGTCATGTCGACGCAGGTTAGCGGCGTCGAGAACGGCTCGCCGGCGGAAATGGCAGCCATCATGAAGGGCGACCGAATCGTCGCCATCGACGGCGTGCCGGTCAATGAATGGGAAGTGCTGTCGCAAAGGATCAAAGGCAGCGGCGGCAAACCGCTGAATTTGCAGATACGCCGCGGCGACGAGAATATCAACGTCACCGTACAGCCGACAAAAAAAGAAGGCCGGACGATATTCGGCGAGCCCAAAGTGGATTGGGTCATCGGCATCGGCAGCCAAGTCACCATCGAGAAGGGCAAGCCCGGTTTGGCGGTCGTGAGGGCCGTCTACCAAACTTACGAGTACTCCAAACTCACGCTGTTGGCGTTCTACAAAATGATTGTCGGCGACGTGTCGCCGCGCAACATCGGCGGCCCGATCCTGATCGCGCAGATGGCGGGGCAGCAAGCTCAGGAAGGGCTCGGCAGTTTTCTCGCTTTCCTGGCCATCTTGAGCATCAATCTGGGAGTGCTCAATTTATTGCCCGTCCCCGTGCTCGACGGCGGCCACTTGCTGTTCTTTGCGGTCGAAGCAATTATACGCAAACCGGTGTCGGTGAAGTATCGTGAAATGGCGCAGCAAGTGGGGATCTGTCTTTTGGCCCTGCTCATGGTTTATGCATTCTATAATGACATCCTGAGATTTTTTGAGAAACAGGTGGGGGGATGAGAATTCTGGGTATCGATACCGCGATACCGACGGCGAGCGTGGCGTTAGTTGAAAATGGCGAGTTGCTGGTTGAACAGATACAAGCGCGGCTGGCTGGCGGGCCGAGAGGCAATCACGCGGAAGTTATTCTCCCGCTCATCCAGTCGCTTTTCAACAAGGCGAAAATCACACTCAGCGATTTATCCGGTATGGCAGTCTCGATCGGTCCGGGCTCGTTTACCGGACTGCGCATCGGTTTAGCGACGGCAAAAGGGATGGCATACGAATCGAACCTGCCGCTGATCGGCGTATCGACGTTGCACGCCGGCGCAGCGCGCGTGCGGAACTTCGACGGTTTGATTGGCTCCATGCTCGACGCGCGCAAGAGTGAAGTCTATTTGGCGCTCTTTCGCCGCAGCCAGAAAACATTAACGCGCCTGACTCCCGATGCTGCGGTCTCGGTAAAATCGGCCGTCGAGCTTGTACGCAAGTATCAAACAGTTGGCAGTTCTGCGCTGCTCATTGGCAGCGGCGCGAAAGCGTATGAGCGCGAGATCAGCGAATCTTTCGGTCCGTCGGTGCGAATTTCCGCCGGTGCTTGCTATTCGTCAGTGGCAGCTCAAGTGGCGCTGCTTGCGGATGGGCGATTTGACGCCGCTGCGCTCGATGATGCCGGTGCCTTGGCGCCGGTTTATTTGCGGATATCGGAAGCCGAGAGCAAACCAAAAAATTTGGCCTAATTTGTTGAATAGTTATCGTCAATCCACGTTGACAAAGCCGCACCTGTAAGTTAGATTTGGAGCCCGCTTGAAGTTTTAAAAATTAAAAAAAAGGAGGCTGCCGTATGGAATTGAAGGATGAACAGACGATTGTCTCCCTTCTGGATAAGGATCCGGAATTAAGAAAATTTTACGAGGAACATCGAGAACTCGAAAAGAAACTCGCGGATTTTCAACGTAAGCATCATCTCACACCGGAAGAACAGATGGAGATGAAAAAGATTCAAAAAATGAAGCTTGCGGGCAAAGATCGAATCATGGAGATTCTGGGAAGACATCGTCAAGCTGGCGCGGCTCTGTAGGGAGTTTGCTGATGAAAGTGACCGGAGCTGAAATATTTTGTGAGTCCTTGAGACACGAAGGCGTCAAGACGGTGTTTGGCTTGCCTGGCGGCGTGGTGCTCAAAATTTTCGATGTGCTGTGCCAACAGAAAGATATCGACTTGGTCCTTACGCGCCATGAACAGGGCGCCGCTCACATGGCCGAAGGTTATGCCAAGGCCACGGGAAAAGCTGGGGTTGTCTTGGTGACTTCCGGCCCCGGAATGACCAACATCGTCACCGGCTTGGCCGATGCTTACATGGATTCAGTTCCGCTCGTCGCTTTTACCGGCCAAGTGTCCACCGATTTGATCGGCAATGATGCGTTCCAGGAAGCCGATAACGTGGGTATCAGCAGGCCGTGCACGAAGCACAACGTCCTCGTTAAAGACGTGAACGATTTGGCCCAGATTATTAAAGAAGCTTTTTATATTGCTACTAGCGGCAGGCCCGGCCCGGTTCTGGTCGATATCCCCAAAGATGTGAGCATGGCCAAAGCCGAATTCAAGTATCCCGATAAAGTGAATCTGCGTGGTTACAATCCGGCCGTGGGCGGCAATAAGAATCAAATCAAACAAGCCGCCGAAGAGATCATGAAGGCCAAAAAGCCGATCGTCTACGTGGGCGGTGGCGCGGTTTTTTCCGATGCCGCCGATGAGATCCGCGAGCTGGCTGAGATCACGCAAATCCCGGTGACGATGACGCTCATGGGCCTGGGAAGCTTTCCCGGCACGCATCCGCTCTCGCTCGGCATGCTCGGCATGCACGGCGCCTACTGCACCAACATGGCGATGCACCATGCCGATCTTCTCATCGCTGTCGGCGCGCGTTTTGATGATCGCGTTACCGGCAAGCTCTCGGAGTTTTGTCCGGAAGCCCGAGTGGTTCATATCGACATCGACCCGACGTCGATCAAGAAAACCTTCCACGCCCATATTCCGATCGTCGGCGACGTGAAAACCGTCTTACGCCAGATCAACGTGATTGTTCGCTCCATGGACGGCAATCCGGCGCAGATCAAGGCGCTGCGAGCACCGTGGATTAAGCAAATTAGAGAATGGCAAAAGGCGCATCCGCTAACCTACAAGCAGGACGATAAGACCATAAAACCGCAATACGTGATCGAAAGGCTCTACGGTCTGACCAAGCACGAGGCGATTGTCTCGACCGACGTGGGGCAGCATCAGATGTTTGCGGCGCAATATTTTAAAGGGAGCAAATCGCGCGCTTGGCTGACGTCGGGCGGCTTGGGCACGATGGGATTCGGCTTTCCGGCCGCCATCGGCGCGCAGATTGCCTATCCCGAGCGGCAGGTGGTTTGTATCACGAGCGAAGGCAGCTTCCAGATGAACCTGCAGGAAATGGTGGTGGCGGCCGAGCGCAACCTGCCGGTGAAAATCGTTTTGCTCAACAATGGCGTGCACGGCATGGTGCGCCAGTGGCAAGATCTATTTTACGAAGGCCGTTACTCGGCAAGCCTGCTGGGAAAGATGCCGGACTTTGTCAAGCTCGCCGATGCCTATGGCATCCTTGGCTTGCGAGCGCTCAAGCCCAGCGAAGTCGAGCCCGTTTTGAAGGAAGGTTTAGAGCATAAAGGACCGGTGCTGATGGATATTCACACCGATCCTTATGAAAACTGCTACCCAATGATTCCCGCCGGCGGCGCGCAGCATCAGATGATGCTTGAGGATCCGGCCGAGCTCAAGCTCGCGAAAAAAGGCGGCGCACATAAGAAAAAGATGGATGAGGGGGAGGGCGTTCTTCCTGCCTGATGACTGTTTCGGATGGAACATATCATATCGATTCTCGTCGAAAACAAGTTTGGTGTTCTTGCCAGAGTCGCCGGTCTTTTCAGTGCCAGAGGCTATAACATCGAAAGCTTGTCGGTCGCTCCCACGCTCGACCCGACAACCTCGATGATTACGATCGTCACCGTCGGCGACGATCGGATCATCGAGCAGATCATGAAGCAGCTCAACAAGGTCGTTGAGGTGCTTAAGGTCGTCGACTTGACGGAAACTCACTTTCTCGACCGCGAAACGGCGCTCATTAAAGTCCACACCAAGCCGGAGCATCGGGACGAAGCGATTCGGCTGGCGGATATTTTCCGCGCCAAGATCGTCGACTCATCGGCCAGCACTTACACCATTGAAATAACCGGAGATGTCGAAAAAGTCGAAGCGATGATCAACATGCTCCAGCCTCTCGGCATCAAGGAGCTGATTCGCACCGGCCGGATCGCCATTTCCCGGGAGACGACTCACACCGCGTCACCCCGTCGCGAACCGGCGTTGTTGAAGTCGTAGGAGAACGGCGCACAAATCTTTCGGTAAGCTTCGTTCGACGCTTTAAGCGTCGTTAGTCAAGCGAGGCCAACTGTTTATTTTTTTGTTCTCCTTCATTTTTTCACCGGCTTCCTTGAGGGCGTCGCCAGCCTTCTCCGTGGCTTGACCGGATTGTTCGGTCGCTTGATCGATAGCTTTCCCCATGGCCGCGCCGGCTTTTTCAGCGGAACCTTGCGGGTTCTCCCCGCCGCACGATCCAAACGCCAGCGTGGAAGCGATCACAACGGCGCTCCAAACATCCTCGTGCGCTGCTGCAACATCATAGTCTCCTTGGTTTCGATGGGATACCTCGAATCCAGGATTGTCATCGACGCAAGATGTAATGACATGGTGCATGCCCCGTCTTGTTCATTCTAAGAAGTCTTTGTCTTTACGGATACTTGTCGTTGACTTGACGGCGTTCAGTCGGCATATTAGAAGATCCGAAGGAGTAAAACATGCAAGTTTATTATGATCGCCATGCCGATCTGAGTGTGCTCAAGGGCAAAAAAGTTGCCGTTCTGGGCTACGGCAGCCAAGGTCACGCCCACGCGAATAATCTGCGCGATTCTGGGGTTGAAGTGGTTGTCGGTCTTAAGCGCGGCAGCAGTTCCTGGCCCAAGGCTGAGAACGCCGGCCTCAAAGTGGCGGAAACCGCGGATGCCGCGGCGTCAGCCGACATCGTGATGGTTTTGTTGCCCGATGAGCTTCAGGGAGAAGCTTACGAAAAAGAAATCAAGCCTGGCCTCAAAGACGGTAACTCTCTAGCCTTTGGTCACGGCTTCAACATTCATTTCAAGCGCATCGTGCCGCCCGCCGGCGTGAACGTTTTCATGGTCGCTCCGAAAGGCCCAGGTCATCTCGTGCGTAGCGAATACCAGAAAGGCCGCGGCGTGCCATGTTTGCTGGCGATCCATCAAGATCCTTCGGGCAATACCAAGAAGGTCGGCCTCGCCTACGCCAGCGCCATGGGCGGCGCGCGCGCGGCGGTGATCGAGACGACTTTCAAGGATGAGACCGAAACTGATTTATTTGGCGAGCAATCGGTCTTATGCGGCGGATTGTGCGCGCTGATTCAAGCAGGCTACGAAACGTTGGTCAACGCCGGATATCCGCCGGAGATGGCCTACTTCGAATGCGTCCATGAAGTGAAGCTGATCGTTGATCTGATCTACGAGGGCGGCTTGACTAACATGCGCTACTCGATCAGCAACACGGCGGAATACGGCGACTTGACGCGCGGCAAGCGCGTCATCGGCCCCGAAGTGCGCCAGGCGATGCAACAGATTCTGCTAGACATTCAGTCGGGTAAATTTGCCGAAGAGTGGATTAGTGAACACAAGTGCGGCTCGCCGCACTTCACCGAGCTGCGCAAGGAAGCGGCCAACCATCCGCTGGAAAAAGTGGGCGAAGGATTGCGCGGCATGATGCCGTGGTTGGCGCAGAACCGGTTGGTGGATAAGAGCCGGAACTAGAGCGCAATTCTTTGAAACTGAGGATTACGGCATCGGATGAGAATTGCAAAAGAAGGCTATCCGCTCATTCTCACCGGCGCGGCATTGACGACCGTTGCCGCAGTGGCCGGTTGGAAAATCGCCTCCACTGCCTTGGGGATTGCGACCCTAGCGGTCGCGGGATTCTTTCGCGATCCCGAGCGCCGGATCCCGACCGGTGAAGGACTTGTTGTGGCACCGGCCGATGGTAAAGTGGTAAGCATCGCCGACGTTAGCGGCGCTGCTCGATTTTGCGACGCGGTGACGCGCGTGAGTATCTTTCTCTCGCCGCTCGACGTGCATATCAACCGCATGCCGGTGGCGGGCACGGTGCAAGAGGTGCGATATGAGCCGGGAAAATTTCTTGCGGCCTACAAGGAAGAGGCGTCGGAGCGGAACGAGCAGAATTCGCTTAAGGTCGTCGATCCGCAGGAGCGCTTGTTCGGTGTCGTGCAGATCGCCGGCGTGCTGGCGCGCCGGATCGTCTGTCGGGTCAATCCCAGTGATATCCTGAGGCGCGGCGATCGGTTTGGGCTAATCATGTTCGGCTCGCGAACGGATCTATATCTGCCGCGCGGTTGCAAACTCGAAATCAGCGAAGGGCAGAGAGTTAAGGGTGGAGAAACGATCGTTGGGAGGTTTGTATGAGCGCCATGAACGCTCAAGAGCCTAACCCAATGGGGGAAACCGGCAAGGTTCGGCTGTTGCGCAGGCGCGGCCGGCCGCGTGTGCCGCTGCGACAGCGCATGCCCGCCGATAAGCTCAGAAGGGGCGTCTATCTGATCCCGAGCTTGTTTACCGCCGGCAATCTCATGTGCGGTTTTTTCTCGATTATCGCAACTTTCAACGGCGAGTTCATCAACGCCGCACTATTCATTATTTTGGCCAATATTCTCGACGGCATCGACGGCTACGCCGCGCGCCTAACCAAGACCACGAGCCAATTCGGCGTGGAATTCGATTCCCTGGCGGACGTGGTGTCGTTCGGCGTCGCCCCCGCGGTGATGGTTTATTTGTGGGCGCTGGTGCCGTGGCAAAACTGGGGCTGGCTGGCGGCCTGTACCTACGTCGTCTGCGGCGCGCTCAGACTGTCGCGCTTTAACGTGCAGGCCCAGGGCGTTTCGAAGAGTCACTTCGTCGGCTTGCCGATTCCCGCGGCGGCGCAAATGATTACTTCCACGGTGCTGTTGTATTATTATCTGGGCGGGGCAGGGTCGCCCAACCGCCACGTGATTCTCTTGTTGGTGATTTACGGTTTGGCGGTCTTGATGGTCAGCAATATTCCTTATTTCAGTTTGAAAAATAACGACGTCAAAAAACGCCATCCGATCTGGATGTTGGTTTCCGGAATTATTTTGATTACACTGTTTATCGCGGAGCGGCATGTCATGTTCTTCACGTTAGTCTTACTGTACACGTTATCAGGGCCTTTGTTATGGTGTTTAACGACCTACAAACACCAGCGGGAGACGAGAAGGAGCGCGGCGAAAGCGATGCCGTGAGATCCTGGCTCGACTAGAAACTCAAAGCTACTCCCGTTGGCCCTGCCGCGGGAGTTTTTGTTTCTGGGGCGAGCCAACGGATCAACGATCGAGGAGATTTAACGATGGAAAAGGTAACCGAAAACGTTGTGCAGATTTTTGACACGACCCTGCGGGACGGCGAGCAGTCTCCCGGCGCGAGCATGACCGCCGAGCAAAAGGTCGTCATCGCGCGGCAACTGGAGAAACTTGGCGTCGATGTCATCGAAGCCGGATTTGCCGCGTCGTCGGACGGCGATTTCGATTCCGTGCGCAGAGTTTGCCAGGAGGTGACTCGTCCGAGAGTCGTGAGTCTGGCACGCGCCCAGGAGGGCGATATCGAGCGCGCCTTGAAGGCGGTGGAAGCGGCGAAAAATCCCGGCATTCACACTTTTATCGCCACGTCGGACATCCACTTGAAGCATAAACTGCGAATGTCGCGCGAGCAGGTTCTCGAAGCGGCCGTCAAGGCGGTGAGTCATGCCAAGCAATTCACCGACTACGTCGAGTTTTCCGCCGAGGACGCTTCGCGCAGCGATCCGGGATTTTTGATTCAGGTTTTTCGCGAGGTGATTCGCGCCGGCGCGAAGGTCGTCAACGTGCCGGACACGACCGGATACGCGATTCCGTCCGAATTCGGCGCGTTGATCGCCAATTTGATCGAGCGCACCGCCGGCGGCGACCGCGTCATCTGGAGCGCCCATTGCCATAACGACCTGGGGCTCGCCGTGGCCAATTCGCTCGCCGCCGTGCACAACGGAGCGCGCCAGGTGGAGTGCACCATCAACGGCATCGGCGAACGCGCCGGCAACACCTCCCTTGAAGAGGTCGTGATGGCGCTGCGCACGCGAAAAAACTATCTTGCTCTCGACACTAACGTCGTGAGCGAGCAGCTCTATCCGACCTCGCGACTGGTTTCGCAAGTCACCGGGATTTCGATCCCGATCAACAAACCGATTGTCGGGGACAACGCGTTTGCGCACGAAGCCGGGATCCATCAGGACGGCGTGCTCAAGCACAAACAGACTTACGAAATCATGACGCCCGAGTCCATCGGCATTCCCGGCAACCGTCTGGTCATGGGCAAACACTCCGGACGCCATGCGTTCGACGAGCGGCTCAAACATCTCGGCTTCAATCTGAATAAAGAAGATATGAACCGCGCGTTCTTGCGCTTCAAGGAACTCGCCGACAAAAAGAAAAACGTCTACGACGAAGATATCGAAGCGATCGTCGCCGAAGAGATCCTCAGAGTGCCCGGCCGTCCGGATAAGTATGAATTGCTCTATATGAACGTCAATTCGAGCTCCGACGGCATTCCCGCGGCGACGGTTAAAATGCGGGTGGAGGGGGCGGAGATTACCGATCACGCTTCGGGAGACGGTGTCGTCGACGCGTGCTATCAAGTCATTACAAAAATCACCGGCTCGCAATCGCAGCTCGTGCGTTACTCGGTCAACGCCATTACCGGCGGCGCCGACGCGCAGGGCGAGGTCTCGTGCGTGATCGAGGACGACGGCATTCGCGTCTCGGGACAGGGCGCGCACACCGACATCATTATGGCGAGCGCTTTGGCTTACATTAACGGACTCAATAAACTCGAGGGCAGGAAACACTATCGGCAGGTGGTGGAGAAAGAGGGACCATGAGCTACAAAATTGCCGTATTGCCGGGCGACGGCATCGGCCCTGAGGTGATGCACGAGGGCATCGAGGTTCTGAAACAGGTCGCCAAACTTTACGGTTTCAGCGTCGAATTGGCGGAAAGAATCGTCGGCGGCGCGTCCATCGATGCGCACGGCAAACCGCTGACGGATCCGGTGCTTAAGTTAGCCAAGGAAAGCGATGCGGTCATGCTCGGCGCCATGGGCGGGCCGAAGTGGGACGGTCTCGATTATTCGATTCGACCGGAGCGCGCGCTGCTCGGATTACGCCAGGAGCTTGGCTTGTTCGCCAATCTTCGCCCGGTGAAGTTGTTCGCCGCTTTGGCGTCGGCGTCTACCCTCAAGCGCGAAGTGGTGGAAGGCACCGACCTTCTGGTCGTGCGCGAGCTCACCGGCGGCATTTATTTCGGTCAACCGAAAGGCGTCACCAAACTTCCCGACGGAACCGAGCGCGGCGTGAATACCGAAGTCTACACCACGCCGGAAATCGAGCGCATCGCGCGCGTGGCGTTCCAAGCCGCGCTCAAGCGGCGCAAGAAAGTCACGTCGGTCGACAAGGCCAACGTGCTGGAGGTCACTGAGCTGTGGCGTAAAGTCGTCACGCGCATGCACAAAGACGAGGGTTACGCCGGCATCCAATTGGAACATATGCTGGTCGATAACTGCGCCATGCAGCTGATCCGAAATCCCAAGCAGTTCGACGTGGTCGTGACGACCAACATGTTCGGCGATATTCTCAGCGACGAGGCGGCCATGCTCACGGGTTCCATCGGCATGCTGCCGTCGGCGAGCCTGGGCGGCAAGGTCGGCATGTACGAGCCGGTCCACGGCAGCGCGCCGGATATCGCGGGACAGGATAAGGCCAACCCGTTGGCAACCATTCTCAGCGTCGCCATGATGTCGCGTCACTCGTTGGATCAAGGCGCCGCGGCGGATCGGATCGAAAAGGCGGTCGAGGACGTCTTGAACGGCGGTTACCGGACCGCCGACATTCAAGAGCCTGGCGCGAAGCTTGTCGGGTGCAGACAAATGGGCCAGCTCGTCCGCGACGCGATCGCTAGGACGCAGGGGTAGTCGTGAAAAAAGAAAATTATAATATCGCGATTGTCGGCGCCAGCGGCGCGGTCGGCGAACAGCTGCGCGAAGTGTTGGAGGAGCGCCAATTTCCGGTCGGCGAGCTGCGGCTGTTGGCTTCGGAGCGATCCGCCGGGCAATTTCTGCCGTTCCAGAACAAGCAGGTGCGCGTCGGTATATTAGAAGAGAATTCTTTCCAGGGTATCGACATCGGGTTGTTTTCGGCGGGCGCCAAGGTCAGCGCTCAATTCGCGGCGGCCGCGGTCGCCGCGGGCGCAATCGTCGTGGACAATACGTCGCATTTTCGCATGGAGCCGGACGTGCCGCTGGTCGTTCCGGAAGTCAACGCCACGGAAATAGCGCGGTACAAAAATCGCGGCGTTGTCGCCAATCCGAACTGCTCGACGATTCAAATGGTGGTGGTGCTAAAGCCGATCCACGATGCCGCGCGCATCAAGCGCGTGGTGGTTTCGACCTATCAATCGGTCTCCGGCGCCGGGCGCATGGCGATGGAGGAGCTGAGCCAGCAAGTCGGCGCGCTGTTTAACGGGCGCGAAATTAAAAAAGAAAAATTTCCGCACCAGATCGCGTTCAATTGTATTCCGCACATCGATGTTTTCATGGAGGACGGCTACACCAAGGAAGAATGGAAAATGATCCATGAAACGCGCAAGATTCTCGGCGAGCCGGCGCTGCCGTTGACGGCTACGAGCGTGCGCGTGCCGGTCTTCTGCAGCCATTCCGAGTCGGTCAACGTCGAGACGGAAAAAAAACTTACCGCGGCACAGGCCAAGGCGTTACTGCGCGAGGCGCCGGGAGTCATTCTAGCGGACATTCCGGAAGAGAATATTTACCCGATGGCGATCGATGCGGTCGGTAAGGACGCAACGTACGTCGGAAGAGTCCGTGAGGACCCTTCCGTTGCCAACGGGCTTAATCTTTGGGTGGTGTCCGACAACCTGCGCAAAGGCGCCGCGCTCAACGCCGTTCAAATCGCCGAGATCTTGATCCGCGATTATCTTTAATCCGCACAACAATGGAAATGGCGGTGATCGGTAGGGCTGGCGAGTTCAGATAGAAATTTCCACATTCGAGACCCGAAGCCCGAGACTCGAAACTTTATTCGCGTGAATATCAAGATCACCGTTGAGTATGACGGCAGCCACTATTGTGGTTGGCAGATTCAGCCCAACGGGGAGTCCGTCCAGGCGGTTTTAGAGCGGGCGATTTCCACTTTTCTCGGCAAGCCCACGAGCATCACCGGCTCCGGGCGCACCGACGCCGGGGTCCATGCGCTCGGCCAGGCTGCCAATTTTCACTCCGATAAAGAATATGACCCGCATCGGATTCGCCGCGCGCTCAACGCGCTCACTCCCAATGACATTGCGATTAGAAACGTCGAGATCATTTCCGACTCCTTCGACGCGCGCCGGGATGGGCGCAGCCGCGTCTACGAGTATCACATTCTGAACCGTTCGACGGCGTCGCCTTTTTATCTGAAGCGCGCGTGGCACGTGCATGAGCCGCTGGATGTGGCGGCGATGGGCGCGGCGACGCAGTGCCTGGTGGGCCAACATGACTTTTCATCATTCCGCGCCGCCGGCTGTGAAGCGGCGCATCCGGTGCGTGAGGTCTATCGCACCGCGTTGGAGCAGCGCGGTGAGCGGCTCGTCTACACGATCGAAGCGACGGCATTCCTGCGTCATATGGTGCGCAACATCGTTGGCACATTGGTCGAAGTCGGCCGCGGCTTACGCACGCTACAATCATTCAGCGATTTATTGGAAGCGCGCGACCGAAGCCAGGCGGGTCCCACCGCTCCGCCGCATGGGTTGTATCTAGTCGAAGTCAAATACTGAACGCCGAGTTAGCGGGTTGTGGAAACAAGATATTGCGGCTAAAGACTCGACGAATTGGGTGAGCGAAGGTTGCGCTGCCAGAGGTCTCCCATTCAGCTCCTTTGATTGACACCCTCTGGCGATTTCCATATACCCAACGGGTAAGCAAAAATTGTGGGTGTTACCCAGGAGGTCTGGCGGGTTATGATGCCGCAGCACGATAATTTTTACGACGTTTATTCCAAAGCGAAAAAGATCAAGATCCAATGGCCCAACGGCGCGCGCATGGCGGTAGCATTGGCGGGCAATCTTGAAGCCTGGAGCGAAATTCCCAGTCCCAAGCACCGGCGCACGCACCATGTCGGCGGATCGAATCCGATCAAGGAAGACGACGTCGTCTCACTCTACGACTGCCGGACGGCGAGCGAAAACGATTACGGCGGCCGGACCGGGGTGTGGCGCATCTTGCGCATCCTCGACAAATACGGCGTGAAAGCGTCGTTCAACACCAATGCGCTGTGCATTCATCGCTATCCCGAGGCGGTCAAAGCGGTGCACGAGCGCGGTCACGAGATCGTCGGTCATTCCTACGCCGAGGACATTCAGTTGATGCAGCTCACCGAAGAGCAGGAACGCGACGAGATCCGCACTTGCGCGAAGATGTTTCACGACTTCCTCGGCGTGCGGCCCACCGGATGGCTGACCTCCGGTATGCGCCACACGGAGCGGACATTGGGAATCCTAGCCGACGAGGGTTTTGCCTGGCATGGCGATGCCGTCAACGACGATAATCCCTATCCGGTGAACATCAACGGCAAGACGATGATTATCGTGCCTTACAAAAACGCCGTGAGCGGCCTGAACGATACCGGCATGTACCGCCGCGGCATCACGGCGCGCGACGTGTTCAATTCTTTCAAAGACGAGTTCGATCTATTGTACGAAGAATCGGCCGAGGAGCCGAAGATGCTGACCCTGGCGATGCACTGCCAGATGGCGTTTCCGGCGACGGGCAAGGTTTACGACGAGTGTATCAAGTATGCCAGGTCGTTTCCTGATCTCTGGTTCGCGAAGAGAAGTGAGATCGTCGACTGGGTGAAGCAGAACTGTCTGTGAAGAAGAAATGGAGTAGCTTTAAGAATGGAGTAATGGAGTGGTGGAGTGATGGAGTAATGGGTTAGATCGGGAGAGCGTTTCCCCAGCACTCCAGTACTCCAGTACTCCAATACTCCAATACTCCAATACTCCATGACTCCAATTTCTTCCGAAGGAGCCTTTCATGTGCGACACAGCGGATGACGGCGTTGGCATCAGTAGTTCCATTCCGCAAGAGTTGCGGTTGCGAAACCGCGGGCTGCGCACGGCGGATATTTCCGCATTGATGCCGTTTGCGCGCCAGCTTGCCAACTCACGCGAGCATCGTAACAGCCACATCGGCTTTGTCGGCTATGACAAGACGAAATCCGGCAATAAGATCCTCATCGCCATCGACCGCGAGTACGATTTGGATGTGCCGCACGCAGTGGCGGCCGCGCTGCGTGAAAAAGGCGCTCATGTCGATATTCTAGTCGCCGATATGGGCGAACCGGATCGGTTTTTTGACTACACCGACGAAGTCGACGTCATCATGCGGCGCGAGCCGTGGGACAACAATCCTCGGCGCTGGGAAGGGATGCCGTATATCGAAAATTTTGCTCTGCGCGGCGGTTACGATCTGCTGATTCACGGCAAAGGCGGGCCGATTCCCCAAACTGAATTTCGCTACGAGCAGATTCCCTGGCTTCGCGCGGAGCATTTTCTCCAACGCTCGACGACGTATCCGCTCGATCTCCACTTGCTGATCAACAAGAAAACCTGGGACCCGATTTGGGAATATGGCCGCGGTGGGCGCGCCCGGCTGACGGATAAGGAAGGCACCGATCTTAGCTGGACCTATTGGGACGACTACTATGACGGCACCCGCTACGGTTTTTCATCGACACCGCGTAACGGTCACTTGTTCGGCCATCCGGTGCCGCCGATTATCGCCAAGGAGGATGCGGCTGGCGTGGTGGCGGGGACGACAAGTCATTTCTCCAAAGCTTTCCCTCAGGTGAAGGTCGAATTGGAGGGTGGACAAGTTGTCAAAGTGAGCGGCGGCGCGGCGTACGGTGACGCTTGGCGCAATCTTCTCGAGGAGAGCCGGCGCACGCAGTATCCGTGCTTTCCGCGCCCGGGATTATTCTATCTTTGGGAAGTCGCCATTGGGACCAACCCTAAAATCATGCGGCCGAGCGGTATCGAGAAACATTCATCCGGCGGCTTCGAGTGGGAGCGGCGCCGTTCCGGCG
>JBOHVN010000065.1:0-20106 GCA_050735675.1 Binatia bacterium | reverse complement strand
TGGCGTCCATTTCACTACAGTGGGGCGGATTGTGCGCCAGGCAACGACGCGAGGGGAGGCAGCCAGCGGAAGAAGATAGCAGATGGTCCGCTTGCTTCGATAGTAGACCTGACCCCATCGATCCCATGACCCCATCGATCCCAAAGTATGGCGGGCGCTTCGTCGCGTCTGTAAGACTCCATCTTCGGCTTGCTTCGTAATTGGTGACTCTGCCCCATACGGGTCTACGTCCCTGTAATTGATTGGCTTGGAGAGCTTGCTATAGCGGCAGGGTTTAAGTCTTTTACGTTTGATAAAACTCGTGATCGGAATGTGAAATGGAAAAACCGCAAGCACAGGGTCCCTTTGTGTGAGGGTAGGCTATGGGTTAACGGCTAACGAATGGCATTATCTCCCGCCCACAGATTTGGACAAATCATCGGCGAAATTCTAGAGGCTGCTATCTTTTCTCTTCTTCAAAAGATTGCCGACCAAAACAAACTTTTCCTGGATCATAAAGGTCCACGATCCGCCCGCGGCAAGAATCGGAAAGTCACATGGAAAGACAGCAAGGGAAACACACACGACCTCGATTACGTTATGGAAAAAGGAGGATCGTTCTTGGTGGTGTGTATCGAAAACGACGGCCGTTAACGATCTGCTATTAATTATGCAATTGCAGTAAGAGCCTCACTGATGATGGCGGACGAGTTGCCGCAACGAGTTGGCGCGTAGCTAAAAAATTGCGAATCCACGACGAGCGTCTTAGCGCGTAGCGGGTATTTTTAGAATTCTTCCCGAATCGACCCTCTGGTTCGATTCCACCTGATTCATAATCGCGACGTCTTCAGGGGTGAATGGCTCGGGCAAACTCCTGGGAAGCAAATCCCGAAACGGTGCCGGGCGGGAAACCGGCTGCAAGCCCAACCGGACCGGCTGCCTGTTTAAGATTCGCGGATCTTGGACTGCGCCGAAGCCCTGCATGGTTTGCAGAAACATATTGCGAAAATTTCCGAACAGCTGTGGCGAAGTGTAGCCTACCAAATGATAGACCGTGCCGCGGTACTCGACGAAGTAAGCCATAATCCTAACGACTTGGCGGTTCTGCATTTGTGCGTCGGCGACGACGACGTATGCCGGAAGCCCGTTGGAGCGCATGGTTCCCCGTTCGATGACTCTCAATCCAGGCCGGTTGAGGAAGCTTGATACGGCGGCCTCCAGCGATTTTTCTCCGGCCGAAGTAAAGCCTAAAACCGCGCGGTTCTGGCCTTCGACCATGACGACCTGCGCCGGTTGATTGATGACTTTAAATCCCCGCGGCACGGGAAGGCGAAAGCGCAGGTCCGGATGATAGAAGACGTTGCCTTCGACGAAGCCCTGGCGCGGGTCCTCGCCGAGGACCACACCTTCGATCGCGTTCACATAACGGGAATCGGCAAGAGGTCGCCGGTCGCGCGGCCGTCCCGCGGTCAATTCCCTGATGCGCCGAATACGGTCACCCGGATCGGGATGGGTGGCGAGAAAGCTCGGCATCCCCTGTCCTTCTTTTTCCTGAATACGATTGAGCATCTGAAAAAGACCGATCGCCTCGCGCGGATCGTAGCCGCCGGCTGAGCTGTACTCGACCCCCAATTTATCGGCTTCTAATTCGTCCTCTCGGCTATAGCGCAGAAAGATCAATTGCGCGGCCATGCTGCCGAGATTGAGGATATCCTGGGCGGGAAGGCCGAGTCCCTGGCCGAGCAAGACGCCGCCGAGAAGGAACCCTTGACTTAATTGCTGCTGCCAGGCTTGGCGCGCCGCATGGCGGGCGGCGACGTGGCCGATCTCGTGCGCTAGGACGGCGGCGAGCTGGTCTTCGTTATTCAGATGGGCGAGCATCCCGCGCGTGACATAGATATATCCGCCGGGAAGGGCCATGGCGTTGATGATCGGGCTGTCGAGCACGCCGAAGGTAACCGGAGTCTTGCGAATTTGCTCATCGATTCCCGGCCGGCGCAGGTGACTGGTTGCGAGAACGCGGTTGCCGACTTCCATGACGTACCGTTCCACTTTTGGATCGCGATAAATGCCGAATAGAGCCGCGACTTGCTCGTTGACTTCCTTGCCGATCTCCTTTTCCTGTTCCCAGGTGAAGCCGAGATAGCGCCTTTCCCCGGTGGCCGGAACAATATCGGCAACGCAGCTGTAAACGAGCAGGGCGCTCAGGAGAAGCGATAATGCTTTGAATATCACATTGGAATTCATGGGAAGCCGACTCCCGGCGGTGCATGTTTCATTTTTCTTAAAGACGCTGTAGTTGAATTGCCACTCTTCCGGCAGTCCCGCTGCGATCTGCCGCCATTGGGCATTGGCAGCCGCAACAATCAGTCTATCAAAACCAAAGAGTAATTGAATGCATCGTTCGAGGAGGAGGTGGATGAGGATTGCGCCAAGCCTTGATGGCTCGTCATTCAATGCACGGAAGAGACGGCATCGTTGACTCGCGTCAGTGCGGCCGCGGCTGTTTTCGTTTCCCGGAAAATCCCGAGCTTGGTGAGAGTGTATTGCCCGGAGCCGAAGACTGGCCCGTCATCCAATCGGCAGCCGAGGCCGAGCGTCATCTGGAGCTGAGTATACCGCATGTCCATGCGATGATCGATCTCGATGTAGTAGCCGTCGATCAGGCCGGCCGGCGTGTCGAACCGCGAAGGCGAAACCCTTTTCACCAGGTGGGTCACGCGGCCGCTGCGCTTGAGTTTTCCGGTTTCGACGTCGAACATTTTAAAGTTCGCCTGACGCCGTATTGCGCCCCCCGACGTGACATCGGTTGCTAGAATCGGTAGCGCCGGTTCGTAAACGATATAGCTGCGGCTATTGAATAGATTGAGGCGCTCCATCACGAGCCCGCGCCCCGAATTGTTCCGCATGACAATACCGGCATAGTCTCCGAAGGCGAGATACCAGCGTCCTTTGCGCCGCCGCATCGCGATGGAGCGTGAGAGGAACGACTTTGCCGCGGTCTTTACCTTCGGTGATCTTGAACTGCTTGTTCCAAGTGTCCAGGGGAATGAGATCCTTAAGACTGACGTTTTGTTGCGACGGAAGCGGCACGGCGATGCCGGTGACATAGACGACAAAACTCAAAACGATGCTGGCGAGACGGTGCATTCAGAATTTCTCCAGAAAGGTTTTGGTCAGTCAAACAAAGGAAGCTATGACAATCAAGCAGGCAGGCGAAAAAACTGACGGATGGAGCAGTCGATCAACACGAGGAAACTCGCGCTTCGCCGGCATTTACTTAGTTTAGCAGGTTGTGAAAAACTCTGCTAAAGCAGTCAAAGTTCTGGTGGTCCAGAGTTCCAGGTGAAGTGCTCTGTACCGTTGTCATTCCGGACGGAGGTGAGGAATCTTTCTGAAGAAGGGAGAAAGATTTCTCCCTTCGGTCGAAATGACACATGAGCCTGGTATCATCAAGCAACGGGTTGGGGGCGTTCAGGAGCGCGAGACTAAGCTGCGGAACAAACACCCCGTTTCACCTAATCCAACCAATCTTTGTCCTTGAGCTTTCTGGGCAGATAAGTCTTGGTCAGATACTGAAAATCTTTGTTGGCCAGAGCGTCAAGCTCGTACTTGAGGCCGCTGGTAAGCATGCCTTTGATTTCGTTCTGCCACTCTTTTTTCTGAAACCATTTATACTTCGTGAGCTCTTTGGCGCGATTGATGTCTTTGTCGTTGAGCTTGATGCCGACGTTGCGCGGCAGG
Source organism: Binatia bacterium (assembly GCA_050735675.1). GTDB lineage: Bacteria > Desulfobacterota > Binatia > UBA9968 > UBA9968 > DP-20. Next base: position 16,383 of record JBOHVN010000065.1, on the reverse strand, counting down.
CCGTAGCGATCAGGATCGGCGCTCGAGAAGCCGATGAACTTGGCCTTGGGAATGGCCATGCGCTGGCTCTCAAAGGCGAGATTGATCGAGCCCTGCTTGACGACCGAATAGATGTAGTAGCCCCAGGGATCGTTGTCGACCAGAACGTAAACGGGAAGATGATACTCCTCGTGCAGCCGGCGCGCCAGGCGCCGGACGCCGCGAGGCGGCTGGCCGTTTCCCGTCAGCAAGATGCAGTTGTAGCGCCGCCAGAACTTGTCTTCTGAAAGACGGTTCCACTGGGTGCCTTTCTCGACGAGCAGGACAAAATCGGCCGTGCATTTGCTGATCTGAATGTATTCGGGCTCGACAATCGACGGAACGGAATAGCCGCCTTTGCCGAGCCGGGTGCAGTCCACCCGATCGCCGTCATCGACCAACGTCAGCGGCCCGACGACGGTGCCGGAGTTCTCGGCGCGCACGTGGAGTTCTTCGCGCAGAGCTTCGAGCGTGACTTCGAGATCTTCGATGAGCGGGTCCGATTCGTTCTGGCCGTCGAAGGTGTTTTCGTGAGAGTTCTTAATCGTGTGCTTGGTACGGTAGTAAATCTCCCGGAGAGAAGTCGTCAAGTTAGCGCGTTGCAGCTCGGCCAGCGCGTCGGCGACGAGCACGGTCTGCATGAATTTCTTAGCCATGCCAACGTTGAAAAACGTGCGCGCTTGTTTTCTGCGTCCCATCTCGATGATGCCGCGCTTCTCGTTAAAGTTCACGTTGGCCAGACTGCGCACCGGAATCGAAAGGGCGGGATCTTGGTTCCGCTGCGCCGCCGTGATAACGACGTCGGCCACGCCGATGAGTTTCTTTTCTACGGCTCCGTTACTTTTTTGCTTTTTTTGTGCCATCTTTTCTTCCTGTCTTTCGGCCATCTTTTTTGCTTGCTCCGGTCGCTTCAAGGCCCAAACTCAGTTGATTGTCGCTTTGGGACTTCGATCGGGGCTTTTCGGCTTTGGCGGCTCCAGTCTGTTTCTTTGATCTCGCTTTGCCTTTCGATCGCGTCGCTCCGGTGGATTCATCCTCTTCGATCAGGGATTCTTGCTGCGGTAGAACTTCGTTTCGCCCTTCAAGCGCCGGCGCGTCGCCTTCGGTGCCTTCGGCAGTGACGATGATCGAGTGGGGCAAACCTTCCGGTCCGCCTCCCTCGTATCCGAGTATTTCATCGATCCTCTCGCCGCCGGTGCGTTTCATGGCGATCTTTTGCAGTTGTTGTTTGAGTTTTTCCCTGGGCAGCTTTCCGCCTTTCAAGCGGTTGCACGCCTCGACGACTTCTTCGATGTAAAGCTCGAAAATATTGCGCCTGCGAAATTCGCTCTTGGCGCGCTCGCGTCGTCTGAGAAATACCCCCAGGCGCCGCCCGCATTCTTGCAGGGCGAGCTTGATTTCCTTTCGGATCTCGTCGTAATCGGCGATCGCTTCCTTGGATTCGCTGGTAAACGGTACCCAGACCGACGCCATATGGACGAAGATGACCATGGGACCCGTGGGCAGTGCGCCCCTCGATTGAGAAATGCCGTAGTTGCGCCAGCTGGTGTCGAGCACGGACTTAAACGTGGCGCACGCGGACTGCTGGTAGAGCAGCGGCACGCGGTTGGCGTAACGAATGACGCTCGCCAATTCGTTTTCGTCGTCTTGCTGTTCGCCTTCTGCCAGCGGTACGGCGGTGCGTTCCGCTTTTCCTGTCGCCTCTCCCGGCCCCTTGCCGAAGGCCAAGCCGGCTTCGATTACGAATGGATTGCCGCGGTAGACCGCCGGCGGCCGGGTGACCGCAGTATAGAAATCTCCCTTGATCTGCTTATACAAACCATGCAGGATCGCCTTTTCGCCGATCGGCGAGATGCAATTGCTCGGCGGCGCCATGATTTTGGTGGCTTGGATTGTGTTGTAGAGCGCCTCGGCGGCGGCGCCGTGAATATTTCGCGGGCGCGCCTCGGGCGAGAGCTTCGCCGTTTTGCAAATCTCTTGCGCGACGTTGGACGAAACCCGGCTGAAATCGCTCGATAGAAATCCGACCAGCGAATGACTCCTCGTGTCGTGCAGCATTCTCAGCAGGATGCCGAACTCGATGCCGTAGGGATGCGGTTTGATTTCGCGCGGCTGCGGCGGCAACTCTTCGATGGTGCGAGGGTATTCTTTGGTCTCGCCCTCCGGCGTGTGATAGACGAGCTTGACGTGCGGATTGGCGATGGCCGTCTGCTCGAGATATTCATCCACAGAGGCGCGGCCTTTTTGGTAGCGGCCCTCGATTTCAAGAGTCACCTGTGTGCCGCGATGATTCTCCCACTCGATTTCTTTCTTTTCGAGAATGCGCGGCTCGTTTTTCTTGGTATCGATCTGCACTTCGAAGTAATGCGCGGGCGTGCGCGCGCCGGTGCGCGAAATAATCTGCACCGGTTTGCCGGTCGTCAGTTGGGCGTACATGCCGGCGGCCGAGATGCCGATGCCCTGCTGGCCGCGGCTCATGCGCAGCCGGTGAAATTTTGACCCGTAAAGCAGTTTGGCGAATATGCGCGGGATCTGCTGGCGCACGATGCCGGGGCCGTAGTCGATCACCGTGACGCGGAAGCGGTTCGCTTGGCTCGGCGCCGGCGCCGAGCCGCCGTTTACTGCTACTTCTAGCTTGACGACGACTTCCGGCAAAATTCCCGCTTCTTCGCAGGCGTCAAGCGCGTTGTCGACGGCCTCTTTGACGCAGGTGAGCAACGCTTTGCGCGGATTGTCAAAGCCGAGTAGGTGACGGTTCTTGGTAAAGAACTCGGAGACGGAAATTTCGCGCTGGCGCGCGCCCATCTCGGCCGCGGATAAGGTGGTCTTCGCCTTCGGGTCGGCGGTCTGGGTCTCCGCCGCCGCGCCGTTGGACTTCAGCATAGGTTTAGCCATTTCTGTTTGTGTATCTCCGTAGCATTAAATTGCGTTGGAACTAGAGTGACGGAATAAAGGAGTGATGAGCCTGGGAATTACTCCCATGCTCAAAACACCACCGCGATCGATTACCGGATGTTTCAGCTTTAGCGATTTAGAGCGCTGGCGATCGCTCGGATTATAGCAGAGATGGCGAGATTTTGAACTCTTAAAGTGAGATTCGAGCTGATGGAAAAAACGTTCTCACAAACAATTATCTTCACTACGTCGTCTGAGCCCGTGTCTGTTCATCCAGGGTCACGGTGTTAGCCTCCCCTCGTTCTTCAGTTCCTGCTGAGCTTGTTTCAAGATCCGGTCGTTGATGACGCGGTCGAGGGTGAATTTCTTGTCGACCAATCCGGCGCGGATGTCTTCATCGAGCATGATTTGGATGCCGTCTTGGGCAACGGAGAGGTCCGCGGCATAGCCTGGACTAAAGAGATCGTAGGAGCGCTTGACCACATCCGGTTCGCCTTGAAGGCCGCTGGCGAGCCCGATCTGGATGGCTTCTTGCTTGTTGTGGTTCGCGACCTGCATTCCCAGGATCATCGCTTTGAGAAATCGCTTGGTGGTCTCCGGATATTTTTGCAGCATTTCACCACGGGTGACGAGGATGCTTTGAGGGATGCGCAATACCTCGTTCACAGCAAACATGGCAAACATGGGGTCAGGACATGGGGTCAGACATGGATGAGTTGACAAATAAGCTGGGGCCGTGTTAGACGCGCGTTTTTATGGCCCGAAAGCCGAGAGTGTTCGCGCCCGGCGTTTTGTATCACGTCATCGTGCGCGGCAACCAAAGACAAAAGACGTTTCTCAAAGCTTTCGACTATGAAGTCTATGTGGAGAAGCTTGCCCAGTACCGGCGCAGATACAAAGTGACGATCTATGCGTATTGTTTGATGCCCAATCACGTCCACCTGTTGCTTGAATGCTCGCGGACACCGCTAGCGAGATTCATGCAAGGGCTCCAGCAGAGCTACACGCAGTACTTTAACCGCACTTACAACAAGGTCGGTCATTTGTTTCAAGGACGGTATAAAGCGATCCTGTGCCAGAAGGAGGCCTATTTGTTGGAGTTAGTGCGCTACATTCACCTCAATCCGGTCCGGTCCAAGCTGGTGCGCAGCGCCGAGAGGTATAGCTACAGCGGCGAGCAAGCGTATTGGAAAGGCAAGCCCAGCGCGGTGCTCGATTGTGGGCCGGTGCTCAAGATGATCGGGGGAAGAGCTGGGTACCGAAGATTTGTCCAAGAGGGCCTAGGCGACGGACACAAGGAAGAATACTACGCGGTGGAGGACCAGAGGTTTTTGGGGGGCGAGGCGTTTGGCCAAGCCATGCGCCGAGAGATCGAAGACGATGCAGTCCAGCCTAGGAAAATGAGACCGATCGGCGCCGTGGTGGCCGATCTAGCAAGAGCGTTAAAGGTGGCCCCTGAAATGTTGCGGGCAGCGAGCCACGGCTGGGATATTTCGCGCAAGCGGACCCAAGCGGCCTACGTGTTGGTGCGGCGTTGCGGGTTCAAGGTCAATGACGTGGCGATGTATTTTGGACGGGATTCGACGACCCTTAGTTCTCTGTTGAGTCGCTATGAGAACAAGCTGCAACAACAACCCGCGCTTGGCCGGGATGTCGAAAGGCTAGCACAGTTTGTTTAGATATCCAGGCCTGGCCCCAGATCCTGCCCCTCTGATTGCAGGCTGCTCAAAAAGATCTCAGAGGCGAGTGAGCGCAATGGGGTGTTGGGGTGGGTTTCAAATCCATTACTCCAGCACTCCACCACGATCCGAGCGCAACGAAGCCTATGAGTCTTTTTCAGCAGCCTGGTAGACGCTGGTGGAATGGACCATAACGTCCCAACGCCTTCATCGCCTGGATGGGGTCTATATTGCTGCTGCTCACGATTAACGTTTGCTTTCAAGCTCGTCCTTGACTTCGCGCATCAGTTTGAAGTTCATCACTTTCTCCGGAGCAACGTCTTCCTTGATCTTCAGCGGCGCCTTGATGTCGAATTCGATCAAGTTCTTGATTCCTTGAGCGGTGGGCAGGCCCGGCACGCCGTCCGGCAGCGACTTGGCGAAGCGGCGAATGCCTTCGATGACCAAGGGACGGGTCATATTGCCCATGGGAATCTTCTTCATCGCGATATCGGCCGATTCTTCGGGTCGATCGCGGATAAATATCAGGGCGCGCGCCATGGCGCGCAGCCAGCGCTTTACGTCGTTCGGCCGCTCGGCGATCATTTTGTCTGTGGCGACAAAACCCTGGAATGGATAGGGAAATAGATCGCCGATGAACGCGAGCGTGCGCAACCCTTCTTTTTCGCCGAGCAGAGATTCGTCGGCGTTGACCACGGCGGCGCTGAACGCGCCGGTTTTAAGTGACAAGATCGTATTCGTCGTGTTGCGCGACGGCATCGCCACCCGCCCGATGTCCCGTCCGGAGACTCCTTCGCGCTCCACCAGCATGGTGATCAAGGCGTCCTGGGTGTCGCCGATGGTCCCGACGGCGACGCGTTTGCCTTTGAGATCGGAGATCTTCTGAATGTCGGGGGCAGCCAACAGATACCAGGTCACCTTCTCGGTCTGGAACATGATCGCCTTGATCGGCGCGCCGCGCAGAGCCGCGCGCATACCGCTGCCGCCGGCGCCGCTGTAATCGACATTGCCGGTCACCAGAGCGGCGATTGCCGTGCTGCCGGGAATAATAATCGTTTGGTTCTCTAAATTCTGATCGCGAAAGTAGTCCTTTGATTCCGCCACGGCGATGCTCAGGTAGTTGAGCGTCGCGCGTGGAATCGCGGTTCTCACCTGCTCGGCGAAAGCGGCCGTCGTGGTAAAGCTCAGAAAAACCAAAGCCGCGATTCGAAATGATGTCATAGGGTTCTCCGGTTAGTAAAAATTGTTTCGAATATTTTATCTTATTCTCGGAGCGATTGGCGTCTCGCGCGGTGTATTAGAAGCGCTCATTGAATAATCACACGGTTAACCACGCTTGGATCAGCACATGGACCGACATTTTGATTTTCGCCAAGGACAACGACGCGCCGGAAATGTATAATGAGTTCTACTATAGTTTATTATGAAAACACCACGAAAAACTCATGGGAGGCGATCTATGGGATTGAGGCGCGTGCTAGCCGAAGAATTTCAACCTGAAGTGCTCAAGTGGCTACGTGAGCGCGTCGAACTCGTGGTGGTCAATCCCTGGATCGAGCCCCAGCGCTGGGAGTTGGAAGTGCCGCGCGTCGACGCCGTGATCAGCCGCAAGGGTAAAATCACGCGCGAGCAGATGGAGCGCAGCGCCGGGCGGCTTAAAATCATTGCCCGCACCGGAGTCGGTGTCGATCCGTCGCGCGTCGACCTCGAGGCCGCCAAAGAGTTCAAGATATGGGTGACGAACCAGCCCGGCAGCAACGCCGTTTCGGTCGCCGAGCTGGTCTTTGGCCAGATGATCGCGCTGGTGCGCCACACTCATGAAGCCAATCGGGCCGTCAAGTCGAATCACTGGAGCGATTATCTCAAATTCATCGGCACGGAACTGGCCGGCAAAACCATCGGCATCGTCGGCATGGGCAATATCGGCGCTCGAGTCGCAGTGCGGGCGCGCGCCTTCGAGATGGATTTCGTGGTTTACGATCCTTACATCCCCGAATCTCATGTCACGGCGCTCGGCGGCAAATGGGTCGGCTTGGATGAGCTGCTCGCCGAATCCGACTTCGTGACGATTCACTGCCCGCTCAATCGCGAGACCAAAGACATGATCGGCGCCAAGGAACTCGCGCTTATGAAGGCCTCGGCATATCTGATCAACGCCGCGCGCGGCGGCATCGTCAATGAAGATGCGTTATGCAAGGTCTTGTTGGCAAAAAAAATCGCCGGTGCGGCGTTGGATGTGATCGCCAATGAGCCGCCCGATAAGGATCACCCGCTTATGAAGCTCGACAACGTGCTCTGGACGCCGCACCTGGGCGCGGTCACCTTGGAAGCGTCGGAGCGCGGCGAGTGGGGCGCGGCGCACGAAGTGATCCGGGTACTCGAAAGCAAGCGGCCGAAGAATCCGGTGGTTGACGCCGACGAAGCGCGGCTGTTACTGCCGGCTTAAGTCACAACGGAGAGATGAGAAGAAACTTAACCGCAAAGAACGCAAAGATCGCAAACGTTTCGTAGGGTGCGCTCAGCACACCGATTGGTTCGTAGCCCAGATGTAGCGCCGCAGAAACCGGGTTCCTTCTGCAAGAGTGAGTTGCGCAAGCAAATCAAACTTTAGGTTTGATTCGTTTTTAGCTCAGGCGGGAGGTAACTTCGCTTTCCGGCGCGAGCGGCAAATTCTTGCCGGCGAATCTCGTTCGGCTAGCGCAGGGTCGCTTTGCCGACTTCGACGGTGCCGTCTTGGCGCAGGCGCACGACATTAACCGTTCCGGTATATTCCGGTGAGCCGGAGTAGTGCGCGGTAATCTTCCCGTCGCCGACCGGCGTTGACTGGTTCCAGTGTCCGAGGGCGACGTAGTCGGCGCCGGTGGCGGCAAGCTCTTCCGGATGAATCAGCCAAGAGCCGATCAGCCGGTTCGGATCACGCTCTTGATCGATGTAGTGGCCGTGCGCGGCGGCAAGCTGCCAACGTGAACTGCGCGGATGAGGATTGGCCAGCGGCGACATGTCGCTGTAATCGAAATGGGCATGCCCCCAGATCTCCAACTCGCAATCCTCGAACAACACCGCTTTGTCGACGTTCAATCCGAGTATGCTGACGTTGGGAATCAAGGCTAAGCCGGCGCGGCGGTATACGGAGTCGGGGGTGAGCGGATCGTGATTGCCGGGCAGTATCACTACCGGCTTCCGGTAATCACGCAGCATCGCGGCAGCGCGCTGCAGCAGATCCAGCGGTTGGCGATGATTGTCAAATGAATCGCCGGCGAGCACGACGACATCGGCGTTGATTTCCGTAGCCGCGGCCAGAACTTTGGGCAGAACCGCCAGCCGGTCCTTGTCGCTGAAGCTATCATCGGTACCCAGGTGGAGGTCGGAACTATGAACGATGACTACTGCCGAGCGTGCTGCCATATGCGTGAACATCCCCGAAGCTTAGTTCAGGAACGTTAACAAAGATCCTGGGCAAATTAAAGCGAAGCCGGGAGCCAACCCGGATTATTCATGCACCGAGGACACACGACAGAGTGTCGCACGAGCGGTAAGCTTTGGGTGAACTGAGTTCAAAACGGTCAAGCTGTTCAAGCCGTTCAAAACGTTTTGAACGATCGGAACTATTTGAACAAATTGAACTCTGTTAAGGTGTAGCCCGCGACCGCAGAGGCGTACTCCTGCGCGCAAGGATTGCGAATAATCCGGGCTCGCGAGAGGCGTCATACAGACTAATGATAATTTAGGATTCCAACAATCTCCGAACGGGCGGAAACAGTGCGACTGATGGAGAAAAAACTTAAGGTTTCCGAGCAAGGCGGGAGGGCCACCTTGCTCGTTTGAAGCAAAGTGGCAAGCCTACTTGGACTTCTTCTCCTCACCCATCGCGCCAGCCTTTTTGGCACCGGCTTTCTCCTCACCCATCGCTCCGCCTTTGGTATCAGCCGCTTTGGCTTTCTTTTCTCCGCTCTTGGCTTTCGAACCCTTGGTTTTCTCGCCTTTCGCGGATTTTTCGGTCTTTGCCTTGTCATCCTTCATCGCCTCGCCGGCATAGGCCGCCGAAGCCAGGAACATGGAAGCAACCAAGATGCCTAAAAAACGTTTCATTAAGTCTTCCTCCTTAGTAATGTTGTTATTGTCGAAACGAATACGACCAAAATCGTATCGCCCCTCCACTCGTTACGATTCGATCTAATTCGTTGACTTGGACGCGTGATTCCGGCTTTTCATTCACGCCGGTTGTGGTTTATATAGGATACGATAACAATTCACAAGCCGAAAAGTTTTTTCAATCAGTGTTAACTTGTCGATAAATAAGGGGAGGTTAGGCCAATGGCTGAAGTTGTATCGATCGCCAAGGGAAAACAGGTGCATGCCATATTGCCGCCCATGGCCAATCGCCATGGACTGATCGCCGGGGCCACAGGAACTGGAAAAACGATTACTTTACGCGTCATTGCGGAGAGTTTCAGCCGAATCGGTGTCCCGGTCTTCATGGCCGACGTGAAGGGGGATCTATCCGGTCTCGCGCGACCTGGCCAAGAAAATCCGAAAATTTCGGAGCGGCTGAAAACGTTGGGTGTCGAGGATTTCCAATTCAACGGCTATCCGACGGTTTTTTGGGATCTCTTCGGTCAGCGAGGGCACCCGGTACGGACCACGATCTCAGAGATGGGACCACTGCTCATGGCACGGCTCCTCAACCTTAACGAGACTCAGAGCGGTGTCCTCAACTTGGTTTTCAAGATCGCCGACGATAATGGGATGCTGCTGCTCGATCTTAGAGACCTGCGCGCCATGCTTCAGCACGTGGGCGACAACGCGGCGCAATTCAAGACGCAGTACGGCAATGTCTCGGCGGCGAGCATCGGCGCGATTCAGCGCGGCTTGCTCGCGCTTGAAGAGCAGGGCGGCGACGGTTTCTTCGGCGAGCCGGCGCTCGATCTCGACGACATGATGCAGACCGACAATCAAGGACGCGGCGTCATCAACATTCTGGTCGCCGATAAACTGATCAACGCGCCGAAGCTTTACGCGACGTTTTTACTCTGGCTGATGTCGGAATTGTTCGAGCGTTTACCGGAAGTGGGCGATCCCGAGAAACCAAAGATGGCTTTCTTTTTCGACGAGGCGCATTTGCTTTTCGACGAAGCGCCGAAGGCATTGCTGGAAAAGATCGAGCAAGTGGTCCGCTTGATTCGCTCGAAGGGTGTCGGTGTTTACTTCTGCTCACAAAATCCGCTCGACGTGCCCGACGTGGTGCTCGGCCAGCTCGGCAATCGCGTCCAGCACGCGCTGCGCGCTTTCACGCCGAGAGATCAGAAGGCGGTGAAAGCTGCGGCTCAAACGTTCAGACAAAACAAAGACATCGATGTGGAAGCCGCGATCACGGAGCTGGGTGTCGGTGAAGCGTTGGTTTCTTTTCTCAACGACAAAGGCCAACCGACCATGGTGGATCGCGCGCTGATTTATCCGCCGCAGAGCCAGTTTCCGCCGCTGAGCAACGCGGAACGCGAGCAAATTTACAAACAGTCGGCCCTGTATGGCCACTACGAAAATGTTCTGGATCGCGAATCAGCCTACGAAATGCTCAAGACTCGCGCGCCGCAGGCACCAGGGGGACAGCCGTCTGCTTCGAGTGGCGGTGCTTGGCAGTCGCAGGCCGGTGGCATGGTTGAAGCCCTGGGCAAGAGCGCAGTGCGCGCGATCGGCAGCCAGTTAGGACGTGAAATCATGCGCGGTGTGCTGGGATCGATCTTCGGCGGGACTAGCACGCGGAGAAGACGATAGATATAAATTATCAAGAAGGACTTAACACGCCTAGGCTGCAAGCCAAAGGGACGGAATATCTCGCGCAAAGAGGCCCCAAAGGTTGAAAAGCAAATCCGAAATTCGAAACCCGAATTTCGAAACAATTTCAAATCACGGAAAATACAAATTCAAAACAACTTCAGTTCCGTTTACAATTTTCGTGTCGGAGTTTGTTTCGGATTTCGAGCTTCGAATCGCGGATTTTAATCGTGGATTGCTTTTATGGTCGTTCGGTTGCTAGTGGCTCATAAATCACAGATCCGCGGATGGCGTACACCGGCATGATCGCATGATGAGCAGGAATTGTTCCTTTTTGTGAGTCGACGGCTTTCCATTCTCTATCTTCGATCCTCAAAACGGAAATGTCGTCGGATTGTCCGATTCGAAGCGTGCCAAGTTCGTCCGTTCGCCCCAATAATTTGGCGGCATTCGCCGTCGCCATCTCGATTACCTGATTCAACGAAAACCCCAAAGCCATCAGCTTCGCCATCGTCGTCGGCAAGTCGTAAACCGGCCCCGCGCGGTTTCCGCGGTGGCCGTCGGTAGAAACGCCGTCGGGATGGAGTCCTTGATCAAGCACGCGGCGGGCCACGTCGAAATTTAGATTATGCAGCCCGTGGCCGACGTCCATCAGCACGCCGGATTCCTTGGTGCCGCGCACCTGGGGCCAGAGTTTGCCGTTGGCATCCAACAAGCCGCCGGGATGGACGGTGAACATATGCGTCACGATGTCGCCGGCGCGAAGATACTTGAGCACGTCGCCGACGTGGACCGGCGCGGTGTCTTTGGTCCAGCTCTCGCCGATGTGGACGAGCAGGGGGATTTTTAACGCGTCGCCAAGCTTGCGCGCCCTTTCCAACGGCTTCAATCCTTGTGACCCGAGAGCGCCCCCGGTGGCCATGATCTTGATGCCGACGATGATGTCGCGATTGGCTTCGACGGCCCGTTCGATTTTAGCTTCATCGATGAGCCGCGAATCGGCGAGGATGCTGTAACCGGGACCGCTGACGCCGCCGAGCGTTGAGAGATTGATGTAATTCAATACCCGCGTCTTGGCGTTGTCCGTGACGTAATTCCGAAAAACGTCGAGGAGAGTGTGGCCTGCGCTGCCGGCGTCGACGACCGTTGTTACGCCCGAGCCAACGCCGAAAATATCCGGGTCGACGCCGAAGGCGCCCAGGCCCTTCATTAGATGTAAATGAACGTCGATCAAGCCCGGCGTGACGATGTGATCTTTGACGTCGATTACAGTCGCGCCGCCAGCATGGAGATTTGCGCCGATCGCGTCGATCTTGCCATCGCGCACGCGAACGTCGAATTGTCCGTCCTTTCCGGCGGCCGCATCGATCAGGCGGCCGCCCTTCAGGAGAAAGTTAGTCAGCTGCTTGTGCATAACTTAGCTTTCCTGTGGGCTGAACCATTCCCGTGTGGCTAACGGGATCGTGCTTGCGGCTCGTGTTCGTGTCGGCAGGTTCAGAGCCCATGAGACCGAGCACGAAAAACGAGCACGACGGCTTCACGTTGTGTAATATGCATTTTCTTTAATGTAGCCCTCGGTCAGGTCACAACCCCAGACACGGGCCGACGCTTTACCGATGCCTAGACTGACGCCGATGGATACTTCCGGATGTCCGAGAGATTTCCTCAACGCTTCGAGATCGCAGTCCACCGGCGAACCCGTTTTGAAAACGCTCGTGTCGCCGAAGCGGATCGTGACTTTGGCGGGCTCGATGCTCGGGTCGAAAGTTTTACCCACCGCCATGATGACGCGGCCCCAGTTGGGATCGCAGCCATACACAGCGGTCTTAACCAATGGCGAGTTCACGACCGACTTGGCGACGCGCTTCGCCTGCGCCTGGGTCTTGGCGCGGCTGACATCAACGGTGATCAACTTCGTGGCGCCTTCGCCGCTGCGTGCGATTTCTTTGGCGAGATACTCACACACTTCCAACAAACATTTTTCAAATTGCCCGAGTTTTACCTTGCCGGAGAGACCATTGGCCATCAGCACGACCGTATCGCTTGTGCTCGTGTCGGTGTCGATGCTCATACAGTTGAAAGTCCGCTCGACGACGCGGCGCAGCATCGGTCGCAGCGCCAACTTGGGCAATTCGGTATCCGTCATCAAATAAACCAGCATCGTCGCCATATGGGGTTCGATCATTCCCGCGCCCTTGGCGATGCCGGCAATAACGGCAGAGCCGACCCGGCAGGAAATGTACTTGGGATATTTGTCAGTGGTCATGATCGCTTCGGCCGCGAGCTTGAGATTATTCGGCATTAGTTCGTTTTTGATTCCACGCAGCCCGGCGCGGATCTTATCCATCGGCAGCGGCCGGCCGATCACGCCGGTAGAGAAAGGAAGGACATCGTAGGGATTTACACCTAGTTCTTCACCAACGATGCGGCAGGTTTCAATTGCATTCGCAATGCCCTGCTTGCCCATTGCGACATTGGCGTTCTTACTATTGATGACCAATGCCTGGGCAAAGCCGTTGGCGATATGTTTTTTCCCAACGATCACCGGCGCGCCGGGAAAACGATTGCGCGTAAACATCGCCGCCGCTCGCGCGCGCACGGTCGAATAGATAACGGTTAAATCCAGCGTGTTATCTTTGATCCCGACGTTTTTTGCTAACGAAAGAAATCCTTGCGGGTGTTCAAAATCTGCGGGCGATAAGATCTGCTTCATCTACCAATCTCCAAGCGTAGTCTCAACTTCGGAATGTAGCATATACCGCCGGGCGTGTAATGGATGGTAGAAATCGTTCGCGCAAGCAGCTTCATTCAAGTCTAGATCGAACCCGAGTTATGTCACTTCCACATGCGTGGATCGAACTCAAAAGGTATCGCTTGCTGGATGCCAATGCGCCGGAAATCCGGGTGTTTCGGATTGAGGAGATAATTTCGCTCGCTGGGAATCACGGCCGAGGGTACGGCCAATACGGCTGTTGACGACCCTTTGACCCACGCGGTGGTGATGTCTTTCAGCGTTTCTGGCGCGGGATAAGATCGCCAGTTCCGCGGCAGCTTCGCAATATCAACAGTGCCAACGGGCACGTCTTCAGGAATATCCGCCGGAATTACAAATAATCCGGCGGGCGCCAGGTCGGTGTCCACGTGGACGAAAAGCTCGAGCGCGGCAAGCGATAACGAGCCGGATGTGTATACGATAGACGTTCCAGCGTGGTTCCAGCGTCCGCCGTAGAGGCGGGCTCCCTCGCCATCGAAGCGCCGGTGTCTCCTCGAACAAAGCCGCCAGACGCGCACTAGCTTATGTTGCCATGCTCGATTCGAGCGAGAACTTCTTCAACCTGCCGACTACCGATATCGTTGTCTAGGAGTTCAAGAGGCGTGCGATTCCCCAGGGCGCGGTTGGGTCTGCGCAGCCATCGAGTTGCTTTTTCCTCGTTTCCCAGAGTCGCTGATGCCTGGGCGCCGATTCGGGCCAGCCGTAATAACCGGTCGGATTCATCGGCCTGAAGTCTCTGCTCCTTTTTGCGACGGGCAATAGTTCGTTGCGGCAAGTGGAGGACGGCCGCAGCCTCCTCTCGGCCGAGGCGGAGTTTGACGATGACCGCTTCCAGGGAGGCATAGGGTAGCCCTGATTTCGCGGCCTCTCTCAGCTGGTTCAGGTTGGCGATGCGGCCCTTGAAAACTTTCCGGCCTCCAAGCGCCTCCACCAGTGATTCCGTGGATAACATGAGCGACAATCCCCTTTAATCCTCTTTGGCATTGATTCTACTGCCAAATGGCACCGCTGGGCAAGACCTTCAGAGCAACCTGGATACCCTCGCGCCGGGAAGAAAAAACTCAATGTTGAATCTGGCTCACCATGCTTTGTCCCGGGCAGTAGATATAAGTCTGACGATCATAGATTCTCCCTCCAGTTCGGCTGGTTGCGGTCCAGTAAAATTCGAGACAATGCGGACTGGTCTGAAAGACAAAGTCGATTTTTTGAATGGTAATCGATTCGACCCTTTCCGATTCGTTGGACTGCCACACCTGATAGACAAACTTCCTCGTCTCACCTTCTTTCCAATTGCCAAGCGGAAACTTCAGCCCACCCGAAGATAGTCTCCCATCTCGGCCGGGTCTCCCGTCATACAGCCGACCAAGACCATTTTGGTCCTGGTTGATGGTAAACAGCTGCCACTTGACTCCGTCTCTGCCAGGATTGATGCGTTCGTAGACGAGAAACTTTCGTCCCATCGCCGGATGTTCCCATTCCATTGGACCTTTGATCTGATACGTCGCTCTACGATTTCGATAGGTGCCATCGACCTTGGGCATTTTTAATGCCTTGGAGCCGTCCCACTCTGCCCCGGCCCAGAGGCTCCACCGGAATATATCTTTCGTGAGTCTGCGGATTGATTGAATCCTCCCATGCTTTTAGATCGAGCGCGTGAGCAAAGGGAGAAATCATGACCAGACATCCAGCTATCAGACAAGCCCAACTTTCTCTACGAAAAAGCCTCATGCATTTTTCTCCTTCTCGATCGCCAGTCGTTGCGTGACACCGCTTCGGCTGTGAGCGCGCGAAATTCATCAGCTGTCCTCGGCAGCCAGTTCGGCTGCCAGTGAAGCGTGTCCGGTTCGACCGACGCACCTGCCCGAGCCAGTTCTTCTCGTGAACCGTAGCCCCAGAGAACGCCTATGGGACGAATCCGATTCGCCATGGCGCCTTTGATGTCCTGCTCTCGGTCGCCGATCATCACCGCGCTGGACGGGACAATTGCTTCTTGTCGAAGAACATGGGCGATCAGTTCTTTCTTGCTGGCTCTCGTTCCGTTCAGTTCGCTGCCGTAAACGTTCCTGAAGAAGTTTCCCAGGCCGAAGTAATCAATTATCTGGCGGGCAAATACTGTCGGCGTGGAAGTTACAACAAGGAGTTGATCGTGCTCAGCCTGCAGCGTCCCGACAGCGTCGGTGATCTTCGGGTACAGTCTACTCTCGAATATCCCTTTGGAGGTGAAGCGTCTGCGGTACAAACCGAGCGCTCGCTCAATGAAGGCGGCATCGTTACAGCCAAGCAGTGCGACGAAGCTTTCATGGAGGGGCGGTCCAATATAACGAACGAGCTGATCTTGCGGCGGTTTTGCCCGGCCAAGTTCTTCGAGCGCATATTGAAAACAACGAACGATTCCCTCACGCGGGTCGCAAAGCGTGCCGTCGAGGTCGAACAATACATGATGCTTTTTCATCGCTTATCGCTTTACTAGCCCGAATTATTCGTGATGAAGCTATGACCGACGTGCAACCCTTCCGGACCAAAGGCAATGGGCCTGTGCCTCGATGATGCAAACGGAGGCAGTGCTCGTGAGATCTCCAGTGAAAAGGTCAAGCATCGTGCCAAGCGCCACGCATGACCATGAAACAGTTGGCCTGATGCCTTCGCTCCTGCGGGGCCGCACCTCGGTCGACAGAATGTCATGAGTTTACCTCGTAGTATGAATAATCCGGGCTAGTTCTAACGTCTCAGCCAATGCGGTAATAGCTTCCCCCTGCCATTCTCTGGCTTCTCGATGCAGTTCACGAGTGACGTCTTGTGCCGCATTGCGAATCAACGCAGTACGTAGGCCGACTTTTGCCGCGGCGGTGAGCTCGTAGTTTTCGCCATCCGCTATGTAAAGGCATTGTTCTGGCGCGACGCCGAGCCTTTCGCATGCAAGATGATAAATGCGAGGGTCCGGCTTCTTGAGGCGTTCGCGGCTGGAGAAAATTAAGGAGTCGAATAGATTGGCGAACGCCGTCTCCGGCCATAGAATCGGAATCTCGATGGAGCAGTTGCTGAGTAGCCCGATTTTGTAACCTTCGCTTTTTAGACGCGCGAGCGTCTCTAAAGCATCCGGTCTTGGGCTCAGAGTCCGCCGTATCCATTGCAATCGGATTTCCACCGCACGACTCAATTGCTCCGCAGTCAACGGCGCACCCAAATGATTACAGACATATTCGATACTTGCTTCGACCGTCTGAAACGCGCCGATGACTCGCATCT
>JBOHVN010000064.1:0-14371 GCA_050735675.1 Binatia bacterium | reverse complement strand
GTATTGCGTCCGATCACTTCCTTGGGCTTGACGATCTCGATGCGCGGCAATTTCGATGCGCGCTGAAACAACGCCTCTAACGAAATGGACAAACCCGGCGCGATGGCGCCGCCGATATACTCCCCTTTCTTGGAGATGAGATCGATGGTCGTCGCCGTGCCGAAGTCGACGATGATGCAGGCGTCGTGAAACTTCTCGTAGGCCGCTATGCCGTTGACGATCCGGTCGGCGCCGACGTCCTTGGGGTTCTCGTAAAGGATCGGCATGCCGGTTTTGATACCAGGGCCGATGATCAGGGGATCGATTTGAAAAAATTTGTCCGCCAGTTCCTGCGTCGTCGTCAGCATAGGCGGTACGACGCACGACACCGCGATGGCGGAGATTTGCTCGCAGCGATGGCCGGAGTAATCGATAAGCTGGGAGATAATCACGCCGTATTCATCGGAGGTGCGCTCCGCCTGCGTGGCCAAGCGCCAATGGGTGATCAGTTTTTTACCCTGGTATAAACCGAGAACGATGTTGGTATTACCGATATCGATGGCGAGTAGCATGAATTTCCGTATCAAGTCTCCAGTGGAATCACGTCTCCGGCAATGATGTTTCGTAATTGCCCGTCCCCATCTTCCACAATGAGCGCGCCTTCACGGTCGATGCCCTGCGCCCGGCCCGTAAACGCTTGGTCGCCGAGTTCGACTCGAACACGCCGCCCGCGCAAGCCGAAATGGGCTTCCCATCGCGGTCGCAAAGCTTCGAAACCAGTCTCTTCAAGCTCTCCATAGCACCGGTCGAGGTCGTGAATCAATCTCACTAACACGGTTTCGCGAGAAACGTTTTTTCCGGTCATATCGGCCATTGAAGTCGCCCGCTGGCGCAGCGCCTCCGGCATCGCATCGGCCCGGTAATTGAGATTGACTCCGATGCCCAGAATGACGTATTCGACGCGCTCGGTGTCGCAAGCGGCCTCGGTGAGAATTCCTGCCAGTTTTTTGCCCTCGATGAGAATATCGTTTGGCCACTTGATGGCGGGCGGGCCAGGAAGGAACGAGCCGACGGTCTCCACTAGCGCCACGGCCGCGGCCAAAGTAATCTGCGGCGCGTGTTTTGGCGGCAAGCTCGGCCGAAGGATGATCGAGAGATAGAGATTGCTAAACGGAGGGGACTCCCAACGCCGTCCCAAGCGGCCGCGGCCCTGGGTTTGCGACTCGGCGATAACGATCTCGCCTTCTGCCGCGCCGCTCTCGGCCAGCTCGCGCGCCCGAATATTGGTCGAGCCGATCTCCTGGAAGTAATGAAAGCTGATGCCTAAACGTTTCGGGCTTAAACGCGCACGAACGTGGGTGATGTCGAGCGCCGCGCCCGAAGGTGCTGACGGCATGCCTTTTCTTTCACTTGGCGGCATTCATCGTAATCTTCATGTTGAAATCGACCACCGGCGCCGAATGAGTGAGCGCACCCGACGAGATGAAGTCCACGCCGGTCGCCGCTACCTGGCGAATGTTTTCCAGCGTGATACCGCCGGAAGCTTCGACGCTGGCTCGCTTGTTGACCAATTGGACCGCCTCGGCCATCTGGGCAAGGGTCATGTTGTCGAGCATGATCACGTCCGCGCCCGCGTCGATCGCTTCTTGAACCTGTTTCAGGGTGCTCGCTTCGACTTCGACTTTCGCCATGAACGGCGCATGCCGCCGCACCGCTTTTACAGCCTCGGCGATCGAGCCGGTAGCTTCGATATGGTTGTCCTTCACCAAAGCAGCGTCGTACAGGCCGATCCGATGGTTCATCCCGCCGCCCATGCGCACCGCGTATTTTTCCAGCGTGCGCAGTCCCGGCGTCGTCTTTCGGGTATCGAGCACCTTGCACGGATAATCCTTGACCGCTTCGACGTACTTTCGGGTGAGCGTTGCGTTGCCTGACAAGCGCTGGAGAAAATTAAGCGCTGTCCGCTCGGCTAAAAGCAGCGCTCGCACCGGCCCGACGGCTTCTGCGACCACCGTGCCCTCTTTGACTTGCGTGCCGTCCTTCGTCAGCAGGCGAACTTCGACTTTCGGATC
Organism: Binatia bacterium; assembly: GCA_050735675.1. Classification (GTDB taxonomy): domain Bacteria; phylum Desulfobacterota; class Binatia; order UBA9968; family UBA9968; genus DP-20. Next base: position 12,320 of record JBOHVN010000064.1, on the reverse strand, counting down.
GATAAAATAAAAAATGCGGTCGAGCAGAACCAACCCCGCCACCACGCCGGCTTTCTTGGCCCGGAACAATCCGGTTCCGCGCGACTCGGCCGCAATCGTCGCCATCGTCGCCAAATCACCCGCGCCGATGTCTTCGTCCAGCGAATCGCGAATCAATCGCTCGATCTGAGGGCTGACCAAGATATCCATTAGCTTATCCCTCCTGCTTGGAGCCCTTCGATCTTCTCCAAGCTGCCGCGCAGCGTGCGAATCTTTTCCTCGAACTGAATCGCCTTGTCCTTTTCCTTCTGGATCACTTCGGCTTTGGCTTTCGCAATAAAATCGCTGTTGGCAAGTTTTTTTTGCACGCGCGCAAGCTCGTCTTCGATCTTGCCCACTTCTTTAGACAACCTCGTTCGTTCCTCATCGAGGTTGACCAGGTCGTCCAGCGGCAGGTAGATTTCCATGGCACCGACGGCGGCGGTCGCGGCGCCCTTGGGACGCTCGCCGGATTCGTGAGATTCCGCCATACCGACACGCGCCAGCGTTCGCAGATACGGCTGCTGCTCGCGCAAGAATGCAAGATCCGCCTCGCGGCCGCAGAATATCACTTTGACTTCTTTACCGGGCGGGCAATTCATCTCGGTGCGAAGATTCCTGATGGCGCGAATCACGTTCATCAAGAATGTCATCCTCTTTTCTGCTTCCTCGTCGACCCAGCGAGTCTGCGCCACCGGATAAGCTTGCACCATGATGCTGTGGCGGCCGCTACCCAGCACCTGCCAAATCTCCTCGGTGACGAACGGCATCAGCGGATGGAGCAGCAAAAGAATCTGGTCCAACAGCTCGCGCAATAGTTTTCGACTGCGCGCGGCGGTATTGGCGTCAGGACTGTTAAGCGCGAGCTTGCTCATTTCGACGTACCAGTCGCAGAACTCATGCCAGGTGAACTGGTAGAGAACGTTGGCGTAGTCATTGAAGCGATAGGCGTCGATCGCCTGGCGCGCTTCGGTTATGGCGAACGCGAGGCGCGCGCGAATCCAGCGCTCGGCGAAACCGAGATCTTCGTCGTTCAATACGCTGCCGTTTTCAGGTCCGGACGCATTCGCGCCAGCCAGATTCATCTGCGTGAAACGCGCGGCATTCCACAACTTGTTGACGAAGTTTTGATAGCCGGCGATACGGTCCTCGGCCAATTTGATATCCCGCCCCATGGCCGCCATCGCCGCGAGCGTGAAACGGAATGCATCCGTGCCGTACTGGCTCATGATCTCGAGCGGGTCGATGACGTTGCCCTTGGACTTGGACATCTTTTGACCCTGCTCATCGCGTACCAGGGCGTGAATGTAGACGTCACGAAAAGGCACATCGTTCATAAACTTGAGGCCCATCATGATCATGCGCGCCACCCAGAAAAACAGTATGTCGAAACCGGTGACGAGAGTCGATGTCGGATAAAAGCGCTGCAAGTCGTCAGTACGGTCGGGCCAGCCTAAGGTCGAGAACGGCCACAGTCCCGAGGAAAACCAGGTATCGAGAACGTCAGGATCCTGGACGAGTTCCCGCGAGCCGCACTGCGGGCACTTCTCCGGCGCGTGCCGCGCGACGATGGGCTTGGCATCCTTGGCGAGCCGGTATTCACCATCGGTGCCTTTGATCAGATTTGCCGCGTCGCAATTGGCGCAATACCAAGCGGGTATTTGATGGCCCCACCAGATTTGCCGCGAGATGCACCAGTCCTTGATGTTTTCCATCCAGGCGAAATAGGAATTGCTCCAACCCTCGGGGATAATCCGAATACGGCCGTCGCGCACCGACTGCATCGCCGGTTCCGCCAGCGGTTTGATGTCGATGAACCACTGCGGCGTGAGATACGGTTCGATGACCGTCTGACAACGATAGCAATGGCCGACCGCAAGCTTGTGGGCTTCGGTCCTTTCGAGAAAACCCTTTTCGTTCAGATCTGCGACGATGAGCTTTCTTGCTTCGAAGCGGTCTTTGCCGCGATAGCGCTCGATCCAACCGCCGCTCTCGCCGCGATTGATAAACGCCGCCGGGTCGACCCGCGCATCCGCATCGAAGATGCTGATCTTTTCCAAAGCAAAACGCTCGCCGATTTCGAAATCGTTGAAATCGTGGCCGGGCGTGATCTTGAGCGCGCCGCTGCCGAATTCGCGGTCCACAAACGGGTCGGCGATGAGCGGCACGATGCGGCCGGTGATCGGCAAGCGAACTTTTTTGCCGATGAAGCGCTGATAGCGCTCATCGTCGGGGTGCACCGCCACCGCGGTATCGCCGAGCATCGTTTCCGGCCGGGTGGTCGCCACAGTGAGCGCCTGCGCAGAATCGTCCGCCAAGGGATAGCGAATATGCCAGAGGGTTCCGTCCGATTCCTCGTGCACCACTTCGATGTCCGCCAGCGCGGTCTTGCAGCGCGGGCACCAATTGATCAGCCGCTGCGCCCGATAAAGCAGCTTATCTTCCCACAGACTGACGAACGCCTCGCGCACGGCGCGCGATAGCCCTTCGTCCATGGTAAATCTTTCATGGCTCCAGTCGCAGGAGACCCCCAATGCTTTCAGCTGATGCAAGATCGCGTTACCGGCTTCCTGTTTCCACTGCCAGACCGTTTCGATGAATTTTTCGCGTCCGAGCTCGGACCGCTTGATTCCCTTCTGCGCCAGCTGGCGCTCGACGACGTTCTGAGTGGCGATGCCGGCGTGATCCGTGCCCGGCACCCAAAGCACTCCGAAACCGTCCATGCGTTTATAGCGGCATAAGACATCCTGCAGCGTGTTGTTAAGTGCATGGCCCATGTGAAGGGAGCCGGTCACGTTGGGCGGCGGAATGACCATGGAAAAATAGCGATCGCTATCGCTCGCCGGTTCGAACAGCCCGGATTTCATCCAGTGACTGTACCATTTGGATTCGACGTCCCGATGACTATATGCCTTGGTCAACTGCATGGCTTAACTTTTCTTCCTCACACCTGCCTTGAGCAGGTCGCGCGCCGGCTGCTCGTCAACCACTTCCACCAGCTCGATTACCTCTTTATCGTCGGCCGCGACGGCGTTCCGCTGCGGCCCTTTCGGCTTTGTCTCCTTTGAAGCGGACGCCGCAGGCGACTTCGGAGTTGATGGGGATTGCCGCGATGGGGCCGATGTTGGTGATCCGAGGCAATCCGCCAACGCTTTCTTCAACGACTCTCGGTCCAGCGGTGGCGTCAGTTGCACGAACTTGCTCGCCGCCGGCTCAGCCGGCGGCGTTTCAGCCCCGATCCAGACGATGGGAATGCGCCAACTTCGGATCGCGTTAAGCCTCCGCATGGCTGCTGCATCCCCGTCGCGGAGCGCATCGGCATCGACAATGGCGAGATCGGCCTCCGGCGCCGCCTGCGATTCGGGGATTTTCTCAGTCACTTGGATTTGATGTTCCGCAGCGAGCGCGAATGCAAATGCCTGCTGCAACATTTTAGAGGGTTGAACGACAAGTATCCTGCTCATGGGTGCGTGATTCGTTCCTCATAACTTGACAAGGCGCTGACCTCAAGTTACATAAAGTTCACGGTTGATGCTCATTAAGCTGCCGCGCGAAAGTGGCGGAATTGGTAGACGCGCAGGATTCAGGATCCTGTGGGGTAACACCCGTGGGGGTTCGATTCCCCCCTTTCGCACCATGTATCTATTACGTAGCATACAAATGCGATTTTCTCTAACATCCCCATAATTCTTTCCGAATCCATCGCATTGGGGACCGGCACTCGGTGCCGATATCGGTGCGATCGGCAGCACCCACTCACGCGCCATGGGAATCTCAAATCGACTTGAGCGAATCGGTAAATCTTTGCTTGGGCTTCGGCAATCTGCGGTGGTTGGTAAGGAGAAGGAAGTCGGCAAAAAATTATGAAGCGTTTTAGAACACCCTTAACGATAATGTTGTTGGCTCTGGCAGTGAGCGCCTGCTCGAAGGATTCGGATCAGGGTGCAGAGTCCGCGAAGAGTCCTGATTGGGAGCGCGGCAGAGCCGTATATGTGGCGAACTGTATCGCTTGCCACAACAACGACCCATCAAAGGATGGCCCGATCGGCCCTGCCCTCAAAGGTTCATCGAGAGAACTGCTCGAGGCGCGAGTGCTTACGACGTCCTACCCGCCCGGTTACAAGCCCAAGCGCCCTACCAAAGTCATGCCGCAGTTCCCATTTCTCAAGGGCGAGATTCCCCCTCTAACGGCGTATCTGCGCTAGAAGCGACCGCGATTACGTGAGCGCGAGGGTCAAAAGGAATAAAATACCGGTTAGCAAAAACCCGAACCACAATGCCCCTTTGATTGAATCCAACGGCTGCTTGGTAGGCCCCTGAGTGCCATAAAGAGCATTGGCCTCAACCGCGCCGATAACGATGAAGACAATGATCCAGTACAATGCACGCGAGCCGGACTGCCCGACCATCGACGGATAATGGCTGGCCGCGCCCATGTAAAACAACATCGGAATCGAAAAGACGGTATTGGTTCTCGACGCCAACCCCGAGCGCCGCGCGGAACCAGCGGCGGCAGGTAGCGCCTGGCCCCCAGACGCGATTTGATTCGTCGAGGCGATGACGACTTGCTGGGCCGGCCAAATCACCAGCCAGACATTGAGCAACATGATGGTACCCATCAATCCGCCGACGGTGATCGTTACGCCGTAGGGGGAGGAATAAAAAAGTCCGGCGCCCATTTCGCTCATGCGCATGATATAAATCAAAATGCCGGCGAGAAAGGTGATCATCGCTCCCCAACGAAACCACCATAGAGCGCGCGGCACGAGCTTCTGAACCGCGCCGGTTCTTACGGGCGCATCGGTTTCGGCGAAAAACGGCGTCTGAACGAAATTGAAATAGTAGAGAATCCCGATCCATGTGATGCCCGCCAGAAAATGAATCCACCGCAAGATGAATAATGTAAACTCCATGATCGCTCCCCTCCTTCGTCTACTCCACTTGATCTACATCAAATGAACACGCAGTGTTGTATGGCAGCTTTTATATTCGCGGTTGCTTATTTTTGTCAAGGAAAAACCGCTGACTAACCCGCACTTATCGTTGATTTGGCGGCGCCTGCCACGGCGCCGGCACCATCAAAGGATCGCTTCGATCGAGCCAACGCCGTAGCGCATAACTCTACTTGACCACGCCGGGGATCTATGCCATTTTCCTGCTAGATTTTCGGCCGCCGCGCGGAGTGTTTCTGATTCACGAAAGCAAAACGCAAAAGCTCGAGACTGGCTCAAGTGTTACGTCGGCGGTCGAGCCCGGCATTTCCTTGCTGCGCGGCGCCGATGAGCCATTCAGCTGCGTCAGCGCGGAATTGCAGCTTGTCGAAGAGAACCTGATTCGCGCGATTCGTTCGCGCGAACGAGACCTCACGAACATTTCAGCGCATCTCGTTCACAGCGGCGGCAAGAGAGTCCGGCCGATGGTCACGCTGCTGGCCTACTTTGCGTTCGGCGGCAAGCGCACCCAAGACATCGTCGACATCGCCACGGCCATCGAACTCATTCACACGGCCACACTTCTCCATGACGATATCATCGACGGGGCTGAAACGCGGCGCGGCAAAGAATCGGCCTATAAAAAATTCGGCCTGAAATCGACTCTGGTGGCGGGAGATTTTCTTTTTATCAAGGCTTTCGAGTTTGCCGGTAAGTTCGACGAGACGGTGGTTCAATGGACCGCCGATGCTTGCACCTTGCTGACCGAAGGGGAAATCTTGCAAGGACTGTTCAATCGAAACCGCGCCGTGACGCTTGAAGACTATCTGGAGATCGTCAAACGAAAAACCGCATCGCTGTTTCACACCGGCGCCAGAGTCGGCGCCTATCTCGCCGGCGCCAACTCCAATCTCGTTGACGAAACCGAACGCTACGGCCTCAATATGGGCATCGCCTTCCAGATGGTCGACGACGTCCTTGACGTGGTGGGTCATCCGGACCTGTTGGGCAAGCCTACCGGCATGGATCTGCGCGACGGCAACCCGGCGCTGCCGATCATTCTCGCGGTGATGAACGGCGATCTTGCGGTGAGCGAAGCCTTCGATTGCAGGAAACCGACCGAACAACAAATCGCAGCGGCGCTCGCCGCGATCAAGACCGGAGCTTCGATCCGAGAAGCCAGACTGCTTTCCAAGCGCTATGCTGAAGCAGCGCTGGCATCCGTAAAAAAGCTGCCGCCGTCAAAATACCGCAACGGATTGAAAAGTCTGGTCCAGCTGATCATCGACCGCGATTTTTAGCCGCGCGGTTCGCCGCCCATCCGCTCTAACGTCCGCGTCCTCTCCATGTCCGCTGTAAACCATTCGCGCGACCGGACCGTTCGGAGCATGTTCGACCGGATTGCCGGCCGCTACGACTTGCTCAATCGGGTCATTAGCTTTCGCCTGGATGCGCGGTGGCGCCGCCAAGTCATCAAAGCGGTGCTCACAGAGGGGCAGCCCTGGATCTTGGATATCGGTACCGGCACCGGCGATCTTGTCTTCGACGCGGCAAAAGCGACCCAAGGAAATGGAACTTTCGTCGGCTTGGATTTCTCGCTTCAAATGTTGCAGCTCGCACGCGCCAAACAGGGCAGGATCTCGCGCGGCGCCGAAACTGAATTCGTCCTGGGAAGCGCCATGTTTGCTCCGTTTAAGGATGACGCCTTCGACGGTGCCATGTCGGCATTTGTGCTGCGCAACGTGTCCGACCTCACGTTGTTTTTCGCCGAGGCCTTTCGCGTGCTCAAGCCCGGCGCCAAGTTCGTTTCGGTGGACATGTTTCCGCCCCAAGCGGGCTGGTTCTCGGCGCTCTACGCCGTCTATTTTCATGGCCTCATGCCGCGCATCGGCGCTCTGCTGGCGCGCGACCGCGATGCCTACGAATATCTCTCAGACTCGGTGCGCCGGTTTCATCCCCCTGAGAACGTCACAACCCTGATCGAACAGGCGGGGTTTAAGCCTGTCACCGTGCGAAAATTTTTACGCGGCGCCGTCTGCATGCACATCGCCAACAAGCCCCGCCCGACTCCGAGTTTAACTTGATGCGCGGCTTCTCAAGCAGTTTCCTTATTTTCTTCTATCAAGTTGCCTTGGGCGGTCTATTCGCTCTGGCCGGCACACCGTTTCATGAAATCGAGAGAGGATTCTACAAGTCGACCGCCGGAGTTCTTTACGGGATCGCGCTGCTCGGATTGTGGGGCAAGAGCGCGCTTTACGCGCAGGCACTAGCCGAAGGCTTGCGTTGGGCAATCGCGCTCGAAATATTTTTTCATAGCGCCTTTGTGCTGAGCTTTACCTGCTACATGATTTCGTTGTGGATCGAACGCCAGGTGTTCCGGGCGCGTAGCTTTGCGGCGAGTGTCTTGACGGGGTTGGCCGGCCTCCTAATCAGTGCGCACAATTTCTATAATGCGCCGCTTTTGTCGATTGAGACCATTATTTATCCTCTCATGTTTTTTGTTTCGTCGGTGCTGCTCGGAAGCGTCACCGTGGGCATGCTGATCGGCCATTGGTATTTGATCGACACCGGGCAAAGCTTAGAGCCATTCATTCGCATCTATAAATTTTTTGTAACCGCGCTGATGATCCAGTGCGCCTTCTTCGTGCTGTCTCCCGTAGCTCTGTATTTACTCGGCGCACCACAAAGCGAAACCGCGCTGGAACAACTTTGGCAACGTCATTCGACCCTGCTGATCACCCGCGTGATCGTCGGCCAGGGAGCGCCGCTGGTTTTGTCCTGGATGATCTGGCGCACGCTGCTGATACCGCACACGATGGCCGCCACCGGATTGTTTTATATTGCCTTGCTGGGTGTATTTGTCGGCGAGATAATTGGACGGCAGATCCTCGCGCTCACGTCGCTGCCGTTCTAACGCTAGGACAGAGAATCATCTCGTGACTTCGGGTAGGTCTTCAGCTTGGTAATTCGCAATCCATTCGATGTCCATCCCAAATCATATCCTACCGGATCGCCAACTTTGAGTTCGAGCGGTGATTTCGCTTCGCCGCAGAGAATCACCAACTCGTAGGAGAAAGTCAGCTCACGACCGCTCTCGGTTCGGACCACGCCCGTGTTGTTGGAGGGAAATAACTTGGTAATGACCCCTTGGTGATAGAAGTCGCCGCGCGCCGAGGCTAGTGGGTCTTTCTCGTCCGAAGCCATGGTTTTTTGGGAGCTACCGCAACTTACTCACGCATTAGAATTGATTGTTGTCGGCCAGCGCGCTGGCGCCGAAATCTTCTTGGCTAGCCGATCGGATGCTTCTGGGCCGCAATACGCTTCTGCAACTCCATCAGCCCATCGAGCACGGCCTCTGGGCGAGGCGGGCAGCCCGGCACATAGACGTCCACCGGAATAATCCGGTCGATACCTTGAACTGTGGCGTAGTTGTCGTAAAAGCCGCCGCTGGCGGCGCACGCGCCGAAGGCCATCACCCATTTGGGCTCGGACATCTGCTCATAAACGCGCTTAAGCACGGGCGAGAGTTTATGGTTTACCGTGCCGATGACCATCAGCAGATCCGCCTGTCTCGGACTAAAACGCGGCAGGAGCGCTCCAAAGCGATCAATGTCATACGGTGACATCGACAGAGACATGTATTCCATCGCGCAACAAGCGGTAGCAAAAGGATATGGAAAGAGCGAGTATTTGCGCGCCCAACCGATGGCTTTGTCGAGGCGTGTTAATACCACCGTTTCGGCAAGAAGCTTGTCCTGTCCGGAGCGCGACTGCAGCGCTCGAGTTGACTGGTCCATAATCATATTCTTAGCATTTCCCTTGCGTTTTGCCACCGCCCACGGAACCGGCCTTCGCGCACTTGGTTCTGAAACCCGTCAAACAATCTTAGGCTTATGCGGTCAAGAGTGGCGCCGTCGGCGTCTCAGCTCCAAGCTTGATGGTAGGCGGAGAATTCCACGGGAAGGTTGGTGCAGAAAAGTGCGCACGCGGCAAGCAAGTCCATCCGTCACTACGGAAGAACGCGCTACGTGCGCAAGGTTTCAAACTATCGCTTCACGACATTGACAGCTTGGGGTCCCTTATCGCCTTGAGCGATCTCGAACTCGACAGCCTCGCCTTCATTGAGAGTCTTAAAGCCGTCGCCCTGGATCGCGCTGTAATGGACAAACACGTCGCCACCGCCTTCTTTCTCGATAAAACCGTAACCTTTTGCGTTATTGAACCACTTCACCTTGCCAGCTGCCATCTCCCAAACCTCCTTCACACGCGCTGATCTGCGCATGGAATTCACGCGCTGCCCGTTAAGCCGCTTAACTAAACGCCTCTGCCTTGTCCATTCTCAGAACCCGTAAGGAGCGGGACCGATTCCTAACGGCATCCATAGAGAAGGAAACAAGACCGACTTGTAAATTGCGGGGGCGAGATTAGGAAATGACGACCGCCATTGTCAAGAAAAAAAACCAATCCTGGCAGCAATTGGACTCGCCCGAGGTCACCGCCACGCTGGGATACTGCATCCCTGCCAAGCCTTCATGGAGTTGCCGCTGAGTCTAATGCCAAAATTCACCAGGCAGCTCCGGCGCCATAGGTCGTCCAACCCTACCACAGCAAACAGTTAAAGGGGCGGTTGTTTCCAACTGAGGTTGTGTTAAACGCGCACCGTCCAGCAGATTGCTGAAAAACTCCGATTGCACGCTGCTCCAAAGGATCTCACAGGCGCGCGAAAAATCGACGAGCGGAGGCGTACTTAGCCAGTACATTGTAGCGAAGCGATTGAGCGCAACCCAGCATAGGAGTTCATTTCAGCCATCTGCTAGGTAATGTGATAGATGACAATCAATTTATAACTAGTTAATTTATCAACATAAATATCTCGTGATCTTGACCTAGCCGGGACTTTCCGTTATAAATGGCTCTGTTAGAGTTTTGCACGCAGCAATTCAAATTCAGCGCGCATGGCTATTTATACGACGTTGTCGAAAAAAGATATTGGCAAGCTCGTCGATGAGTTCGCTCTCGGTGATCTTGTTTCATTCACCGGAATGAGAAACGGGTCGGTGAACACGCACTACCTTATTGAGACAAAGAAAGGAAAATATTTCTTTAAAATCGATGAAGTTAAAAGCGAAATTGAGGTAAAACAAGAACTCGATCTGCTGCTTCATCTACGCAAGCAGAATTTCCCCTGCCTCCAACCACTCAAGACCAAGGGCGGCCGGTTTCATCTCGACTTCCAGGGAAAGTGCCTTACCGTTACGCGCAACCTCGACGGTCTTGAGTTGCCAGTCGAAGCGATCAATGCCACGCACTTGAGCGCGTTAGGCCATACGCTCGCCAATCTTCATTTGATCGGCCGGAGCTATAAGAAAGGCATCGATAACCGTTTTGGCTTTAATCGCATCGTCGCGATTTATCGTGAGGTGCGGCGGCAGCTACCCTCTCATCTCAAAAATATCGTTCGCGTCTTGGATGATGAGTTCTCGTATCTGGAGAACTATCTGGATAATAATCTGCCCAAGGGGATCATCCATGGCGATCTGTTTCCGGATAACGTCAAGTTCAAGGGCAACCGCTTGACGGGGGTGATGGACTTCGAGGCGGCCTGCCGTGGCAAACTCATCTACGACCTCGCCACGGCGGTTAACGCGCTGTGCTTTATCGAGGAGCGCTATCGCATCGATCGTTTTGAAGCGCTGATTTCGGGTTATGAGAGCTTGCGACCCTTGTCATTGCCTGAGTGGGACTCGTTCCCGAACGAGTTGCGGTTTTCCGCTCTCCGTTTCACCGTCACGCGCATCAAAGATTTTTACCTTCGCGGCGCCGACGATAACCAGCGCGTCTACAAGGACTTTAGGGAATTTTACGATCGTTTGCTGATTCTACGCCGGGAAAAAAGCGGGGGCATGGAAGACATTCTCTTGGCCATGGCGACGGGTTACGACTATCGAAAATATCAGAAGTCAAAACCTTCGAAATAAGGGTCCTGCAAATACGGGACTTTAACCGCCATGCTCTTGCGGTCCCATAAGCCGTCTAATCTTGGCTTGAGTATCTCGACGAATGAGCCGGACCAACGCAATCAAGGACAAAATCGCGCCGACGAAGAATAACACCCGCCCGCCAATCAGCACCACGTAAAAAAAGTTGAGCTTTACCCGGGCTCCATTATACTTTTCTCGGTCCGCATTAATGCGCCGGAGCACCTCCTCGTTTTTTTGGTGATCGAGCTCTTGAAAGCTACGGTAACTCTCTTCCAGCCCGGTTCGCGCTGTTTTGTACAAAAGCGCTTGGTATTTCGAGGTTTCGACGACCCCGACCGTCCAGTTTCCGACCCCCATGACCAAACAGATCAGGCCGGACACTAACAATGTGCTGGAATAGATTTCACGAACTTTCACAAGCCTGCGTCCTTGAAGACAGCCGTACTGTTGGGATCATAACCGGCAATCCATAATTTTTCTACCTGCAGGCGCGAATGATTGCAGAGTCTCCCTTAGTAGCTTAGGATTCTTCTAGTATGGCTCGCTACGTTATTGGCGATATTCATGGCTGTGCGGATGAGATTCAGCGCTTGGTTGAAGCCCTGCCGTTGGCTCGAGGCGACCGTTTGGTATTTCTCGGCGACTATATCGACCGGGGTCCAGATTCCCGCGGTGTCGTTTCGTATTTGCTGTCGCTGCAACAGCATCTCGAAGACATCGACTTCGTGTTTTTGAAAGGCAACCACGAGGACATGCTACTGTCCTACCTCGGCTTGAGTGGCCGGCACGGCGACATGTTTCTTATCAATGGCGGCAAGGCGACGCTCGCGAGCTATGGGCTGGCGCTCGACAATCTGACCGCGCGACATATCTTATCGGTCATTCCATCCAGCCATTTGGAATTCTACCAACAACTTAAAAACTACCATTCGATGGATTCGTTTTTATGCGTACACGCCGGGATACACCCGCAAAAAACCCTCGCCGAGCAGAGCGACGAAGAATTGTTGTGGATTAGAAATGCTTTCATCTACCGCTCGCACACTCTTCCTTTCACCGTTCTTTTTGGACATACTCCCCAAGCCACGGTATTTTATGACCTCCCCTATAAAGTCGGCCTGGACACCGGGTTGGTTTACGGCAACATGTTGACTTGCCTAGAAGTAGATGAGAAAGTTCTTTTTCAAATCAGCCGAGGCAGAAAAAACGTCAATCAAACTTCCGCGCAGCGCAAATGGATGGCTTCGGCTTCGTTAACTTGATGGCTTGATCTTCTTTCCAACCCGTCCTACTTTGAAACTCCTCACGGCGGTGTAGCTCAGTTGGTCAGAGCACGCGGCTCATATCCGCGGCGTCGTAGGTTCGACTCCTACCACCGCCACCAACTTTT
>JBOHVN010000063.1:0-27355 GCA_050735675.1 Binatia bacterium | reverse complement strand
CCCTCGGCTTCAAGCCGAGGGGTTCTGAATTTGTCGACTGGAAGTCGACTCTTAATCCCGTCACGCCGGCGTTATCGTCACCCCGGTGAAAACCGGGGTCCATCCCCCTTAACCTGGATACCGTTTTCCAACGGTATGACGGACGCTGTCCGTCACCTGGATGCCGGCGTTCACCGGCATGACCAACTTTCACTTCGCCCCAAGCCGGCCCTGAGCAAGGTCGAAGGGGCGAGGGATTTCAACCCTCCCCGAGAGAGACATTAACGCAAACTCAGTACCATTTTATTAATGCCGCGCTTCGCGGTTCGGACGCGCGCGCCCCTGCCGGATCGCCCTCGATTGTACGAGGCGCTGGTGGCTGTGTCAGAGACGGAACAGCATCCGGCGCTTCCATTGGCAAACATGGGATTTGATACTCGCCGTTGATCTAAAAAGGCTGGCACATCTGTTGCGTGGCGGTTCATTGCTCGAACGATTCGCAGAGATCTTGCACCGCGTGTCAAACGGTCATGAACTATCCGTCGTCATGAATAGCTTACGAAAAACAACTCTTGCATCGCTCTTGGGCAAACTGCCAATTCATCGCAATCAGGGTAGATCTATGCGTTAAGCCGTCAGCCGAGCCTTACAAGGAGCCTGCCATCGCCGCCAAAACTCCCCTTCGAGAGTCGTTTTTCATAGTGTTCACGCGCATCGAGGACGTTATCTATGTCGGCCTCGGGCTGCTCCTCGCCGGCATCGCCGGTGCGTTGCTTATCGCTGAAATCATCTTTTTTGCTCAATATATTTTCACGGGAATCCTGTCCGAGAATATTGTCACGGTGCTCGATAGGATTCTGCTGATCATCATCTTCGTCGAAGTCTTATACACGGTCCAAGTCTCCTTCCGTCAACATGTCTTACAACCGGGACCGTTTTTGGTCGTGGGACTGATCGCGGTCACGCGGCGGATCCTCGTTCTGACGGCCGAACTGCCGAAGATCATGAGCGAGGGTGACGCCCTTTTCCAGAATGCCATGATGGAGCTCGGCCTGCTCACGGTTTTTGATCGTCGCGCTGGTGTTTTCTCTTTATTTGATTCGGCCGCACGACCCGAGTGGCGCCGCGGAGGAAGGTTTGCCAAAGAAAAAATAGCCCATGTGCGCGCTAGCGCCGTTTCAATACCGGCGGTGCATTTGATCTCGGCTCAGCACGGTGAGCGTCGCCGCTGGATCTTCGATTAAAGAGCAAGGTTGGTCGTCCTTCGACGTCTCCTGGTGAACAATTAAATACGCGTCCATCAGGTCAGGATATCTCTGGAGTGGTCACTGATCGAATCGTAGTAGGCGCAGCTCATCTTTCGACGGCCGATCTCGACGGCTCAATCATGAAGCCGATAAATGGACGATCGTCGTATCTATGATCGGCGTGCTGACGTTTCCCGGCTGCTGTGGCAATACGGCGGATTCAAAATATCGAGTCTGAAATTCAACCGAGCTAATTGCCCTCGGGCGTTTTCATCGATGCCATCACGTGCGGCTCCGAATGGCCCTGACCAATTGAGCTTTCTTCATTTTGCTGCGTCCCTCGATGTCCAGCTCTTGCGCGCGGTTGTAAAGCTCGCGCTTCGAACGTTGCTCGAGCGCCCGGTTCGGATTTCCCGTGCCTTGCGATGTTCGATTTGGCGTTCGTCCTTCATCGCGCCGGGTTTTGTTGACCGTGCGGGCCGCAATCTCCTTAGCGCGCTCTGTGTTTTTACCGCGGCGTATACTACTCTGCGTGATATGCTCGTACTGCCGTTCGTCCTTCTTAGACCATTGCGCCACTCTTCACCTCCTTTATCAGTTGGTTTATCCGACAAACAACGCAAACGGAGTGCCACGAAGATGCTTGCGGTGTCGCGGATGGTTTGAGGGAATGCGATGGCACCGGATAAGCAAGCGTCGGCAGAAATCAGGCGCCTCAAATGGATCTTCGGCACAACTTACACGGTGCAAGGATCAAGCGCGCTGACGGATATTCCCAGTCTCTATTTCGTCAAATTCATACTCCAAATGGGCGATGCCGGCGGGCAACTTTTTCAATCGTTGAAATCGGCCGGGTGGTTAGTCAAACCGTTATGGGGGTTCATCTCCGATCGCTACCCGCTCTTTGGTTATCGGCGCAAATCCTGGTTCGTCTTGATGGCGTTGCTCGGAGTGCTGTTTTGGATGGTGAACGCGCTGTGCGCCTATTTCGAGGTCCGCATCCCTCTCGTCTATCTCATCGGCTTCAATCTCGCCTTCTCAACGTATGCCTTCGTCGATGTCGTCACCGATGCGCTGATGGTCGAACACGGCCGCAGGCTCAGACGGGTCGGCTCGTTCATTAATCTTCAATGGACCATGCTAGCGCTGGCGAACGCGGCCACGACCGCCTTGAGCGGCTGGTTTCAAGAAAAAATCTTGGCGGGAGAGCTCGCTTATTGGATGATTTTTCTGGCCACCGGCCTGCCGCCGCTGATGACTGCGATCGTCGGATACCTGAATATTCCGGAACGTCCGCTGCCGGCGCCAATTCGCAAACCCGAAGCGCGTCCACTCCAGTGGAAGCAGATTCAGCGCAACTTCGCTCATGCGCTGCGGTCAACGCCCGGGTGGCTTCGGTCGTTTAGCCGCGAAAACCGGTTGCTGATGCTCTTGGTGCTTTTCATCGTGCTGTGGAACTTCAGCCCGTCGATCGGTTACATCGAACGCAGCTACTTGATCGACGAGCGCGGCTTTACGCCGGCGGTATTCGGTACCGTCTTCACAGCAATCACTTTTTTACTTTCGATCTTCACCTACCGGTATGTTCAGCGACGCTGGCCGTGGATTCAATGGTTTCATTACCTCTACGCCATGATTGCCGTGATGATGCTGGCATTTCCACTGAGCTTCTATTTGTACCTCGATCCGGAGCAGCGGATTCCAACCGGATGGCAAGTTGAAGAGAAGCAGATTCCACCAGGGATGCCACTTTGCGTGACTCGGCGCGCTCGCCGCGATGCGCAATGTGGCCGATCGCCAGCAGGACCACGACGACGGCGCCGAAGGTGATCCAGCCCCACGGCGGAATTTCGAGATTGCTCTGGCTCATGGACGCGCGTCCGGCCGAGCCGGCACCAGAAGGGCTACGGCGGCCGGGATTGTCGCTCAATGCTTCAGAATCACGTAAAGCGCATGAATGATGCCGGGGACATAGCCCAGTAAAGTGAGTACGATGTTCAACCAGAAATGGCCGCTTAAGCCGACTTCCAGGAAAACACCGACCGGCGGCAACAGTATGGCTAAAATAATTTTGATCGGATCTGTGGCGGTGACGGCCATGTACTCTCGTTGGTTATTGATGTGAAACATCGCGCGCGCCGAGAACCATGCTTTGGGCGCCGAGGAGGAAACGACGGATTCGTGAACCTCCTCGATGTTCGCACAAAAATACCTCCCCCGCGGCTGACGGTTTCAGCCGTGAGTTTTCTTGCAGAGATTCCAGCTATTCCTTCCCGTGCCGGAATGGCCGACCGGTGTTCAGGCTGGCTCTGCAGGGCACGTTTCAAACGGAGCGGCGACCGCACGGCGCAGACTTTCGGGGGCTCGTCGAGCGATCAAATGATCAACTGCCCTGGCAGCGACGCTGCGCGATCACCGCTCACGCGAAGTTTCCAACCGTGGGCGTTAACCCAACAGCAGATTCCACGCCAACAGGCTCACTGCGGCCAGCTCGACCATGATGCCGAAGGGGCTGGTGGCATATTTCCAAGCCAGGACGAGCGGCATGGACTTCTTGATAGCTTCGAACGGAATCAGTTTTTCCATACCCCAGCGAGCGATCATATAGCGCTCCTCGCCGAGAACTCCGACGGCGATCGGGTCCTTCTCGACTTGGTTCTTGCGCCAAATTTCGACTTTGTCGAAATGCTGACTCGCGCGTTGCACTTCAGTCGCGACCTGCATCGGGATGCCGTCCTGAAGCGAAGTCGTGCTGAAATTGGCGGCGGCGATCCGGTCTAAGTTGTGCGAACGAACCGGTAAAAAGGTCGACCACACGCGCCAATCCTCATCGGAAATTTTCGGATAAGGCAGCCGTGCCGATTCTCCTCCGGCCATGATCGATTCGGCATTCTCGCGGCGATAATTCTCAACGAACATAGTTCATCCTCCTCTTTCTTTTATTTTTTCGACGGAGTGAAATGAGATTCATTGCCCGCAGTTATCCTCTCTTTAAATCGCCTCGGGGCTTTCGGGGCCGCTTCAGTTGAATCGGTCTCCTTGTAGGTTTCCTGGTTGGGTCAAGTCCGGCTTCTCAATCGTCGTTCACCACCACTGGCTTCCAGCTTCTATTTCGCCTTACCCGAGCCCTCCATAACCGCGCACGCACCCCGCATCTCCCGCGGGGTCCATACGGTAGTCACGCCGAAAAGAAATGACGCGCCGATCACGGCTGGAAAGAGTCTCACGGCATTCTCCTTGTGCAAAAACTCAGGAGCATCGCTGTCGGTGACTCAATAGCATCGCAACTTGTATGCCCGATTTATGGTGCTACTATTTAATAGTCGGAATTCGCGCGAATGTATCAGGCGCGCAACAAGTAGGCCCAAGTTGGTCTCAGTTTTGGGATGGGGTGACACGGGCAGAGCGGAGTATCTCCGCGATAAAGCCTCATTTCGACCAACTTTGTCATCTGAATCACGGAAACCACCGACGGCAACTAGCTGATTTCATTGCCGTGAAATTCGCTCAAAACGGCTTAAAATCGATTTATTCACAAACTCTGAGACTATCCCCGCCCGATGAGGCTCGTGCCGCGCGTAGATGGATTATAAAGCAGCGCGATTATTTCGATCAGCCTGTGGACAATTACTCGTTGAACTGCGCTGTCGCAGAAGCTGCCCCGATAGTGCGCAATCATTGAATTTGCTGATGCTTCCTTGACAATGCGGCGTGCCGTTCCTAACTTTTTGATACTGATTGACAAATTAAGTAAGCAAGGAGTCACATGTCGTCCCAGGACTGGGAACTATTGATTTGGCAGCGCGCAAACGCGCTGCTTCGGCAGGCTGAGCGTATTCAGCGGAACTTCGTCCAAGTCGCGATGAGTTCCCAATACCGCGCGTCGCACGGAAGGAACTCCTCGTGGGAACCGCCGATCAACGTGGTGGAAACCGACGAGGCTCTTTGGGTCATCGCGGCGATCCCCGGCGTGCAACCGGACCGGGTCATAGTTCGCCTGCAAGATAATTATCTGACGATCTCGGGCGAGCGGCCGCTGCCCGCTTGCTGCACTGAAGGGGAACTCAAGATTTGGGAGATCCCGCTCGGTCGCTTCGAGCGGCAGCTTGGCCCTCTTAGCGACGGATACTCGCTGGTCGCCGAGCAAATTTTACTTGCTGACGGCCTGCTCGTAGTCGAACTGAGAAAGAATCTATGACAGCTCAAGAACAAGAAAACACTAAACAAAGCACTAAACCGAGTCGCCGTATCAGCGTTCCTCCGGGCGCGCTTTTGATATTGCCGCTACGCCAGGCGGTGCTATTTCCATCGACGGTCATGCCGCTGGTGGTGGGCCGCCCGGCGAGTCTGCAAAGCGTCGAAGAGGCCGTCCGCCAGCAAATCCAAGTGGGTTTCGTCGCCCAACGCGATCCGAGCATCGAGTCGCCTGGGCCGGAGCACTTGTTCGCCGTCGGCACGGGGGCCGACATTCTGCGCATGTATAGTCTTCCCGACGGCCAGCGCCAGATCGTAGTCCAAGGCCGGCAGCGTTTTGAGATCGCCGAATTCATCCAAACCGATCCTTTCCTGATCGCTCGGGTGACCTTCGTCGAAGAGCAAACGCCTCGGTCCAAGGAATTCCAGGCGCGCATTATCAATTTGCGCCAGGAAGCCGGAAAGGCCCTGACACTGCTGCCCGAGCCGATGATGGAGCTCAAGGTGGCGATCGAGCGCATCGACAACCCGCTGGCCTTGATCGATATCATCGCCAGCACGATGGATCTGCCGCTGGAAGAGAAGCAAGAGCTGCTGGCGACTTTTGATCCTGAGCAGCGCACGCAAAAGGTGTCCGAGAAGCTGGCGCGCCAGATCTCTTTGCTCGAGCTCAGCAAGAAGATCGGCGATGAGACCAAAGGTTCGCTCGATAAGGCCCAGCGGCAATATTTCCTGCGCGAGCAATTGAAGGCGATTCAAAAGGAACTCGGCGAAGACAGCGGCGAAAACGCCGAAGCTGAAGAGCTACGAACAAAGATCCTCGAAGCCAAAATGCCGCCGCACGTGGAGGTCGAAGTTCTCCGCGAGCTAAGCCGCTTCGAGCGCATGCCCGAGATGGCGGCGGAACGATCGATGATCCGCACCTATCTCGACTGGATGGTGGAGCTGCCGTGGAGCGTCAGCAGCGCGGAACAGATCGACCTGCCGCGGGCGCGTGAAATCCTCGACGCCGATCATTACGATCTGGAAAAAGTCAAAAAACGTATCGTCGAGTTTCTCGCGGTTCGCAAGCTCAATCCGGGCGGCAAAAGTCCGATCTTATGCTTCGTCGGCCCTCCCGGCGTGGGGAAAACCTCGCTCGGTCAGAGCATCGCGCGCGCGATGAACCGCAAGTTTATGCGCCAGAGTTTGGGCGGCGTGCACGACGAAGCCGACATTCGCGGGCACCGGCGCACTTACATCGGCGCCCTCCCCGGCAATATCATTCAAGGCATCCGCAAGGCCGGCACCAACAATCCAGTGTTCATGCTCGATGAGATCGACAAGCTCGGCGCCAGCTTTCACGGCGATCCCTCGGCAGCTCTACTTGAGGTTTTGGACCCGGCGCAGAACACCTCCTTCCAGGATCATTATCTCGGCGTCGAATTCGATTTGAGCCGGGTGATGTTCATCGCCACCGCCAATGTGCTCGATACGATTCCCGGTCCGTTGCGCGACCGCATGGAGATCATTCCGTTGGCCGGTTACATCGAAGAAGAGAAACTGGCGATCGCGACGAATTATCTGATTCCTCGCCAGATCGCTGAAAACGGCCTGAGGGAAGGGCAAATTTCGTTCGAGCTGGACGCGGTCCGCGAAATTATTCGCGCTTACACCCGCGAATCCGGCGTGCGCCAGCTTGAACGCGAGATTGGCTCGGTGTGCCGCGGCATCGCTACGCGCGTGGCCGAAGGACTCGCGGAGAAAGTCACCGTCGATCGAGATTCGATGCGTGATTATCTGGGCCCGCCGAAGTTTTTTAACGAGATCGCATTGCGCACGAGCTTGCCCGGTGTGGCTACCGGTCTCGCCTGGACACCTGTCGGCGGCGACATTCTGTTCATCGAAGCGACCAAGATGACGGGGCAGGGAAAACTTCAGCTTACCGGCCAGCTTGGCGAGGTGATGAAAGAAAGCGCGCAAGCGGCCATGAGCCTGGTCAAATCGCGCGGGGATTCGCTCGGCATCTCCGCTGAACTGTTTCGAACTCAGGATATCCACGTGCATATCCCCGCCGGCGCCATCCCAAAAGACGGACCGAGCGCCGGAGTCACCATGTTTGTCGCGCTGGTATCGCTGCTGCTCGGCCAACGTGTGCGCAAGGACGTGGCCATGACCGGCGAGATCAGTCTGCGCGGCCTGGTGCTGCCGGTCGGCGGCATCAAGGAAAAGGTGCTCGCCGCCAAGCGCGCGGGCATCTCCACAGTCCTGCTGCCGGCCATGAACCAACGCGACCTGGAAGAAATTCCACCATCAGCGTGCGCCGGAATTCAGTTTGAGTTTCTGACTACCGTGGACGAAGCGCTCGAACACGCGCTGGAGCATGAAACCGCCGAGCGTTACCAGTCCGATACGCCCGGCGTCCAGCCAAGCGCTTGCTAAGAAATCCAATAGCCGGGCTGCTGCTAAATTAGCCAGCGTCTCAGTCGTATCTGATTCGGCAACGCGTCGTTTGTCGCAAACGGCGAATGACACTCGCCGCATTCGGCGAACGCGACCGTGTGCGACGCTGAGAACTACTGCATGAGCGCAACAACGCCCGAATCAGGGTTAAATTTCGAACTGTGTACCGAAGTCGTTTTGCGTGCCGCGTTTACCAGCGTCTGCGCTCGCCGCGCCAGCCGCTGTCGCGTCCGCCTCCGCCGCCTCGGCGATCGCTGTCGAATGGCGGCCGCCGTTCTGGCGGGCGGGCTTCATTGACGGTTAGGCTTCGCCCGTCCAACTGGCTGCCGTTCAACGCTTCGATCGCGGCCTGCGCCTCGATGCCGGAACCCATCTCGACGAAGCCAAAACCTTTCGACCGGCCGGTGAGCCTGTCCGTGATGATCCTGGCCGATTCCACCGTGCCGTATTGAGAGAAAATCTCCGCTAACTTGGCGTCGGTTGTGGCGTAGGGCAGGCTCCCCACATAAACACGATTCGTCATGATCCGTCCTCCTCTTCATGGTTAGGGTTGATTTGTTATTTCTTCGTGTCGGTATTGCGTCGGGTATTCGTCGTCCTTTTTCGGCAACTTATGGGGTAGATTCTTCAGTGACGGGTGCCAGTCGAATCCGGCGCTGTTGCGCACGCCGCGGGCAAAGACTTCCAGACCCGAACCGTCCGCTTTCATTCGCGTAATCACACCGTAGCGATCCGGGTTGGCTCCGTTGAGCCCCCCGTGGTGGTCAGCACTCGTCGAGGATTGCCGTTAGCCGGCAGCGCGTAGACTTTTCCCGCCTCGCGAGTCCCGACAAACAAAGTGTCTTTCGGGCTCAACGCCATCGACCGCGCGCCGGGAACGTTGTCTGAAGCACCGATATCTCGAATCCTGGAGCAGCTTGATCTGTTGGCATTCTGTTCGTAGGGCTCGTCAGAATGGGAACGCGACATGTTGTGCAGTCGTAGCTCTAGCGCAGAAGCTTTCCTTGGGCTCTTTTGTGGTTGACCTTTGCCGCCGCTGTTCTGTACTCGCTTTGGCCAACCTCACAACGATTCCTCGCAAACATCATCTCGGATGACAGAGCAACGAGCAAAGAATGGGCCAAGCAACGGCTAATATCTCGGCAAATTGCTTTTGACTGCGATCAGAGACGGCGATCGTGGTTTCCGACCAAAGCGCCGGAAGCCGCTTTTTCCTCCGCGCGACGAGTTTGCCCATTCACCGAGGACAAGTGATTGCTTGCCAGTAGTTTAAACAAAAAAAAGATCCGTTGCCGTCCCAACGGCGCGACAGAAGGACTCCGCGCTGTATCAGATACAAGACAAAGTGGCGATTCGCTAATCGAGAAGCGCGTCTGATTTCCGTGTAACGCAGCATCCATGCCTGTGGCCTGCCTGTTCTTCCTAATACCTGAATTCTGCCGTGCAATAGTCATTTTCACCGATGGGACGTTTGTGGTGACGATCACGAGACGAGCCGTGCCGGCCGCTATTGCGGGCCAATTCCAGTCGGACTGCGGGTCGAGGATAATGCTGATTGAGCAAACCGCCTTTTCAGGGTTAAGCTAAGTCATGGCCGATAGTCGGAAGGCGCTTCGGTGTCCGCGCTGCGATAGCACCAACGTGAGAAATTCTCATCGGGCGAACTTGATTCGAGAAGATTTTGAGTCTTACTTCCATCCGGCCCTTCCGTTGCCGGGAATGCCGAACTCGATTCTGGAGAATCTCTACGCGGGCAGTCCTCAGACAATATCGATGATGAAATCTGCCGGGTACAAACGGGAACAAAGTTGTTCCAATGAAAGCTGTTTAATCTGAAGTGGTCTTGCGAAAGCTGATCAACCCGCCGGCATGCCGCAGTGTTTGCATGTAAGCGCGTTGTGATTAATTCGCTTCGAGCACCGCAGACATATCTTGGCCGACGCAACCCAATAGATCACCGCGCCAACTATGATCAAAGTGACTCCAAACACGGTCGTGCCGCCGGCCGATCCAACGATCGATCCGAGCACGCAACCAACCACGGTGACCATCAGACCAACACAAAACATTAATCGGCCGAATATTTCGCCAAGGAAGCGCATAAATTCTCCAGCCGCTCAGTCAGTCGACAGTCCTACCAAGGAATATCCTGTATGTAAGGATCATGGAATCGGAAGTTGTTTCACGCTGGCCCGTGTATGAGATTCATCTCATCGCCGTAATTGGCCCCGGTTTGTGCAAGTGCCCTTTCGAAAACTTTCCGCCCGAGCTGGAGAGATGAAAAAATTGTTGCATTCTGCCGAGTGCGGATGGTAAAAGCGGGGACCTAAAAAACGCCCTCGATGGGAGGCTAGTTGTGGAGTTGACGGTAAGACGCTGGGAGGCACTTACTCCTCTGCTCAAGGGAGGTTCAAACCCAAGGCAGAGCTAGCTCGTAAACACGAGCATTCGCCAACTCCAGTTACAGCATAACGGATGGAACACGGAAAAAAGTCCCGTTCTCTGACCTGTACTGAGGCAGCAAACGGCAGTGCCTCTGGCGCGCCCGGAGGGATTCGAACCCCCAACCCCCAGATCCGTAGTCTGGTGCTCTGTCCAATTGAGCTACGGGCGCCGATACCGTAAGGCAAATGGCGGAGAGAGAGGGATTTGAACCCTCGGTACCCTTTTGGGGTACACACGCTTAGCAGGCGTGCGCCTTAGACCACTCGGCCATCTCTCCGTAACGGTCTGAATCTCTGCGTAGCCGATTTTTGGGGCGCGCGTAAGCGCCACAAAAACATCGGCGATCGATGCACAACGTACAAATTGAGTTTGCTAAAACTAGCATACGAAAGTGCAGTTTTCTACAATCGCGCGCCGCGATCCCGGTAGCACGTTCGCACGCTGCTGAAACATCGCCGCACAAAGCAAAAAAAGGGCCGGCGCCAACAGCGCCGGCCCTTTTTTCCGGTGGAATCTGGCTTGGCCGATCTTTAGCCTTCCCAGATCGGCTTCACGTTGATATCGAGCCACTTCTTCGGATCTTCGAGAAAGAGTTTGTCGGTCACCGGCAGCGTCTTGGCGCCTTTGCCGAACGCCGACTCGATCGAGGTCTTCGATTTGAAATCGATGCGCGATGACTCGCGGCCGACGGAATCGAGGGCTTTCTGTCCCTCCTCGGAGATCAGCCATTCGGCAAAGAGTTTGGCCGCGTTCGGGTTGGGCGACTTGGCGTAAATGCCTGCATGGCGAGGGAACAAGACCGGCGGGTTGGTCTTGACGTAACTCACCGGAGCGCCTTTATGCATTTCTTCCATGACATCGTGCAACAGCGCCGGCATGGCGATATTGTACTCACCCGAAACCAACAGCCGGAACATCGCGCTCGTGCTTTTATGCACGGGCACTTTCAGCGCCTTGAGTCCGCTCAGAAATTTTTTGAAGCGACCGTCATCGTTCCATTGAGTCTTTAACGCTGAAAGCATGGAGCTCAACGGACCCGCCCGCAACGGATCGTCGAGCGCGATCATGCCCTTGAATTTCGGGTTAGCTACGTCTTCCCAGTCTTTTGGCGCCTCGGCGGGCTTCATTTTCCTGGTGTTGAAAGCGAGCGCCTGGATCTGCAGGCTCACTGTCGGGATCCCCGGATCGTGCAACAACAATACATCTTTCTGCACGGTGTCGTAGTTCATGATTCCGCCCGCGGCGCGGATGACCGACGGGGCGTTATCCGATAAAACGACGTCGAAACTCGACTGGCCGCCCTGGAGCTCGGTCAAAACGCGCGTGACGATCTCCGGGTTGCGCGCTTGCCAATAGGTCGCTTTTATCCCCGGATAGCGTTTCATGAATGTATCGCTGATTACCCTTAAATGCTCGACGTCCCAGACGGAATACATGATGAGATTGCCCTCTTGTTTGGCCTTCGGGTAAAGCTCGGCACTCGCTTTCTCGAAAGCCTTGGCCGCCCGCGCGGTGGCGCCGGCGCTAGCCGCTTCTCCTTTCACCTGGCCGGGAATGGCTTTCTGCGCCGCTCCCGCCGGGCCGGCGAAAAACAAGCCAGCGGCCAACCCGATTGCGATCACCTTTATGGATTTACTGATCATTGATTTCTCCCCCTTTTGTTGGACTTCGATTTGACGATGCATCACAGACTGAACTTCAGATTGAACACAAACTTAGCCACGGATACGGCCACGACCAGGATAATCAAATAGATCACCCCGCCCGCCGCCGCCTCGGCCCACTGGCCAAGCCGGAAATACTCGAACAACGTCACCGGACCGTACTCCTTACCGGGGGATGTGAGCAAGACCGCCACGTCGACGTTGCGAATCGCCTCGATGAATATATAAAAGAGCGCGCCCCCGACCGACGGCTTGAGAATCGGCAGCGTGATCTTGAAGAATACATGGCGCCAGCGCGCGCCGTGCACCCAGGCCGCCTCGTCGAGCTCCTTGTGGATGTTGACGATGGAGCCTGAGGCGTTTCGAAACGCGTAGGGAAAGTAGGCGACGAACAGACCGATGCCCAGAGCGAGCAAACTATTGTAAAGCGGCGTGCCGAGGAAAATGATCACCAAGCCGACCGACAAAACCAGCGGCGGAAACGCCAGCGGCAAGGTGCCGATAAATTCAAACAGCTTGGTGCCGGCGGCCCGGGTCCGATAAATCGTAAATGCCATGACGATGCCCGCCAGCACGGTGATCACGGCGATGCTCACCGACAAAACCAGTGAATTGTAGAGCCCGTTGACAAAACTTGGATGCTTCAAGACCGTGTAATAATTCGTCAAGACGGCGTTGGCCGGGAAGGTCATGAACGTTTCGTAGTCGAAGTAGGGAATCATCGACACCACGATCAGCACGGCGAAAGGAATCAGGATGCCGGCCAAAAAATAAATGAACACGGCGAGGAACGTAACATATTTCCACGGTCCGATGTCGATGACTTTAACCCGATAGCCTTTGCCGGTGATGGTCGCGTAGCGCTCGGAGAAACGCGTCGCGCGCACGTAGAAATACAAAGTGATGACCGAGAGCACGACCAAAACCACACTGTACGCGGTCGCCAATCCCGTGTTGAATTCGAGCGCCATCGAATCATAGACGCGGCTGACGAAAACTTTGATGTTGCCGGGCGTTCCTTGCAGCACCGGCGTTTCAAATGATCTCAATCCCCGGAGAAAATTCAGCACGAAAGCGGACAGGAACGCCGGCAAAGCGAGCGGAAAGGTAATTTTCATCATCGTATGCACCGGCCTACTGCCGGCGATATACGCGCTCTCTTCCAGCGATGGATCGAACGAGAGAAATACCGGCAGGAGAAAAAGATACCCCAGCGGCACGCAAGCCAAACCGAAGACCCAAATCATGCCGGCCATGCTGAAAGCGTTGAACACCGGCGTGTCGATGCCGATATACTGGTTTAACATGCCGTTGAGAATTCCCGACTTGGGAGCGAGCAGCAGAATCCACGCGATGTTTTTCATGATCGGCGGCATGAGGATCGGATAGAGCGGCATCAGCTCGACCAATCCTTTGCCAGGCGTGTTGGTGCGCGCGACGATCCATGCCAGCAAGGCGCCCACACCGGTGCCGAGCACGGCCGAGCCGGCCGCGTAGAGCACCGAGTTGCTGAGCATCGGCATGATATCTTTGTCGCCGAACACGCGCAGGTAGTTGTTCAAATTGAGCCCCACGGTGAAACCCAACCTGCCGGTGGTGAAGCTGCGCCACAGCACGACTATCACGGGAGTGATGATCGCCGCCCCGGCGATGGTGCTGGCGATCAGCGGCACGAGCGTGCCTTGGCGCACGGTGATTCTAAATGAATTTAAGTTGGCCGTGACCCGGCTCCTTTCTACCAGCCGCGCATCTTCAGGCACCACGCGCTCATAAGCCGGACACGATCAGGCTGATGGAGGAAGGGTCGATGGCGACGAATGTCTTACCGCCATCGCCGTTGACCCGAATCATCGGGCAGAGTTTGTGCGAGGTGACGACTAATTCCTTCGAGCCGATTTGCACCCGATGGTCGGTCAATCCGCCGCGATATTCGCGGCTGGTCATCACTCCTTCGATGACGTTAACCGTTCCCGCGGGAAAGCCGTCGTGGCTGAGCTTGACCTCGGTGGTGCGGATCACCACCTTGCAGGCGTCGCCCGGCGCGGCCCGCTGTGGCGCCGGCGACAAAAGATTCGCGCCGTTAAACTCGGGCACATTGACGAAGCAATTGGCACCTTCGATCTTTACCACCTTGCCGTCGACCAGCATCGAATGGCCGACGAAAGCGGCGACGAAAGGATGGATCGGGCGATTGTAAATCTCGTCCGGCGCGCCGTACTGGAGGATCTTGCCTGCGTCCATGACCACCACGGCATCCGAGATCGTGAAAGCCTCTTCCTGATCATGGGTCACGTAAAGCGCGCTGATACCGACTTTCTTGATCAAGCGCTTGAGCTCGATGCGCATTTCTTCGCGCAGCTTAGCGTCGAGATTGCTGAGCGGCTCATCAAGGAGAATCAGCCGGGGCTCAAGTGCCAGGCTGCGCGCCAGGGCGACGCGCTGCTGCTGCCCGCCGCTCAATTGCGACGGGTATCTTTGCTCGCGACCTCGAAGTCCGACGAGTTCCAGAGCCGACATGACCTTGCGCTGGATTTCATCATCCCGTTGCTTGCGCAGCTTGAGGCCGAAGGCGACGTTTTTAAAAACCGTCATGTGCGGCCACAGCGCGTAGTTCTGGAACACGAAACCGATCGCGCGCGCGTAGGGCGGCACGAGGATACCCCGCTCGATGGAAGTCTGAACTTTGTCGGCGATGGAGATCGATCCCGCGTCCGGCACTTCGAGGCCGGCAATCGATCTCAGCAGCGTCGTCTTACCGCACCCGGAAGGGCCAAGAAAAGAGAGAATCCCCTTGTCGAACTCGAAGCTGACTTCGTCGAGCGCTCTCACGTCTTTGAAGAGTTTAGTAACCCCTTCGACTTTCAATATCGGCATTGCTTCATCCACCCGCGCCGCTGGCGCAAAATGCACGCCGCGCCTCCGGCTTTGTAGGCTCTACTTACTCCAATCACCTGGAAAATGGAAACAATACTGGGCCGGGCGGATTGGCAGCCCACCAGTCGCCGCTGCGCCTCACTGAGGCATGGATCACCTCGCATCAGCAAATCAATTGGTGCCGCGAAATTGAGGACTCATTCCTCGCAGAAATTTGTCATGCTATCTCAGCAAGGCTGAAAACGATGATGCGGTGAGTCTGCCGGTAACTGAGAACCGCCGCCCCCGAGTGTTTTTCGTCGAGACGGTCATGTGACAAATTGGATCGATCATAAAGCCCTCTCAAGACAACGTCGCGGAGCGAGAGTATCGCGGCACACTATCCCGTCCTGTCCGACCTCTTCCCCCTTCGAGAGACTGTGTGGCAATGTCATCCTGAGGCGGTAGCCGAAGGATGTGGTCTTCGTAAGTGACTACTAAAAATGCGAGATGCTTCGCTGCGCTCAGCATGACAGCTATGGGATTTTTCTCATTGCGACACAGTCTCTCGACGGGGGAAGATTGAGATGGGGGTGCATCCTTACTGCCTCTCGTTCACCCCTCCGGTCGGTGGCGTCGAGGGGGATCACACCAACGGCACTACCTGCTGGTGTTTGGCAATCTCCACTTTCCACTTGAGGCGCTTACGAATCACTTCCGCCAGCGCGTGGGCCGCCGGCGGCTCGCCGTGCACGACGTAGGTCATAGTGGGCGGCTTTTTGAACGTGCGGAGCCAACGCAAAATTTCGCCCTGATCCGCGTGCGCCGAGAAGCCATCGAGAACCTTGATTCTGGCGCGCACCGGCACAACTTCGCCGAGCATTTTGATTTCCTTCGCGCCGTCCTGAAGCGATCTGCCGCGGGTGCCCTCCGCCTGGTAGCCGGCGAAAAGCACCGTCGTGTCGGGATTGGGCAAGCGATGTTTCAGATGGTGTAAGACGCGACCGCCCGTCGCCATGCCGCTGGCGGAGATGATGATAAGCGGCCCTTTCAAACTATTGATCGCCTTCGACTGCTCAGGTGTTTTGTCCACGACCATATGTCGTGAGTTGATCGGACAACTCTCTTGATTGCGCAGTTGTTGCATATCGAAATCGTGCTCGTCGATGTGGCGGCAGTAAATCTCCGTCGCCTCGATTCCCATTGGACTGTCGACATGGACGGGAACCGGCGGAATCTCACCCGCGTCTTCCATCTTGCGAATCGTGTAAATCAACTCTTGCGTTCTGCCGATGGCGAAGGCGGGAATGATAAGACAGCCGCGCTGCGCGACGGTCTCTTTGATCAGATCGCGCAGCTCGATTTCCGAATCCTTGGCGTGGCTGCGATTGCCGTAGGTCGATTCGATGAGCAGCCAATCGGCGCTTCCCGCAGGTTCGGGATCTTTAAGAATCGGCCGGTCGTAGCGGCCAAGATCACCTGAGTCGAGCAGAGTTCTTTTCTGTCCGTTCGCCTCAAACGATAACCGCGCTGAACCCGCGCCGAGAATATGGCCGACGCGGCCGAAGTCAAGAAATGTACCCCTAGCGACCTCGACAGACTCATCCACGCGCGTCGGCCGCAGGAGCTTTAACGACTGCTCGGCATCTTCGATTGTGTATAACGGCAAGGCCGGTGCGTGCCGTGAATATCCCTTGCGGTTGGCGTAGCGCGCCTCTTCCTCTTGCAGATGCGCCGCGTCAGGCAACATCACGCCCAACAGATCACAAGTGCCGGGGGTCGCGAATACCGGTCCTTTATAACCCTTGGAAATGATGCGCGGCAGGTAGCCCGAATGATCGATGTGCGCGTGCGTTAAAATCACCGCGCGCAAACGCGCCAGATTGACCGGCACCGGCGCCCAATTTCTCTGGCGCAGTTCCTTCAGTCCCTGAAACAATCCGCAGTCAATTAAAACCTGATCGTCGCCGTAGGAAAATAAATACTTTGATCCAGTAACTCCGCCCGCCGCGCCGAGAAACTGCAAAGAAGCCGCCGCACCGTTCGCCATGCAACACCATCCTTAATTTCGGTCGAATTGAGATCAATTGAAACAGGTAAACAGAGCGATGAAGTTTCCGCAAGCGCGACACCCAGTACTCCATCACTCCAGGAGCGTGAGAATCACTTGGAAGTGTGCCGTTTTCGATGGCGGAGGGGGCGAGATTCGAACTCGCGGTCCACGAAGTGGACGCCGGTTTTCAAGACCGGTGGTTTCAACCGCTCACCCACCCCTCCGATAGGAAAATCAAGGATTTACAGACTTGACCTTTGTCGGCTTCGGTTTCATGTTGCCACGTCGTCGCCAAAATTCCAAAGGCTTTGGCAACATCGGAGCGCTGAAGGTGGATATAATGCTGGTGCATCTGCGGGCTGGCATGGCCGGCTGCGCATGGCGGCCTCGACCCCTGCCCCGCGGCGCGCCCATGCGGTCTTGGCACAGTGCCGGAAGTCATGGAACCGAAAATCTTTGATGCCGGCGTTCTTGCGGACGTACTTTAGGGCGCCGGTGATCATGTCCTTGTGGATTGGTGAAGCGAGCGTAATAAACCGTGCTCCAGTCGCTGTTGACGGTCTGATACTGGCGCTTGTAGAGATACTTTGTTTTTTGGACTCGCTCAAATTTCTCGCTCATCATTCCCCCTTTCTGGCCTTACCGGCCTTTTCCTTGTGCGCCTTGAGCCACGCGGTTATGGCTTCTGTGACGGCTTGGTTCATACTGACCCCTTCCTTAGATCGCCGCGATCCTTAGTGCTTAAAGACGCCCGCGCATGTCAGAGCGAGCCCGCCGCTGTCCTAAGCGACTTGCTGACTGATGCGATGCAAGAGTTTGCTGACTTCAGCAATGTGCAGGTTTCCATCTCCATTGAGCCAAAATTCTCTTCTTAAAATCTAGGGGGGGAAGCGTTCGCATTGAGAACACTTTATGCATTATACTTGCTAAGTGACTAGAGGGGGGTTGTTACATGGAACGCACGATCAAAGTAAAAGCCGAATGGGATACCGAGGCTAAGGTTTGGGTAGCTGAGAGCGAAGACGTGCCCGGTCTTGCCGCGGAAGCCGAATCTCCCGACCATCTGCTGGAAAAACTAAAAGTGCTCATCCCCGAATTATTGGAACTCAATGACAGCCAATTTGGAAAATATAGCTCGCTCGATCTCATCATCCAGTATCACGGGCAAGACAGGACAACGCTTCCCGTCGCGGCGTGATGGCGGATTACACCCCGCAGATTAAAAGAATTCTCCGCGAGAACGGGTGCCATTTCCATCGTCAAGGAAAATGCGATCACGAAATCTGGTACAACCCGATCGCCAAGCACTATTTCCCGGTTGACTCGAAGATTCGGTCTCGCCACCTGGCAAATGTCGTCCTGAAGCAGGCTGGGCTACCTAAGCAGTTTTAATAGCTCAGCAGGCGGCAGCCCCTTTTTCCGGGTCATCCATGTTGCCACCTCGTTGCCAATTTTTGCCTAAAATGAGTAGTTATCAACAGCTACCTGCAAAATCTGCAAAGACCACTTTCACAAATAAAAACGCCCGGTTATCGCTAACCAGGCGTTTTGTCGCGGCTTTCTAAAAAGCCTATTTCAGAATTTCAAGACCGGTGGTTTCAACCGCTCACCCACCCCTCCGGACGACGCATCTGATTAGACTCAAGTGGTTTAAAGATCAGGCGTGTCAGTCAACGGCCAAATCTTAAAATAACGGCTGGATGAAAAGGTTGCAAGTTGGTCAGAGACAGCGAAACTCTTGTGACAAAGTTAGTCGCATGGAGTGTTATCTCTTCCCGCTCGCGCGGGAAGGGAGCGATGAGGATATTCGTCATGGGACCAGAACATGGGAGCCGGACGGAGCTAGCGGATCCGTTCCAAGCCGCCCATGTACGGCCGCAGCGCCTCTGGAACCACCACGCTGCCGTCTTTCTGCTGGTAGTTCTCCAGCACGGCGACCAACGTGCGGCCGACGGCCAAACCTGAGCCGTTGAGCGTGTGGACGAACATTGGCCTGCCCTTTTTCTCTTTGCGGTAGCGAATATTCGCGCGGCGGGCTTGGAAGTCTTCGCAGTTCGAACAGGAGCTAATCTCTCTGTAAGCATTCTGTCCCGGCAGCCACACTTCGAGATCATAGGTTTTCGCAGAGCTGAATCCCATATCTCCGGTACAAAGCTCAACGACACGGTAAGGAACCTTTAGCCGCTTCAACACTTCTTCCGCGTTTCGCACCATGCTTTCCAACTCGTCATAGGAAGTTTCTGGTTCGGTGAACTTCACCATTTCGACTTTGTTAAACTGATGCTGGCGAATCAGCCCGCGCACGTCTTTTCCGTAGGAACCCGCTTCGCTGCGAAAACACGGCGTGTACGCAACGTACCTAATCGGCAGATCTTCGCTTTCCAGCATCTCGTCGCGATGCAGGTTGGTGAGAGGCACTTCGGCCGTCGGAATAAGAAAGTATTCTCCCTGCGCGAGACGAAACAGATCTTCTTCGAATTTCGGCAACTGCCCGGTGCCGACCAAAGCGGTGCGATTGGCCAACGCTGGCGGCAACATCTCCGTGTAGCCGTTTTCCGTCGTGTGCAAGTCGAGCATGAAGTTGATCAACGCGCGCTCAAGCCTGGCGCCGGCGCCGCGATAAACGGCGAACCGGGCGCCGGCGATTTTTGCCGCGCGCTCGAAGTCCAGGATACCCAGCTCTTCGCCGATGTCCCAATGGCTTTTCGGCGTAAAATCGAACTGCGGCGGGTCGCCCCAGCGCCGCACTTCGCTATTTTCCGTTTCGTTCTTGCCGACTTTGACGCTGGCGTGCGGCAGATTGGGCAAGGTCAACATCAAGCGCTCGAAGCGGTCCTGGATATCGGCCAGCGGCCCTTCGCTGGCGCGAATCCCTTCGCTCACTTCTTCCCCTTCGCGCATCAACGCTGTGGCATCGCCGCCGCATTGCTTAAGCTTGCCGATCTCGCCGGAGAGGCGATTCTTTTTTTCCTTGAGGCGTTCGATATTCGCCAACGCATCGCGCCGCTCGCGGTCGAGCCTGACGAACTCGTCCCAGTCGATCTCGGCGCCGCGCGTCGCCATGCGCGCTTTCACTGCGTCTAGATTTCCCCGCAGTAACTTTACATCCAGCATCCGACTACCTTACGACAGCTCAAAAGCATTCTCGATATGTTCGACCACCGGCTCGCGGCCCCGCCAAGAAATGCCGACGACGTCAAAGCGCGCTTCGCGCTGCTGCAGCCCCTTGGCGCTCAGAAAGAACTGGGCCGCTTGAATCATTTTTCGTTGTTTTCTAGACTCCACGGCTTCGAGCGGCGAGCCGAAGCCGTGACCCGTGCGTGTCTTCACTTCGACGAAGACGACGACGCGGCGATCCAAGACGATCAAGTCCAATTCGCCGACGGCGCAGCGGTAGTTGCGCTCGACCAGCTTGTAGCCTTTTTTCTGGAGGTACCGCTCGGCGAGGCGCTCGCCTTCTTGACCTAACAGCAGTTTGCCGGTATTCGCGCCCATTATTATTCAAATAGCGGGCCGATATGGTTTGGGTCGGTTGTCACGTCGCGTACCGGTTTAAAGCTCTGCCGGTGAATCGGCGTGGGACCGAAGCGCTTAAGCGCGTCGAAATGCGCCGCGCAGCTGTAACCCTTGTGGGCGGCAAAACCATACTCGGGATACTGTTTATCCCACTCGACCATGGTCTTGTCGCGCGCGACCTTCGCCACAATCGACGCCGCCGCGATTGAGATACACAACTGGTCGCCTTTGACGATGGTTTTTTGGTAAAGCGATCTGCCGGTGAGAAACTTGCCGGCGCGAAACAGCGGCAGCGGTATGGTTTGATTGCCGTCGATGAGGACGCAGTCCGCTTTCGAACGCAACGCCGCGAGCGCCTTCACCATTGCCAGGAGACTCGCCTGAAGTATATTGAGGCGGTCTATTTCTTCCACTTCCGCCACGCCCAGCGACCAGCACTTCGCGTTCTCTTGAATCACCAGCGCCAATTTTTCGCGCTGCTTGGCCGAGATTAACTTTGAGTCCTTAATCTCGGGGTGCGAGTACCCGCGCGGGAAGATAACCGCCGCGGCGATCACCGGCCCCGCGAGGGGGCCGCGCCCCACCTCGTCAATGCCGGCGATCGACTTAAAACCCCGGGCGTAGCTCTCCTCTTCGTAGGAGTGAAATTCCAACGGCCCTGACGCGACTCCCAGGGATAGCTGCCCGTCCTTCATGGCCTGCCATTGTTAGCTAAAAGGCCTCTCAACTGCAAATAAATTAGCTGATTTCGCAACATTCGCAGCGCGCCCGGCGTAGATTGGCATTAATTCGGCCTTGTGTTAAAAAAATCTCATGAAGATAACGGCCGAAGAAGTCGATCGGATCGCCGTTTTAGCGAGGCTGCGACTTAGGGCCGAGGAGAAATCGCAGCTGATCCGGCAACTCGACCCTATCCTGGAGTACATGGACAAACTCAACCAGCTCGATACGGCGCAGGTGGAACCTTTTACCCACGCGCTCGACACAATGAATGCACTGCGTGCCGATGCGGTGACCAATCAGCCCGATCCCGAAGCGTTGTTGGCCAACGCGCCCGATCGGGACGGGACATTCTTTAAAGTTCCCAAGATCATCGAATGAGCCTTGCCGCGCTGACTCTCTCCGATGCCGCGCAACAATTACGCCGGCGCAAGCTCGCGTCCGTGGATCTCACTGAGGCGGTTTTTCAGCGTATCGCCGCAAGCGACGCGCAAATCCAGGCTTATCTGACTCTCGATCGTGAGGCCGCGCTCAACCAAGCGCGCCGCGCCGACGCGCGCCTGCGCGCAAAAGACGGCGACTCGCCGCTGCTGGGCATACCCATTGCTCTGAAGGATAATTTTCTCACCCAAGGGCTGCGCACGACAGCCGCTTCGAAAATCCTCGGCGAGTTTATTCCGCCTTACGATGCGACGACGGTGCAAAAACTGCGCGCCGCCGGCGCGGTGCTCGTCGGCAAGACCAATCTCGACGAATTCGCCATGGGCTCTTCGGCGGAAAACTCAGCGTTTTTTCCCACGCGCAATCCATGGAACCTCGAACGCATACCCGGAGGTTCCTCGGGCGGCTCGGCCGCGGCCGTCGCAGCCGATCAATGTATCGCCGCTCTCGGCACCGACACCGGCGGATCGATTCGCCAACCGGCGGCATGCTGCGGCATCGTCGGTCTCAAACCGACCTATGGGCGGGTGAGCCGCTACGGCATCATCGCTTTCGCGTCGTCCATGGACCAGGTCGGCCCACTGGCTAAAAACGTGCTCGACGCGGCGCTCGTGTTGGAGGCAATTGCCGGGCAGGATCCCGCCGACTCGACCTCGGTCAAGCGCTCCGTCCCTCGCTATTCGGCAGCGCTGGCGGGCGGCGTCAAAGGTCTGCGCGTGGGTATCCCGAAGGAGTACTTCGTCTCCGGCATACAAGCCGAAGTGGAACAGGCCGTTCGGCGCGCGATTCGAGAGCTTCAAAACAGCGGCGCGGTCATCGAAGAGATTTCCCTGCCGCACACGGAGTATGCGGTAGCCGTGTACTACATCGTCGCGACCGCGGAAGCGAGTTCGAACCTGGCACGCTACGACGGCATGCGCTACGGCTATCGCGCCGGCGCCAAAGATCTAACGGAAACCTACAGGGTCACCCGCGACGAGGGTTTCGGCGCCGAGGTCAAGCGGCGCATCATGCTCGGCACCTACGGTTTATCGGCCGGTTACTACGACGCTTACTATTTAAAGGCGCAGCGCGTGCGCACCCTGATCAAGCGCGACTTCGACGAAGCGTTCAAACGCTGTGACGTGATCGTGACGCCGACCACGCCGACGACGGCATTTAAGATCGGCGAAAAAAGCCAAGATCCGCTGCAGATGTACCTGTCGGATATCTACACGATCTCGATCAATCTGGCGGGCTTGCCGGCGCTGTCGCTGCCGTGCGGGTTCGATTCGGAAGGCATGCCGATCGGCATGCAGGTGATCGGCAAACATTTTGACGAAACGACGATCCTCCGCGTCGGGCATCATTATGAGCAAGCGACGGATTGGCACAAAAAAAAGCCGAGGATAGAGGATCGATGATGGATAATCGCGATCTTCGATCCTCTATCCTCCATTCCCGATTCTCGACATCATGAATTACGAAAGCGTCATCGGACTGGAAGTCCATGCCCAGCTCCTCACCGAGTCGAAGATTTTCTGCGGCTGCTCGACCAAGTTTGGCCGGGAGCCCAATGAAAACGCTTGTCCGGTTTGTGCCGGCTTTCCCGGTGTGTTGCCGGTGTTGAACAAGCGGGTCATCGAGTTTGCAATTAAAGCCGGGCTGGCGACCCACTGCGAGATCGCTCGCGCGAGCGTCCTCGCGCGGAAGCATTATTTTTATCCGGATCTACCGAAGGGCTATCAGATCAGCCAATACGAGCTGCCGATCTGCGTTAACGGACATATCGACATCGAAATCGATGGCGCCGCGAAGCGCGTACGCCTGACGCGCATTCACATGGAAGAAGACGCTGGCAAGAATATTCACGATGCGCACGGCGGCTCGAGCCTCGTCGATCTCAATCGGGCCGGCGTGCCGCTGCTGGAAATCGTCACCGAGCCCGACCTGCGGTCGCGCGAGGAAGCCGGCGCGTATCTAAGAACACTCCGAGCGATCGTCCAATATCTCGGCATTTGCGACGGCAACATGGAAGAAGGCAGCTTTCGCTGCGACGCCAATATCTCGGTTCGCCCGCAGGGCAGCGAAACGTTGGGAACCAAGATCGAAATAAAAAATTTGAACTCCTTTCGCGCCGTCGAACGGGCCCTCGAGTTTGAAATCGAAAGGCAAATCGACACGCTGTCGAGCGGCGGCAAGCTCTCCCAGGAAACCCGCCTGTGGGATGAGCAGCGCGAGGAGACCCGCTCGATGCGCTCGAAGGAATCGGCGCATGATTATCGTTATTTTCCCGATCCAGACCTGCTGCCGCTGACCCTTGACGAGAATTGGATCGCGGAAATCAGCGCCGCCCTGCCTGAGCTGCCAGCGGCGCGCAAGCGGCGATACACGTCGCACTATGGATTGCCTGCGTACGACGCCGAGTTACTCACCAGCCGAAAAGATGTCGCCGATTATTTTGAAGACGCGGTGAAAACTCACGCCAATGCGAAAGCGCTCTGCAACTGGATCGTCGGCGATCTGTTCCGCGAACTGAAAGAACGCCGGCTCGATGAACAGCTCTACATCACGAGCTGGCCGGTGGCGGCGCCGCACTTAGCTCAACTGGTGCAAATGATCGACGAGGGGAAGATCAGCGGCAAGATTGCCAAGACCGTCTTCGAAGCGATGTTGGAGTCGAGTCAAATGCCACAGCAAATAGTCAGCGAAAAGGGCCTGGAGCAAGTCTCCGACTTGTCGAGTATCGAGACCGCGATCGATCAGGTGCTGGCGGCCAATATCAAACAAGTCGAGCGGTATCGCTCCGGGAATGAAAAAGTTTTCGGCTTTTTGATGGGCCAGATCATGAAGGCGACTCAAGGCAAGGCCAACCCGCAGAAGGTCAACGACGTCCTGCGCGAGAAGCTAAAACCGGAAGCTTGAGCACGACCATCGGGCGCAACCGGCACGCGAGCGGTGTCCGAACATTCCTTTCACACAGAACATAAGTCTGGCTCGCAAGCGCGCGGCTCAAGGGACCGAAGAACGCGCCTCCGGTCGAAATGCTTGGGGCAGATTAACCACGATGCCGTTCATGCCTTCTTGTTTAAAACTTCGCAGCTGGCGTTCGGCGTCATCGCGCATGGTAAAATTACCCAGCCGCACGCGCAGCGCGCCGCTGGCTCCCGCTTCCGTGACCGAGACGGCATAACCGCGCCGCTCCATCTTTTCCGCCCAGTTTTGCGCCTTCTCTTTGTCGCTAAACGCGATCTGGATAATAAAACCTTCCAACGGCCTAGGCACCGGGCGCGCGAGCGGCTTTTTCGCGACGGTCGCTGGCTCTGGTTTTCTCAGCGACGCAAGTTGTTCGGCCGCGGGTTTTTCGCCGGCTTTTTCTTGAACTGCGGTCACAGGCGGCGGCAGCGCCGGCTTTGCCACGACAGGCGACTCGCTTTTTGCAACGCTAATGGATGGTGATGTCATGGCGTTTTCCTGCGCCGGTGGAGCCTCAGGCGATGGGCGAGTCGTCGGGCGGGCGACGGGCACGCTTGCAACCTTGACTTCAGGTGTCTTCGCAGATTCCGCCGCCACGGCGGGCAGCGCGGCTTTTGCGACCGGCTCCGGCGCGGACTTGGGCAGCGGCGGCAACGTGACCGGCGCGCGCCGCGGAGCACGCGCGATTTCTTTTGTCTCGGATTGTTTTTCCTCGGTCGCTGCTCTTGCCAGGGGCGCCGCAGGTTTCGTTTCCAGCGGTTTCGCGACCTTCGCTGGCGCCGGCACCGGTGGGGTTTTTTCCTGCGGGCGCACAGAATCTTTGGCTTTTACCTCCGGCGTCGGCAAAGCGTGCGGCTCGCTGGCAATGGTCGTCTTCCCGGTTTGCCGCGGGGCCGGCGTCACCGGCACGGGAACCGTCTCTATTTTGGGCTGCCGATCTTCTGGTTTCGCCGCGGCGGGAGCGGGCGCGGCAACAACTTTCTCTTCGGCAACACGCGGCGCCGGCGCTTTCACCGTTGGCGTCGGCGCCGCGATAGTTTCCGGCGCTATGATTTCCGCCATTGGCTTTGGTTTCGCCGCCTCACCGGAGCCCTTGGATGTGGCCACAGCCGGCAATGGCTTTGGCGTTTCCTTCGCCACTTTGGCTTCCGGCTCCCGGGCTTTTCTTTGGTTGATTGCAGTCGAGGCAGTCTCCTCACGGAGAATTTCTGCGGTCTTATCGCTCGTTACTTTTTCGCTTGCTCTTGGTTGCGGCACCGGCGCAACGACTGTGGCGGAGTCACTGACTGTGGATTCTTCCGGCAGCTTGTTTTCGCCGGCGGGAGGCGTTAAATCACTTGCCGGTGACGGCATCGTTTTGGTTGAATCTGCCGTCGGCTCGGGTTTCGCTGTGGATGGGGGCAGATTCATGGGCGCACTTTGGGCTCGATTGCCGAGCGCAAGCTTCCCGGCCGCGCCATCACGTTTTGGCGGCAGTGAATTTTCGCCGGCTTCGCCTGCAGATTCCGCGGACCGTGAAACTAATGGTACATCTCCCTGAGCGGCTGCAGGTGTTTGGGTTTCGCCTTTTTCCACTGGTGGCATTGGCACATTTGCAGCAGCGCGAGCCGGGGTCTGTTGCGCAATCGGAGCTTGTTGCTTGACGGGCTCTGCTTTCGTCGCCTCGCGCCGCGCTGGGCTCGAAGGAGGCAGCTGAGTCGGTTTGGCCAGCGCCGGCGGCAAGTTGTCCTCACGAATGGCTGGCCGAAAATCCGGCTTGGTCTCTCGCGGTTGATAAGAAACCAGCTCCAGTGGTCCGTTGTCTTCCACGGCGAAAATCACCGCGTCGCGCAGCAACTCGTTCTGGTTAAGTCCTTGCCGCAGAAAATTAGCGACTTTCTCCTTGTGAAAATAGATAATCGCCCGCGCCAAGCTGACGCGGTTTGCCGCCGCTTCCGAGGTGACAGTGCGCCAGGTGAAATTGAGACCGTAGCCGCTTAGCTGTTGATCTGCGAAAATCTCGCTATCGCCGGCGATGATCCCCAGCAATGCGGGTCCATAGCGGGAAAAAAGTTGATGGACTTTTTCGCTATACTCCCCCTTCGTTTCAAAAGTTTCTGGGGTCGCGAGCACGACCTCCAGGTAGCGTTCGTCCGGACTTTCAGTCGCCGAATGAGTAAAGAAACCTATGCCGCCCACAGATGAGATGTTGTTGGCAAATTGGAGCTGCGCGGTATTTGGATTGCGAACGATGCGCTCCGCTAAGCGATCGAGGTTTTCTTTATATTTGGTACCTAGATAACGGGCTTTGGCGGTGCTGTAGTAAGTTGCCGGGGTGGCAATTAAACCGGTCGGAGATAACTTCTTTGGCGCGCTATCATCGATTAATGCGCAGCCGCTGCCGAGCCAGGCGAAGAATATTACGGCCAATTCAATATTTCGGCGGATAATCATGCATCGCCCCTTTGGCCAGAGAGTCTCTGGAAGTTTTCTTGACACATTCCTGCGATCGCCTATAATGAAACGGTTTTTTGTGGGTTATACCACGAATATAAATGTCTCCGGTCGTAAACACAATCTTTTTCTCGTGATCAATCCAGCGTAAAACTTATGGCTGTCGGAGAACTTCTCGTAGCAAAGGGTATTATTGACGCGGAGCAACTTGACAGGGTGGTTCGTCAACAAAAGATCGCCGGCGGCCGGCTCGGCGATAACCTCGTTGCGCTCGGCTACATTAGCCGGGAAAATCTCGAAGCAGTTCTTCAAGAACCTCCAGCCGTCGCCAAGAGCACGGCAGAAACCGGTCTCGATACCAACTTTTTACTGAATTGTCTGCTGCGGACGATGTATATTTCGCAGTTGCAAAC
>JBOHVN010000062.1:0-13053 GCA_050735675.1 Binatia bacterium | reverse complement strand
GGAAAATGGCATCGAGTGATCTAAGCGGTGCGGGCCGTTGTCAAAAAGCAAG
The DNA here is from genome assembly GCA_050735675.1 of Binatia bacterium. Classification (GTDB taxonomy): domain Bacteria; phylum Desulfobacterota; class Binatia; order UBA9968; family UBA9968; genus DP-20. Next base: position 13,001 of record JBOHVN010000062.1, on the reverse strand, counting down.
AGGTTGCCATTGGGGAGCGGCGTCGGCGCATGCTGTCCCGATAGAGGAGGCGCTCCGAGCTTCCAAATGATTTTTCCCGTTTTGCGTTCAATGATAACCACCGTCGAAATGTGACGAAAGCTCAACACGATATCGCCGTTCGGTAGCTCGGCAAGACCGTTCGCGTGCGTCCACTCCTCGCGAGGATCTTGGACGGCTGTGATTTGATCCGTCGTAGGATCAAGGTGCTCCCAGGCACGCCATTCCCACATTTTTTGTCCGCTGGTAGTCATCTCGACGAGATAATCCGCGTACATCTCGCCGTTGTGTTCCGTGCCGGGCAGTCCGCCCTGAATTCTTGGGATGAGATCGCGTGGTAACGGCGCGAGACATATCAACAGAACGTTGCCATTCCTCAATCTTATTCCGTCGTGGTGATGGTCTGGATGGCGCACTTCCCAAAGTACTCGGCCGTTCCAGTCAGCTTCCAGTGCCGCACCGCCTTTCCCTGGTTTACCGTTGATGTAGTGCGTCGGGTTATCGACCGTTTTCCCGTTGTAAAAAAATGTGCCGCTATCGGTGAGATATCCGTACATCCCTGGCGGATAAGGCATCTGCCAAGTGTGAACAACCTCTCCATCTAGATCGATCAGGTAAACCGTGCCGTCGCCGCCCAGTGGAGCAAACAGCGTAAAACCCGCAAAGGCTCGGTCGCGATCGCATGCACGCAGTCCAATTCCCGAACGTTTAACCTTATTTTGTTCCACGGATGGCATAAGTCCCTAGCTCCTATTTTCCTCTGTTCCAAGTTGCTCTTATGGCTCGGCGATGGCGATTCAGATCCAGATCTACCGACTAACCGCCCTTCGTCTATTCCCCATTCGGACTTTACTCCGGGACCGGCCATCGACTCCTCGATTTTCGTGTCGCGCGCGGCGCAAACATGGACTTGTCTCAGCTCTGCGGCGAGAACGGCAGCGCTGCCTCAATCGTGCGGAACGGCACCGGCACGTAATCGAAACCTTCCTGCGAGGCTTGTACGAGCAGGAAGACCGTTTCGTCTGTCTTGCTCGGATTCGATAACTCATGTCGCACACCGGGCGGGATTCGACAAAAAGCTCCAGGCTTGAGTACGAAAACGCCGTCGCCGTGTTGGCCTTCATAGCGGATTTCGATATTTCCCTTCACGCCGATAAAAAGATCGTAGACCCGCTCATGCTGGTGCGTCGGAACGCCGCTGCCGGGCTGGACCCGATACACCGCCGTCTGCGCCGGTGCGTCTTCGTGCAGCATACCCTTCTCGCAGCCCGGCCGGCGTGCTTCGAGCGCGGTCTTCGTGATGTCTTCGACGGTAATGACAGGTTTCTGGCTCATCGAATTATCCTTTCCGTTGCGTCTCTAGACATCAACCGTCGTGCAGGAAGCAATACTGACCTAATCCTGACGTTTTCAATACGACTCCGGCATCCCAATAAACGCTATTCCAAATCAAAGTGAGTTACTGCCGGCGCCATGGTGAGCACGCGCGACTCCCTGAATTTCCTCTCCACATCATATTGGGCGGAAGCTTTTTTTGGTTAACTCCCTCAGGGTTCTAGGAACGCCTGCGGTGGAACCACGTGCACCTCTGTTGTCACGTCGGTCACGCCGCGTATGATTTTCACCATTCTCAACAGCTCCTCTGCCGATCCTCGCTCTATTCTTCCTCCGATGTGAATATGGCCCTCCGTCGCACGAACTTCGAGGCCTGATCCTCGCCGATCCGGCAATGCAAATAACGTCGCCTGGACGCGGGAACTGAGAGAGAGGTCGTTGAAAGCTTGGTTCGACTCTGGAGTAGGTTTGTACTCTTCGAGCTTCGCGGCCTCGATAACCATCCGCTTCGCGCTCTCCCGGCGCACGGTGCTAATGTTGAGGACAAGATCATAGCGGTTCGGATCGCGCCAATCCGTGCCGAACATCGCCATGAGCCGGCGGCCACGCGCCTTATCGACTTCCTCGATAAACTGGCGGGCCGCGGCATCGGTCAGATTTTGCCGCGCCCGGACTTGTTGAATGCGAGACTCGAAGGGAGCGGTCAAAAGCACTTTGAGCACGTGCCCAACACCCGGCAAGAGTTCATGACCCAGATGGCCGTGGTAAACAACTTTGCCATCGTGAGCGAGCTCGCACAGCGCCGCTTGAAGAGCGATTCGGTAGGGGCGCAGGTCTTGCACGATACGGTCCCACCAGTGCGGTCCTTTTTCCACGATTTCGTTGAGTTTGGCTTCGGGAATGCGATAGCGCCGGCTCGCCTCAACGAGCACCTCGCGATCGACACAACGGCAACCAAGAGCAGCGGCTACGCTTTCGGCCAATTCCTGACCCTCGCCAGAAGCGCCTTGATAGATTGTGATAATCGGCATGGCAATTTCTCCTTAGCTCATGTAGCTAACGGCTGAACAGGTTCCTGACGTTGTCGTAAGCAGATAACGTCCGGAATTTTCTGCTCGTTGATAACTGAAGAATTCGAGTTCATCCATCCACTTGCACGCTAGACGCATGCAGATGAACGATTCTCCAGCCATCGTCCTTTTTCACGAACACGATGGTCCGTCGCCGGAGTACCCTATCTCTCTCAATGTGAAAAGTAGCCACGGCGGCATCGCCGAAGATCTGAATCAATAAGTCCTGAGGTACGAGCGAATGGTAGGGTGGCCCCGGATTCCTCATCGGAAGCTCGAGCGCGATGCGTTTCATAGCCGGCGGCATTCCGGCGCACCGACGGTAGGGAGTGAGATCTGCGACTGGTTGGCCAGCTGAACTTGCAACGACCTGATCAAAGCTCACACAATCTGGAGCAAAGAGCCGGTCCATGGCGGGCAGGTCGCAATCCTCGAAGGCGCGGAGAAAATTTTGGAGGGCATTTTTAACCTCTGACTTTCGAGCATCAATCATGATTCCCCTCCACTCCTTCTCAATGGCCGAGCTGTTGCACGAGACCTCGCCACAGGGCGACCGCCTGCGCGTGGCCGGGATCTCGTGGCTGCCTGCGCACCGCGGTATGAACCATAACGAGTTGATTTGCAGGATCGACAAAGATCGCCTGGCCCCGGATACCAAGAAGCACAAACATTCGCCGCTCCCCACCGAAGATCCAGACTTGATAGCCATAGCCGTACGATCGCAGGAAGGTACGGGTACCTGGCTGGAGGCGCGGCTGGTCTGGGCGCACAGTTGTGGCATCTTCGATCCAGGCTGCGGGGATGATCTGCCGGCCGCGCCAGTTCCCCTTATAGGCAAGCAGCAATCCCAGGCGTGCATAGTCGCGCAGCACCGCATTCATGCAGCAGAACGTTGCCTCCTGGCCCGCTCGGTCGATGAGCCAAGTTGCATGGGCTTCCGCTCCGATCGGCTGCCAGATCTTCTCCTGCAAATAAACGGCAACCGGACGACCGACCGCGCTTCGTAGCACGAGACCGAGCACTTGGGTATCCGCCGACGAATAGGAAAACTTGCTACCGGGTGGTGCGGCACGCACGTTGAATGAGGTAACCGCACCAACGCCGCCCGAACCGACCTGGCGAAAAGTCTCGGCCCCTAACCGCGCACCGTCGTCCCCTCCTCCTGTATACTCCTCGACAAAGCGCACGCCGGAGGACATCTGAAGCAAATGCCGCAACGAGGTGCGGCCGTACTCGGAATCGGCAAGGGCGTGCACGTAAGCGGCGGCGGAATCGTCAACCGAGCGGATGCGGCCCTCGGCAATCGCGATCCCGACAAGCATCGCAGTAACCGTCTTGGCGAGCGACCATGAGGTCAAGCGGTGCCGGTCGTGCCGCGCGTACTGGTAGCGTTCGATAAGAATGGTATCGCGCTGGGCGACCAGTAGCCCGGTCGCCGGATTGCGCGCGAGGTAGTCGTCAAGAGTGAATGATTGGCCCTGATACCCGTAGCGAACTGCCGGTTCTAAAGCGGCTCGCGCCAGCAGTGAAGGCGTCGTGGCGCGGCGCACTACCCGACCCTCATAGACCTGGTCGAGATGGCTATAGCAGCCTACGAAGAAGGCTAAGTTTGCAGAACCGCGGCACGTCTCCCGGTCACCGACTGGATAGCGCTTGCTCGCGCCGTAGTCCTCGGCATCCGGGCCGCCTTGGGCGAAGCGAGGCCCCGCCGCATGTGACGCGTCGGCGGCAGACGAGCCAGATGTCACATCGCGGGAGGTTTTCGAGCGTGGCGGTGCACAACCGGCGACAATGATGGCGAGCATGCACGCACCCAGTGCTGATCTGAATATGCCCGCTCGGCGGAGCGCATCGTAGCCAATGAGGGTGCCGATCTCCTTCATGCGGTATGCGCGCCTCGCGTCTACTGGATTAGCTTTTGATCCTATGCGCTATGAGACCACTGCCAACTCAGTTTTCTTCTCTCAAGTAGCGACATCTATTCTTCCTAAGCCAAGAATTGCAACATCTCGCTGGAGATCTGAACGCTGGATTTTATGCCCCTCACTTCAGTTCAAGACGATAACGAACTTCCCGGACGGCAAAGCCTTTCCCTTGGTCGTCATCCTTCATCGCCCCGTCCGGAAGAAACCCGAACGATTCGTAAAAAGAACGCGCTCGTTGATTGGCCTCCAATACCCACAAGGTAACTTGATCGAACTCGTGCTTTCGAGCTTCATCGACTGACACTGACAGCAGTGCGCGACCAGTGCCCATTCGCCATTTCTCCGGGTGAACATAGATTGCGCTAACCTCGGCCGTGTTCGGTTCGGCATCGGCGTCGCGTGAAGGGCCCAAAGCCGAGAACCCGACAATGTCGCCTTCCCTATCTTCAGCGACGAAGACGATCTTTTCGGGATTCTGCGTCAACTCACGCCACATAGGCGTGCGCTTTCCGGCGTCGAGACCGTGAAGAAACTCATCCGGCATGTGTCCCCGATAAGCGACTTGCCAGGAACGCACATGGACAAACGAAATCCCCGCGGCATCCTCAACCGTCGCCTTACGCAACCGAGCAATTGGCATTTTCGGCCTAACGCTGGGTATCAGCGGCTGCGTTGATCCAGTGCATGCTCAGGATGATACACCAGCCGCGTCTCCTTTCGCTGCTTAAAGATGAAATTAGCCGCGCCAGCACAGAAGGGCTTTGGCGTTTCTCACTGGCATATCATGAGACGCATCACTGATGGTAATGCGTTCCAGCGTCGTGTAGTCCGCTGCATGATTTTGTCCCGCTGGGCCGAGACGCCTATCTATCTTCGTTGAATGCCCTTTTCCACGATAAGCCCCACTCCAAGCTCGCGCTCAAATACCTGCATTTCACGATAACCAAATGTTGCTAAAGTCTGTTCCAATACAATGAGTCGCGGGAGAATCGCATCAATGTTCTTCACATCCTTCAACGCCTCGAAGTCATTTTCACTCATGGCTCTTAGCGACGCTATTTTTCTCAACACCGTCTCCAGTGAAATCAAAACGGCGTCAGCTCGATCCAGCGATAGAAGGTTCCGGACGACATGTTCCATTTCAACGCCCACATATCCGTCGCGGTTCTTCATAAAACCAGCGGAGGCAAAATAAGGCGCCAACACTTGACGATAATTGTCGCTCGCCTCGGCAAAGGTCTTTGCCGGTCGAAAAAACTGGTGAAACGCAATTCCGTATCCCAAATTAAAGACGCTCCACTGATAACCCTGTGCCGTGTAGGTCACTAGTTCAATGCTACGACTGCCGTTATCAATGACTGCAAAGTTCCGTTTTCCAAGCGTGCCCACCAAATACGCCAACTGTGATTCGCGTTCTTCAGAAGCAATTTCCAGAGGCAAACTAAGCGAGTTTGCGATCTCTATCGCATCGCGCCGGTTCTTCGCCTCTCGAAACGCAGCCGTGGCCACGGCCGAGCGGATGAGAATTCTCTTCGCATCACACACGGCCAGATACTTTTCCAGCATCCGCCGGATTTCGTCTAGCTTGGGGCGGCTAATGACAGCCGTTTTTGACATGTCATCGCCCACACTGAGTTTGTTCTTCATGTAGTGATGTTGAACGTATTTGCCGCCCTTCATTTCGCCGATCATGAGTTTGAAGTTGCTGCTTCCCATATCGATCACGCATACCGCGCCCGTATCTGATGAAAGGGCAGAGAGAGGGAAAAGCAGCCAGGAAAGGACCAGCACGATCATCAATCCCGCTGTCATCGGCACTCGGTTGAGCAACCCTCGGAAAATTGTCATCGACTTTCTCCTGCGACCACCTTTAGGTCACATAAACTATTTTGCCGGTTCACTGCAGGTTTCGGGGCTGATCCATGCATCATGTGGATTACTGCAAAGATGGAATCGCTCGAGAATTCAGTTCAATCCGAGACATCTCGTTCACGTCCGTCAATATTCCCTCCCCTCTAAAAACGTTAAGTAAAAAATCTTGGCGTAGCGTTGCCGTCTCGGCAATCGTTTCCTCCGCGGCTTCAAGCGTTATGTGGTTGTCAGAGACATCGCTGGGCACGTTATCGGTCACCAGCACCGCGGCATAGATATCGGTTTCGGCGCCGCGTCGCGAGCCATGGATCGCATCGATAATGTGATAGAGTTCCTGGTCGACCGTATTGACTCGTTGTTTCTTGATGTGCTTGGCCCACTCGGTTGTTTCCACCACTACGCTTTCAACCGACGCGTGAGTGGATTTCAAGCGAACGAGATCCACGGCACGGTTCCGGACCAGATGGACGAGATCGCTTTCTCTTCTTACCCGGGGAAACGGATCGGCGTTCATGAGCCTCGTGGGCGCCACGATATTGCCGACCAGGTCGGGCGCATCGATGGCGCCGGCGCTGCCGAAAAAGGTCACGAGCGGACGAGAATCAGGAGCGCTGTCGTAGATCGCTTCCATGAGATCACGCGAGCGACTCGAAAAAATCCGGTTGCCGTTGATCGAGATCAAAAGCACCTTTTTGCCGTTGACGTTCGGGTACCAGAGAGCTCGCAACGATTCGTCCGAGAAGGTCTCCGGCCGTGGAAAACCCATTTCAGCCAAAACCAAACTCGCGTCGCCCATGAAGCCGATCATGACCACGTCAGGATTCCGGATGCCGTGTTTCTTGAAGAAGGCGAGATATTCAGTGCGCGGAGCTACCGGAGACATGTATACTTTGAGCCAATTTTTGAACGGTCGGGATCGTAGGCGATGCGTGCGCTTGGCTTCGTCGTCGGCGAATTTCGCCATATAGAGGAGCCGAATGACCGTTTTTAAGGCGACTTCTCTCCCGTTCTGACCAATGACGATACAATCCCACTTGCCGCCATCGAGCCGCCCCACGAACAGGCGAACCTCACCGGGATCGCGGTTTTTCGCTAGCGGCGTCACGGAAAGATATTTACCCCGTATGTGGCTGTAAACGTCGGCCTCCAGCCCGCCATAGAACAATACGTTTTCCGCTCCCAGAAAAAGTTTCTGATAGTCACCAAAACGCCTGAAGCCGTACCACTTCTGATCGAAGACTCCGCCCTCGCGCTCGTTTTTCGCGATGAGTCGTTCGGCATGAGTGACAATTTCGACGGTGTGGTCTTCGAACGCGACTTCCGGCCGGAAGGCCCCGCTGCGGATCTCTTCAGCGAATGGCTGCGAACCCCCGCCCCATATGCCAGCGGACAGCGCAAGCCCGAGAGCTAGGATTGAGAAAGCATTAGAAAGTTGTCGTTTCATCGGTGTTGTGCCCAACCGACCGGTCATATTGATTTTGGCCTTCCTCATGTTCCGCCTAGACCCAAGGGCAAGAGCAATGCCACAAACAGAACCCACTGAGATGTGAGACAAGCTAGGGATTTATCTGAGGAAGTGAGCTTGAGAGCCAAAGGCCTGGCGTAAACCAGGTAGTCATTCTGCTGCCCGAGGTAGCAAAATCTTTACTCCGCTGCAGAACTGGTTGGTTGGGAGAACCGCCACCAAGGATGTTGCGCCGAACTGCTTCAACTCGGCCATCAGATGACGCTCCTGGTCACCATAAACTGGCTTGAGCACCGATGGGTAGCAGAATATGGCGCTGCTTTGCCGGTTCGGACGAGTGGTGTAGGCAGTCGCCGAGTTTCACCCTGCGTATTCGGCAGATCGTCGCCAGCTTGCTCGAATTGATAGCTGCGCGAGAGAAACCCTCCTAGCAAAGCCAACGGCTGAAGCACGTTGAGGGTGTCAGCTGGTCCGTTGTTTGGCAAACTGCGGGATGGACTGAAGATCCATGACCCAGTCACGTGCCGACCGGCACCACCCTTGTGATTTCGGCCTCAGCTCGGCTCGCTGGCGTGCCGTTCCGGCGCGGATATTGAACACTTGCGGGTCGGTCGGCGCTGCTGAGTAGATCGGCGTGCCGCACTCCGGACAGAAGGCTTGGGCGCGCTTGGCACCGCTTTCCGCCGTCTTTACATAAATCTTCGGCTGCCCGCTTTTCAATTGGAACGCCTCTTTGGGCGCGCGAACACTGGTGCGAAATGCCGAACCGGACAAGGTCTGGCAGTCTGTGCAATGACATATTCCGACGTTTTCAGGATCGATTTCCGCAACGTAAGTGATATAGCCGCAATGGCAGCCACCGTCGATTTTCATAACGTTCTCCCTTTCCACCCGCGTTGGGGGAGCCTTACCTTCCTCTAACCGCTCTCCCGCCACGGCCACTGGCCCGGTGTGGCATCCGCCGAAACGGTGCTGACCAAGTCGGTATCCCTACCGCATAGCAACAGGGCGTGTAGACGAAATGAGACGGGTAGGGCGGTCGATAGAGCTGGTAGTGCATGACGTGGAGCTCGTAATACGGATCGTTTTGCCGCCAATAGTCGAGATGCTGTTGCCACGCCAAATACTGCTGGTATTGAAGGTCCCAGCTCGGACCATAATAGGGGTCGTATGCCTGTGCCCGAGAATCTGGAGCAGCGAGAGCAACTAGCGTCAGAACACCGATCCCCAACAGAAATGCTTTCATCGGATTTTCCTCCGCTGAAAAGGTTAGCCGGTTTCTGAGATAGAAAAAAGGCCGCGTGCGGCAATAGACTCAACGGTGAGGGCCGAGTCGCTTGCTCCTTTTCTGTGCCTTCATCCGAGCATAGAAATCCAGCGTAGCTTCGACCGCCGAAATATCACACGCTCAAAAGCAACGTCAATGCCGTTGGTCGACGAGGCTCCGACGCTGGCGGTCTTTTTTCTGGAGCAGGCAAGCCGCCAGCCAGCCGCGAAGGACAATCGAGAAACCCGGAAGATCGATGGCGCGAGCCAGCTTGAAGCTTTTTTTCGATGCCGTTACTGTGAAAGCGTGAACAAGGCGCGCAAAAATCATCGCGCTTCGGCTCGCGCGCTGAAATACCAATCGCTCCTACAGCATAGCCCCTCGCCGGCGCTCGCGCGCGCTCATCTCGCGCGGTTGATCGAAAGCGCCGGCGCCAAAGCCCTCGATGCCATCCCGGCCACGACCAGGTCAAAACTGTTCCGCCTGCTTGGCAGCAGCGGTTTTTTAAGCGAAGTCCTCGTGCGCCAGGGAAAAAACTGGCCGGAGCTCTTCGCTCGCCAAATCGAGATCGAAAAGAAATCGGCGCCCGAGCACGGTAAAGAACTGGCCCATGAGGCAAAAAACTGCCGCTCGTTGGAGGAGTTTTGCGCCGCGCTGCGCCGCCACAAGCAGCGCGAATACTTGCGCATCGGCGCGCGCGACCTCCTGGCGGAAGTCACCATGGAGGAAACCGTCCGCGAGCTGACCGCGCTGGCGGAAGCCTCGCTGGAAGCGGCCTACCGGTTTTGTCGAGCGGAAGTGGAAAGAGATTACGGCCTGCTCAATTTGCCCGGGTCGAACGAACCCAATTGTTTCGTTGTTCTCGGCATGGGCAAGCTCGGCGGTGGCGAGCTCAATTTCAGCTCCGATATCGATGTGATTTTTCTCTATGGGAGCGACGAAGGCGAGAGCGCCGGCGGGGCCAAAGGAAAATCGGCGCCGCGGGAGTTTTTTACGGGCGTCGGCAAAAAAATCATCCAGGCGATGGGCCAGGTCACCGAAGACGGCTTTGTTTTTCGCATCGACCTGAGGCTTCGCCCCCTCGGCGCCAACGGCCCGCTGGTGCAATCCGTCGGCTCGGCCATGCTCTATTATGAATCCTGGGGACAGTGCTGGGAGCGCGCCGCCATGATCAAGGCCAGGCCGGCGGCCGGCGCTCACGACTTGGGGCGGGATTTTCTCAAGGAGATCGAACCCTTCGTCTATCGCCGCTATCTCGATTACACGACTGTCGATGAGCTGCGCCATATGAAAGCGCGCATCGAGAGCGAACTGCTCACGGGCGCGGCCAAAGAACGAAACGTCAAGCTCGGTGTCGGCGGCATCCGCGAGGTCGAATTTTTTACCCAGGCGCTGCAGCTGGTCAACGGCGGTTACGCACCTCAACTCAGAGAACCTGGCACGTTGCCGGCGCTCACCGCGCTGGCCCGGCATAATTTCATTTCGACGAAGGAACGGGACGTGCTCACCGATGCTTACTGTTTCCTGCGTCAGGTCGAGCACAAAGTGCAAATCGTCCAGGAATCTCACGCGCACTCGATCCCCGAGGGGAAAGACGAAGAGCAAGCGCTGGCGCGCCGCCTGGGCTATCGGCGCAACGGCAAGCGCACCGAGCGCGAACAGTTTTGGCGCGATTACCGGCGTCATACAGCAAATGTGCGGAGCACGTTCGACCGGCTGTTTTACAGCGCCCAGAAGGAGATCGCGCAGGACGCCGCGTCGGCCGCCGGCTCGGTGTGGAACGACCTCGATCGTAAGGAGATCGTCACAGCCGAGCTGGCAAAAGCCGGCTTCGCCGATCCGCCCAAAGCGTACGAGAATCTTCTCGCCGTGCGCGACGGCGAGGTCTATCAGCCGCCAAGCCCGAAACGGCTGAAGGTGATGCGCCTGCTCGGGCCGGCATTGATGAGTGAAATTACCCATTCCAGCGCGCCGGACCGGGCGCTGTTAAACCTCGCCGAATTCAGCCACCGCCTGGGCGGACGCACCGGATTTCTTACTCTGCTGGCGGAGAATCCCGAAACCATGCGCCTGTTGATCACGCTCTTTGCACAGAGCCAGTTTCTGACCGATCTTTTTCTCAATCGGCCCGAGCTGATCGATACTTTGATTCGCGTCGATCTCAGCCGTATCGAAAAACCCAAGCCGGAGATGCTGGGCGAACTGCGCGCCGCCATCGCCGAACGCGACGATATCGAAGTTAAGCTCAACGCGCTGCGGCGCCACAAGACCGAAGAGTTCATTCGCATCGGCTTGCACGATCTCGGTGGAACTCTCGAATTGGTGCAGGTTCTATCGCAGTTATCCGACCTGGCCGACGCCTGCCTCCAGGCGGCGCTCGACATGACGCTGGGCGAGCTCAGCAAAAGATACGGCCCGGTGCCTGGCGGACAGTTTTCCATCATCGGCGGCGGCAAGCTGGGCGGCCGGGAGCTCGATTACAACTCTGATCTCGATCTGATTTTCGTCTACGACGCCGGCGCCGAAGCGCACAGCAGCGGCGGCCTGCCGGCGCATGAATATTACGTTCGCGCCGGCCAGAAACTGCTTACTTATTTAGCCGCGCCGACCGAAGAAGGCATCGCTTACAAAGTCGATATGCAGCTGCGTCCCTCAGGAAAGGCCGGGCCCTTGGTGTCTTCGCTCGATGCCTTCCGCGAATATCACAAAACCAGCTCGCAGCTCTGGGAGCGCCAGGCGCTGATCAAGACCCGGCATGTCGCGGGCGACGCGGCGCTCGGCAAAGAAGTTGAAAAAATCGCCAAAACCTTCGCCTACGGGCGTGATTTGAAACGCCAGGAGGTCGGCGAGATTCATCACCTGCGCATGCGCATGGAGCGCGAGCTCGCCGGCGAAGATGACACCCGTTTCAATCTCAAGAAGGGGCGCGGCGGTCTAGTCGATATCGAATTTCTCACCCAGATGCTGCAACTCGCGCACGGCCACCGCCTGACCCAACTGCGCCGCCGTCAAACTCTTGAGGCATTGAACGTGTTGCACGAGGAGAAAATTCTCAAACGCGTTGAATATCGCGTGCTCGCCGACGGCTATCTGTTTCTCCGCCGGCTCGATCACCGTTTACGGTTGGAGCGCGATCAATCTATCGATGCCTTCGCGGCAGAGCCGGGAAGGCTTGACAGCATAGCTCGCGCGCTCGGCTACGGGAACGCCGGCGAACAGGGCAAGCGTAGCAAAGCGAAATCGGGCGCGAGACTGTTGCGCGATTATCAGGCCAGACGAGAACGCGTCCGTGCTTGTTACGAGCGCTATTTTCTGTCCGAGCCGGAGCCCAGCTCGGATTCGAAGCTAAAGGGTTCCACCGCCTAGGCGTCGAATTACCCGAGGGTTTGTTCGCCAGCGCCCTGGGCACCCGCACCAACGGGCACAAACAGCAAGCAGAATACTGTCAAAAGAGTCGGCGGTTGCGTTATGCGGCGGAGACGGCGTCTTATCTGATCCCAAACACTCGAGCTTCCGGCTATCAGTTTGCTGAAAAACCCGAATGGCAGGCTGCTCAAAAAGATCTCAGAAGCGAGGCTCGCGAAAAATCGATCCTTCGGCTTCGGCTCAGGACGGGCTCCCCACCAATTCTCGAAATCGAACGGTGGAGGGGGGTAAATGCATCACCCCATTACTCCACCACTCCATTATTCCAGTCTCGGGTACGTTGGAGCGAGGCGATTGAGCGCACCCTTCGATCGTGCTCAGGGCGATCGTCAGGTGAGTCTTTTTCAGCAGCCTGCTAGACAACCCGCGCGGACTCATGTTAGCTCTTTGATGGTCAGCGCGATGCACACGGTCTCGTTCTGAAATCTTTAGTTCAAGGAATGGCGCCCATGAAGATTTCCAACGGTCGTCGAGCCCAAGGGCTCAGTTTCATGGTTGTGATTGCGGCTTTCTGGGCGGCCGCCTCTGCCGCCTCGGCTGGAACTCTTAAAGGGACGGTCCGCTTCGCCGGTCCGCCGCTGCCGACGAAAAAGGTCGCGGTCACGATCGATCAGTACCTGTGC
>JBOHVN010000061.1:0-41753 GCA_050735675.1 Binatia bacterium | reverse complement strand
AGATTTTGAATGGTCACGCTCTCCTTGGGCGCGATATTAACGGCCACCGTCCGCGCTTCGGAATGAGACGGCCCAATATACACGTTGTAGGCCACGCCCGGCTTGCGCGGTGCCACGATTGTCAATTGACTATTGGGCTGGGTGATCTCAATCGCTGTGTCGGCGGACATGCCTTCTTCGACTCCGGTCGCATTGCCGACCCAGGTTACGATCGCGACGTAGCTGCCGGGGGCGAGGGAGCCGCCTGGCTCAACCTTGTATTGAAACCTTTCGGTCGTTGCCGCGCGCGCATGTCCGGTAAGCAGCCCTTGGCTGCCGAGATCGCGCATAAAGCGGTAAAGTTCCCACCCTTCGAATAAAACTAACACCGCGAGTGCAATGCCAAACCAGCGAATGATCGGTCGCGCTCCGATATCGCGGAGGCCGAGCCACGGCCAGGCGACCAAAACCGCCAGTCCGGCGGCGGCTAACCCTGTATTAAGTCCGGAGGTCAGGAAGAGCGGCGGGAGATATTCACCAGACCATAGCGGTACGTACCAAGATCCTGAAAGCAGCAGTCCCGTGTAGAGCGCAAGACCGACGGCGGGAATCAGGCCTACGACGCCGACGACACGACGAACCAGCCAGCCGGCGCCGAAGAACCACAGAAGCGCGTATCCGATCATGAAAAGAGTCGCAAAGCCGACATTCCAGCCGCCGCGCGTCATCCAGGGATTGTAGTTGGTAAAAAAGATCGGAAACAATAATCCCCGTTCCGGCTTGCCGAGATGGAACGTAAGAAAAAATCCAGCCAAGAAGAGACATGGCAGAAGGCCGTAAGCGATGAACCGCGCGGCGGCGCCGGCCCGTCTTGACCAGATACCGGCAAGATCAGTGGCTACCGCCACGATGAACATCCCGGCGGCCAGTCCCCCGAAGAACAGATATAGAGGCACAAAGGCACTGTGACTCCACTTGTCTTGGAGAAAGACGATAGTGTCCATGGTGTTCCCCAGCGGCGCTGAAAAAACCAATCAGCAGATAATCATCGAGGATTGAAGATAGCGTATAGCAAATGGTTATCTACGATCTTGCATACTCGATCTTCGTCGATTTTGAGGCTACGACCCTCCGCCATACGCCGTGCCCCAACCCCAGGCACCCCCGCCTGCTCCACGGGCTGCCACACGCTGGCGCACGACTTTGGCCACCTCTTCGGCGTCACCGGCAACCAGTGCCTTCGTGGCACAAACGGACGCGCACATGGGCAGCTTCCCCTCGGCGACGCGATTCGACCCGTAGAGGCGCCGCTCGCGCTCGGAGAACGCCACTTCCGGCCCGCCGGCGCAGTAAGTGCATTTGTCCATGACGCCGCGGGCGCCAAATGCCGAGCCCTTGGGGAACTGCGGCGCGCCAAACGGACAGGCATAGAGACAATAACCGCAGCCGATACAGGTTTCTTTGTTCAGGGCTACGATACCGTCTGGCCGGTGGTATAGAGCGTCCACGGGACAGACGGCAACGCACGGCGCCTTCGAGCACTGCATGCAGGGGACAGCGATATTGGTCTCGCCCGGTTCGCCTTCGTTGATCGTTACCACTCGAATGCGCGCGATGCCGTACGGCACATTGTTTTCGTTCTTGCACGCGACCTCGCAGCCGCCGCACTCTATGCAACGTTTGGCGTCCACGTAAAACTTCATGCGGGCTGCCGCTTGCTGGGGTTGTGGCCCGCCACCTCTCTGGGGAATAGTGCTAAGCTGTGCCATGTCTCTCTCTCCCTATATCTTTAGGATTGCTTAGGCTTACTGATCCGACACAGGCCGGTCTTGGTTTCCTGCATCTGGGTCACTCGATCGTAGCCATAGTTCGTGATGGTATTTGCCGATTCGCCGATGCTATAGGGCACCGTTCCCTCTGGGAACTTGTTCATCAGCGATTTGCCTTCGAACATACCGCCCCAGTGAAACGGCATGAACACCGTGTCGGGTCCTACACGCTTGGTGATCTTGACCTTGACCCAAACGCGGCTCGGCCGGCCATCCAGATCCTCAGGCGATTCGATCCAGCACCAATCGCCATGCCGTAAGCCGTGGTCATGCGCGACCTTCGGATGCACCTCGACGTACACTTCCGGGTTAAGCTCGACAAGCCACCAGGAGTTCCGCTCGGCCGCGCCACCTCCCTCCATTTCAACCACCCGGCCGGTGGTGAGGATGAGCGGAAACCGTTTCACCCAGTCGGGTTTCTGCAGGCTCTTATAGAGTTGAGGAACGCGGTAGTGCTCCTTGACGTCATCGTAGGTCGGCCACTTAACAATCAGCTCCGGCCGCGGGCTATGAATCGGCTCGCGGTGAGTCGGCACAGGATCGGCGATGTTCCAGGAGTTGAAGCGCGCGCGGCCATTGCCGTAGGGGCTTCGCCCTTCAGCGAGAGCGCTCCGGATCGGCGCGATCGTGAGGTCGCGGGCATAATCCTTCTCGGCTGGGTAACCTTCTTTCGGACCACCGGGAGGCGCCGACCCTTTGCCCGCGAGCAACGTGCTGCCATCCGGCGCTTTCGGGCCCCAGGTCGCGCGGAAGCCGCAACCGCCCTGAGACACCGGAATGTCGTTGCGGTAAAGGATCGAAGTTCCCGGATGCTTGTCGGTCCAGCACGGCCACGGCAAGCCCCATTGCTCGCCATCGACCGGTCCGCCGACGGCTTTTTTGGTCTTGATATCGAAGACGTGCGCCCACTGATGCTGGCGCTTCAGGCGCTCGGGCGTTTGGCCGTTGTAGCCAATCGAGAGACAACCGAGATTGATCTCTCGCAGCACGTCTTCAAACGTGACTTCAGGCAGCGTTCGCACATCCTTCATGCTCGCCGGAACGCCCTTCCAATCGCCCTTCATGGTATGGATAAACTGCTTGCGGAATCCCAACCGCTCAGCAAAGTCGATCATGATGGCGAGATCCGGCCGGGCTTCGAACACGGGATCAACGACTTTATCGCGCCACTGGAGATCGCGATTGGTATTGGTGGATGAGCCCCACTGCTCGTAATTGGTAGCCGCCGGCAGGAGATAGATGCCGTCCTTGCGATCCGGCAGCACCGCTGTGTTGGTGACGAACGGATCGACATCGACGATCAGCTCGACCTTTTCCAGAGCCTTCTTGACCCGGTCCATCTGCGACATCGAGTTGGTCGAGTGGCCCCAGAACATTACCGCTTTCAAGTTCACATCCTGGCCGAGCTCCTTGGGATCGAGCAGCACCCCTTCATACCAACGGGCGACGGTGAAGCCCGGCTTCTCCATCATCTTCTTGTCTTTGAAGCGTGAGACTAGCCAGTCGTACGGCACATCCCAGACTTTTGAAAAATGTTGCCACGCGCTCTCGCCGACGCCGTAGTAGCCTGGCAAAGTCTCGGGCCCGCCGCCGACATCGGTCACTCCCTGAATGCTGTCGTGGCCGCGAAAAACATCGCAGCCACCGCCGGGCTTGCCCATATTGCCGAGGACCATCTGCAGATGGCAGTAAGTCCGCACGACGCCGGTGCCGTGGTTGTGCTGCGTGCCGCCCATGGCCCAGATGACGGTGCCGGGCCGGTTCTCGGCCATGGTCCTGGCTACCCACTCGATTTCGGCCTCGGGCACGCCAGTGATATCGGCCGCCGTCTTGGGATCATATTTGGCGACTTCTTTTTTTAGCCCTTCGAAATCGTAGGTCCGCTCAGCAATGAATTTCTTGTCCTCCCACCCTTTGGCGAGAATGATGTTGATCAAGCCGTAAACGAACGCCACGTCCGTGCCCGAGCGCAGCCGGACATACTTGTTGGCGAACGCGGAAGTTTTAGTAAAGCGGGGATCGACGGAAATTATGGTAGCGCGATTGTTCTCCTTCGCGGTGAGGATATGCTGCATGGAGATCGGGTGGTTCTCCGCGGGGTTCATGCCGATGATCATGATGCTCCGGCTGTTGCGGATGTCATTCTGATGATTCGTCATCGCCCCGTACCCGAACACGTTGGCCAGACCGGCCACAGTGGTCGAGTGTCATATCCGTGCTTGGAAATCGGCGTTATTCGTCCCCCACATCCCCGCCCACTTGCGGATGGCGTAACCGTTCTCGTTGGACTGGTGCGCCGAGAAGTTAACCTGCAACATGTCGGGACCGTGCTGCTTGCGCAGATCGAGGAGCTTGGTGCTGATCTCCGACATCGCCTGATCCCAGGAGAGGCGTTGCCACTTCCCGCCCGCGAGCTTCATCGGGTAGCGCAGGCGTTTTTCGTTGACGACTTTCTCGCGCGCCGCCGCGCCCTTTGAGCAAAGGCTGCCCTGGTTAATCGGGTGCTCGAACCACGGTTCCTGGCTTACCCAGACGCCGTTTTGAGCTTCACCGATAAAACCGCAACCGACAGCGCAGTTGGTGCAGATGGTCTTGTGCTGCTCGAGCTTGGGGGGCTGGGGTTGGCCCTTGCCTTGCGCTTCCACTTCTTTCACCAGCGATGGCCCCGCCAGGGCGGCAAGACCCGCTCCAAGGCCGCCAAGACCGGCAGCCGCCAGAAATTTGCGCCGGCCAATGAAGGGATTCAAAGCCTCCGGCCATCCGGAAGAGCTATGGCCATCACTGCCATTGGTTCGGATTAGCTTCATATCTCATCCTTTCTTTTGAAAAGACCCATTTGCTTTCGTTGCGCTCGGGCGCTCATCATCAATCACTGACCCTCTCCCTAGCCCTCTCCCGCTCGCGGGAGAGGGGATGGGTGCGGGTCGCGCTAGCGATAAAGCGTTCTGTAGTATCGTTCTGCCTCTTCGGTGCGACGGTAAAGGATCGGGCTTGCTTCTGGAACTGGCGGGCCTTTCTCTGCAGCGCGCCCTCTCTTCGGAAGCAAAAACGCCGTAGCCACCCCTGCAACAGCAGAAAGAAACCCCGTCAGAAATTTCCGTCGCGGTTGCCTTCCTGAAAATTGCGTCTGTTCCATGTATAGATCCTCCCATGCCCCAGGGAAATTCCCGGATAGCTTTCAGCTCACGCAGATCAGCGAGGCGCAGGCGCATTGCCCATCCGCATGATCTGCGCCGAGCTCTACCTCGACAAAATATCCTTCTCGCAGGTCCTCTAGTGTGCCGCCCATCGTGCCCATGGTTGTGGGCTCGCGCACTTCGATGTTCGCGCCTTCGGCAAAGGTCAAGATAATGTCCCGGTTGTCCTGCGTGGTAATGATCGCTGTCCGTTGCGTCAAGTCGATTTGTTTGACACGCGCTTCGATCACGGCTACCTCCTGTCTGTTTGGCGATTCCACTGAAGACCCTATGTACGCGGGGCAGCGGAATCATTCAGCCCAGTACAAATAAAAAAAGCCACTCGCCTACGCATGACTTGTAGGAAGACTGGCTTCGGATTGTTTATTTTCCCTCCTGAGGATTTTTTCATCCTCTGTTGGGGGCCGTGTCATCACTGACGCGGTAGAAGATAGGGGAGGCTCTTTAAAAAGAATTTTCTAAGTCCTATGTATTAGACCCTCGTGATACTGTCAAGGGGAATCGGCAAGGAATCGGCATGAAAAATAGCAGCACACTGACGAGGACCCCGGCCCGATGGGAAATCAATTGAAGCAAAAAACTACCTGCCCGAGGCGGCCAACTTCTCTGCAGTTTGCGCATCGAGCCTGCCGGTCTGCTTGAGCCCGTTGGCGCCTTGAAACGCTTTAATCGCCGCGCGTGTCTGCGGACCCATGATGCCGTCGATCGATCCGGGGTTGTGGCCTTTGTTCATTAGAGCCTCTTGGGCTTTTGTAATGTCTTGCTTAGACCATCTTTCACCACCTTGGTTTTCCATCCCCGCCGCTCCTCTCCGGCCCATCCGACCCGGCTTTTGGGCTCCCCTGGCTTCCATCTCCTCCTCTCCCTTTTTCCTCTCCATCTGGCCGGGCTTTTGGGCCCCTCGAGCTTCCATCTTCTCCTCTCCGGTTCTTTGGCCTTGTTTAGTTTGATTCTCCCCTGATTCGGGCTTGGTTTGAGTCCAGGCAGGCCCGGAGCTAAACGCCACCCATGCCGCGGCTACAGTCAGCATTGATAATAGTCGTTTCTGCATCATTACCTCGCGAATTAAAGATTCAGGAGCTGCACACAAACACCTGCGCAAGGAACATGCCATCGCCGAGCCGAAAATCTTTCAGCGGATATCTAGCAGGTTGCTGAAAAAAGGTGAGGAATGTTTCGAGAGCATCAGTATGAACGTAAAATCATCAATGATATCAAATCCCCTCCGTTCATCCTGAGTTGCGTCGCAGGACTCCGAGAGGGTTTTTCAGCAACCTGCTAGCGCATCGATTTCATTTCGTGCCAAAACTGAGAAAACAGCTTTCTCTGGCGTCGCATTTCCGCGCTAGTAGTGGGAATCCAATCTTTCTTGTATTTTCCTGGATTCCGGTTCTCGCGTGCACCCGCCCGCTCGCACTTGTGTTAACAAACTTACGGGACAGCGCACTAGGAAATCAGAAAACAGGCTACTATTGGTTCTCTGATGAAGGATCTCCGGGTTTTTCCCCGGAGGCATCAAAGGTAGGTCCTTTCCATGTCCGGAGGGTTCCGTAACGCAACCGGGCGGCGTCGAGGGTTGTAGCTGTATCTAGGCCGCACTCGCGCAAGAAACTTAGCTCAAGCGCTAAAAAACCTTGCAGTATCTTTGCGGCAAAGCGGTAAAAATTCGCGCATCCGGCGCGCTCGATGTCTCGCCCGCAAGCGGGGGCCCAAACCAGCAGGTGTTCTTTGAGGAAATCCGCCTGCAAGCGAAAAAAGCGGGTCTGTTCTTGGGGATCTGTCGCTCTGGCCTGTTTTTCGATAAGCCAACGCATCACCTCCATCTCGAAAGCCAGGAAATCTTCCGGCTCAGGATATTCCTCGAGTTTTTCAATGCCGGCGGACTTGAGAAAGGTCCGCACGTCGGCCAGGGGGCGGTCCAACAACCGGCCTGTAAGATAGAAGGATTCGTAAGGATTAACCTCGGGGCTGAGAGGCCCGATGAAAAGCCGCATGTATTCGTCCGCAACCGTCTCAGCTAAACTTTCCACTGGCGCCTCTTTCAGGAAACGTTCAATCTCCTCCCAGCCCGCGCCGAGAAGCGGATGAAGATTGCGCGCCGCGTGGGTCCGCTCTCCAATTCCATCGGCAAGCTGCTGCAATAACTCGCCGCTCGGTTCCCTTCGAAAAAGCGTCCCCAGCACCTCGTAGTAACTTTGGCGAAACGACAGCAGCTCGCGATCATCGATCATTCGTTTACCCCAGTTCTCCTTGGCGAAGGAGTCTCTCCAGATTGCGATCGACGAAGGCTTTATACTCAGGATCCTCCTCGAAAGGACGATCGCCTGATAATTTTCGCTCTGCTTCCTCTTCCTGGACCGCGGCCGCCGTTGCCCGTTCAATCGCTGCAAAGACGCTGCCGGAATCTGTGCCTGTTGCGTCCGGGCGCACCTCCGCCTTCCATTGCGCAACCCATAGCCGTTGATACCGCCGGCGACCGGGAAATCGTCCGGCCTCGTTTACTGCCTGTCCTAGATCGAGACCGAGAGTTGCGCGAAGATCTTCGACCTCACGCCATTTTTCCAGGGCGAGCCAGCGAATGAACGCGGGGCGCACCGTGTCCATAAACGCGTTTCCCGCCACACGCTCGCCCCGATGTTTGCGCCTTTTTTTCTTCGGCTCCATATCCTCGCTGCGCTCGGAATCTCAAATCTCACATCTCAGATCCTCGTCAGCCATTTGAGATTTGAGATCTGCTATTTGAGATCGCGAAGCGTTATGGTTTCCAACCTTTCTCGACTTCCATCATAGCGACAACAGTACGGCAGTCCGGACACATCCGGAGGAGATTCCGGCGGTTGCCGCTAAAGGTATCGAGCAGAGACTCGAGCGAGAACAATCGCGCCTCGACCGTCTCCAGCGCCCTTTGGTTAATATACGGCTTGCCGCACTTTGTGCATGACACCATATGGTCCTGCACGAGGGTTTGGTATTCAAGCGCACTCTGCTCAAAGAGAATCTCGTGCCGGAGCGTGATGACGTTTTCAGGACAGACCTTCTCGCAGAGCCCACAGGCCACGCAGGAGACGTGCTTAAATCGCAGAGACTGGCTGTTTTCGTCGAGACTGAAAGCGTGTGTCGGGCACACATTCACGCAGGAACGGCACATGGTGCAGCCGTCGGCCGTAACCTCAGCGAACGCAAAGGGCTGCGAGGCCTCGAGGGTCGCGCGCCCGGGTTCGCGGTTTGTCTGTTCGATGAAAACCGCGATCGCATCGGCAATAAGCTCCCGGTTGTCGCGCTGGGGCAAGCGCTTGCCGTCCCAGCGAATCGGCGCTGCTTCCAGGGCGCCAGCGAAGCGCGACAGGGCGCCGATCGCTTGAGGCGCCGTATTATCGTCGGCCGTGATCACGCAGAGGCGCTCCTGGCCAGGATCAAAGGCGTTCAACGTGATGCGGCAAAAATCGTATTTCTGACGGAGCAACTCCCGCTCTCCGTGCTGGCATATCTCGCAGCCGAGCAGGCCGACCCCGGCCGCGCCCAGACGGAAGGCGGCAAGCATGTTGGCCTCCGAAACATAGCGAAGACATGGCACTTCGAGAGGAAGAACGGTTGCCGGGTACGCCAGCGGCGTCCTCCCTGCCTCTTCGAGCACGCGCCGGCCTTGTTCGCCGCAGTGAAATAGGATGACCCAATGCTCTTTATCGCCGCCAGAGCCCGAGGGAGCAAGCAGGGCGGCCATCCGCGCATATAGCTCCGCAGCAGAGGGCTCGGCAAAACCCAGGGATGTCGTGGGACACGCCGAAACGCAGGCGCCGCAGCCCTCGCACGCCATGGGGTCGATTTTCATGCGCAGATGGTTTTCCGGCTCGCGGCTAATCGCGTCGTAGGGGCAGGCAGTGATGCAAATTCCGCACGCCTCCTGATCGGCCACGCCGCCGGCGCAAGTATCGGTGTTGTAGAAAACGTGCACCGGCTTTAGAAATTCACCGATCAGGTCACGGATGCGCTCAGCCGTACGGATAAGATCTGCCTCGCTTGGATTGTTGAGAAGGTATAAGCCCGTGCGCTGCTTGAAAGAGGGACTTTTATCGTGCGCGATAATGACGACCTGGCCGGCGTGTAATTCGCGCCTCGGCACCTCTGGCGTCTCGACATTCTGAATGAACACGTGGAAGTCGCCGAGACGACCTTTGACCTCGACGGCTCGACCGCTGTAGATCTCGCCGTTCTGAGAGGCATCGAGCGTCGCCACGCATGGGTCAACGACAAAAACCGGCCGCGCCACATCGCGCAGGCGTTGCGCGAGATCTGCGCCTTGCGGACTGTCGGTGGCGATGAGAATGCGGTTGCTGGTAGCCAGCCGGTTATACACCGGCTGGACGGCGTCATCGGCAGTTTCCATCGCTGCCCGCAACAGTCGGGTTGCTTTGGCATGAGACTTCGCAGAATCACCATGCGGCAAGAAACAGGAATCCTTAAGATTAAGAAGGTGAACCTTCGGAGACGGACCTGAGGCGTCAAAGGATTCTTCGGAAAAGCCGGCGCCCGCGCAGCAACTGATCAGGACGCGATCAACTCGCTCCCGGCCGGCGCGAGCGGCAAACTCGCGAATATCGATTTCGGGATCGCTTCCGAAAGAGAGGACGGACGGAGCGATAGGCAGAACCAACCGCTCGCGATCAAGCGGAAGGGTCCCTCGGCAATCACAGAGGAACAGTCCCCAGTTCGTCCCCATGTGTAGCGCTCTATCCCAGCGGCCTGACTCAGTCAACGTCAGGGGGTTCGTCGCTTCAGCGCCGGCGCTCGAATTCTTGGCGCAGTTCGCCGGCAAGCGCGGGGTCGAGGTCTTGTAATTTGGCGCATTGCGCCTGGGCTTCAGCGAGATTGCCGAGCGCCCAATTGGCCAACGCGAGGTTAAAATAGGCGCCGGAATTCTGCGGTTCCAAGCGCGCGACGCACTGGAACAGCTCGCCGGCGGAAGCATGTTCGCCCAACTCATAAAGCGCCATACCGAGATGAAAGTGGGTTTCAGGATCTTCCGGCAGGAGCCGCATCGCTTGTTCTAAAACGTTCATTGCTTCGGCATAGGAGCCGCGGCGCAGATGTGCATATCCCAGAGCGCGATACGCTTCGCCATGATCTGGAGCATAATGGACCGCGTCTTGAAATGATGAAATCGCTGCCGAGAATTTTTCTTGGCCAAGGTATTCTTTCCCGAGCTGCATGTGGGCTTCAATGAAATCAGGCTGCACGCGAATGGCCTCGCAAAAAGCGGCGACAGCTTCATCGTGCTCTCCGAGTCTTGCACAGGCAAAGCCCAGATTGGTATGCGCCTGAACAAAATCGGGCTTCAGGCTTATCGCATCGCGATAGGTTGCCAGCGCGCGTCGGTAGTCTCGCTGCCCGACGTATGCATTAGCCAAGTTGTAATGGGCCTCGGCAAAATCCGGCTGCTCTTTGATCGCTTCTTGAAACGCCGTGATCGCCTCCGCTAATCTTCCCTCTTGGAGGAAGCGATAGCCGTTTGCGAAATGGGATTCTGACATGACAGCCAGGTCAAAAAGCTCAAGTGATTCAAAACACAATAATGACTTGAACGATACTACTATTTCCGTTTGATCACGTGAACTGCCGATGCTTTAAAAGAGGTAGCCACCTTGTCTCTTTCTGCTATTTTGAGGCCACAGGAATGGGGGTCTTGTAATGAAGGCCACCACGCGGCTTCCACCACATTCTACTACCACCCAGACGTTCCGGCAGCGATACCAGAAAGTCCATCAGTTGAGAGAACACCATCTTTCCTGAATTCATTAGCCATCTCCTTGCGCAGGGATGCGCAAGTGTGGCTTTGGAGCGGTTTTGATTTCCAATCGATAAATTGCATTTCACCAAAAAATTGAGTCTTTCTAACAATTTTCAGCCGGTCTCAACTTCAACGTTGGGACAGTAGTGATCAGAGATGAAAGAAAAACGCGACAATCTAAATATCGCCAGCAGAAAAAGCTTGCGCCTTACGGAATAGCTTCTTAGTCCTGCTTCACGCCAAAGCGCCTGCCGATATAGGCACCGGCGACGGCCAGCGAGAGGACGATCATCAGCAAGATGACGCCCAGGGCGGAAAGCATGGGGTACTGCCCGTCCTCGTAGAGATTATAAATCATCACCGACATCAGCTTGGTGTCCACGCTGCCGAGCAGGATGGGCATGGAGAGAACTTTAAACGTCAGCGAAAGGCTGTAGATGAAGGCCACCACCAGGCCCGGGGCCATCAGCGGCAGTACCACGGACCGGAAGGTGCGGCCCCAGGAGGCGCCGCTCACGGTTGAGACCTCTTCGAGCTCGACGCTGATCTGCTGCAACGAAGCGTGGGTCGAGCGCACGGCCACGGT
This sequence comes from Binatia bacterium, assembly GCA_050735675.1. Classification (GTDB taxonomy): domain Bacteria; phylum Desulfobacterota; class Binatia; order UBA9968; family UBA9968; genus DP-20. The sequence continues at coordinate 30,377 of JBOHVN010000061.1, read as the reverse complement.
GATGTACTTGCCGACGAAGGCCACGATCAGAATCCAGATGGTGGCATAGATCGGGATCGGCACCACCAGGTACAGCCACAACAGGGCCAAGCCCATGACCGTGCCGGGTATGGCGATGGGCGAGAAGGATAGAAAATCCAAAAATTTTCTTCCTTTCATGCGGCTGCGGATGACAATCCAGGAGATGGTGGCGGCAAGCAGGACAATGATCAGCGACGACACGATACCGACCAGCAGGGTGTTGTAAATGCTTTGCGCGGTATGGGGCAATTCCAGGATGGCACGGTAGTTATCCAGGCTGAAGTGGGGAAGTTGGGAGAGCGACGGAACCTGGTAGAATTTCACGAACGAAGTCCACAAAAAGACGAAGACCGGCAAGCCCACACCGAGAATCAGCAGCAGCAGGCTAAATAAACTCAAGGGCCAGCGCCAGCGGTCAAGCTGCATGCGCCGGGGCCGGAACGCCTTGCCGGTGACCGTCACGTAACGCTCCGACATGCGGGTAGCGCGGTGATAAAGATAGAGCAGGAGAAGGCTGATGACGAGGTAGCCGACGCCGAAGGCCGAGGCCACGTTGTAGTCCTGGGGCACATCCCATACCGCCAGAAACACCTGGGTAGCGAACACCGGAATACCGGCCGGCACTCCCAGCACCGCGGGCACATCGAAGCTCTCGATCGCGCGGACAAAGACGAGCAAGAAAACCGCCAGGACCGCGGGCAACAGCAGCGGCAGAGTAACCGTGCGCATGATGGTGCCCAAGCGCGCGCCTGCTACGGCGGAGGCTTCCTCCAGCGACGGGTCCATGGAGCGAAAGGCCGCGGCCATCAGCAAGAAGGGGAGGGAAACTTGATCCATGGCCTGAGCCCAGATCATGCCGGCCATACTGTAGCCATTGAACAGCGGCCCCTCAATACCAAACAAGGACTGCGCCACGACGTTGATGATGCCAATCTTGGGGTGAAGCACCAAGACCCAGGCGCTGGCCATCAGCACCCCCGGGGCGATCAGGGGAAACAAGGACATAGCGTAGATCAACGGCCGTAACGGCGCGTCGGTGCGTTCGGTGACCCACGCCAGAAAGGTGCCGATCGCCAAACATAAGAGGGCGGAGCCCAGGGCGAAAACCAGGGTGTTGCCGATGGTTTGTAGTAGCGTTCCCTGGTAGGCGGCGGCGAATTTCATTAACGTATATTCGCCGGCCTGTCCGGGTTGGCCGTCTCGAAAGGCCCCCCAAATCACCACCGCCAAAGGGACCATGATCAGCCAGATCAGCAGCAGAGTCAGCAAACCCACGCCGATGGTTTGGCCGTTTAACCAGCGCGACCACTCGAACGGCAAGCGCAGTGTGCGCCTGGCTAAGACCGAAACGGTTTCGGTGCTCATGGCGAAGGACTTTTTCGTCTCTCCATTACCTTAATTGACCGGGACGGCGCCACATCGATTGCAAGCGGTGGTACCATAGCATGACAATCGGGCGGGCACGGCTAGCGTAGCGCTCTTACTTGCCGCCCCGGAATGCGGGATTATAAATTTCCTTGATGATCTTTGTGTACTGGTTGCTGTACTTGGCCAGCGTCTCGGCGGTCAGCAGCGACATGCGGTCGAGCGTGTCCTGAGCCGTCACCTGCTGCAGTTCCTTATATTTGAGTTTCGTGTCCGGGTGCGCCATGACCCGCCCGAACTGGGCGAGAATCTTCTGCCCGCCGTTGGGATCGATATGAAAGCGAGCGAAAAGCAGCGCCGCATAAGGATGCGGAGCCCGGCTACTGATACCGACACCGCTCACTTCGGCGGACACGAACTCCTTGGGAAAGACCATATCAACGGGTGCGCCCTGATTCTTCATGTCCGCTATTTTGTAGGAGTATAGCTCGACGGCCACGGGGAACGCGCCGGCGACGAGCAAATTCGTCTGGTTGGTGTGACCCTTGCGGATCAGGGCCTTCTGGTCCTGGATCAGCTTCTTCTGATAATCATAGGTCCTTTCGTTGCCCCACTTGTTAAGCATGCCAAAAATCCAAGTGTCGGGCGAGCTGTCGACGGCAATTTTGCCCTTCCACTTGGGATCAAGGATATCCATGTAACCTTTGGGGGCCTCCGCCGCCTTCACCAAGTTGGTGTTGTAGGCGATCACCATGCTCAACAGATTCCATGAATAAAAATCTCTGCCGCGAAACTTTGCGGGATAGCGAGCATCGCCGACGAGATCGTGAATCTCGGCCAGAGCCTTAGCCTCTCTATACTCACCTAAGGACGTGCCGATGCCAATGATGTCGAAACTGCTGCGGCCCGCGCGCGCTTCGGCGAGAATGCGGTTGCTGATGTCCTCTTGCTGGCCGCCCAGGCTCTGCCCTTTGATGCCTGGATACTTGCTCATGAAGCCTTCCATCAGCTTGGAGACCTGGTTCTCCTCGGCCGGCGAAGCATATGCGACCGCGCCTTCCTTCTTAGCGCCCTCATAAAGAACCTGGTCAAGCTGATCCGCTGGTAGCTTGGCGAGCATGGCGTAAAGCTCGCCGGGTGTCTTCCAGCCGGTGGGAAGTTTGACGGTTGATGCTTGGGCTGTGATGCCTCTGGAGGCGGCCCCAAGTAGCAGCGCTGATGCCGCCAGTAGACCGATAATACTTTTCACCTGTGTCCTCGACATGGTTTCGTCCTCCTTTATCCGGAATTTGCGATATCGCGCCAATGTCACGGGCGCGTTATCGAGTCTAGCCGTTGTTTTTCTTCAGTCAACCCATTCTACCCCTACCCGTTAACCGCGCCCGAGTAAAGGAAACTGAAAAAAAACAGCGGCGCGAGGGTTCTCAAAAGTTTTCTCGTGCATATGGGTTCATATCTATTAATGAGTTCATTGAAGTTCATGGTATGTAAAACATCTGACATAGCCGGCGTCCCTCGGGCCAAGCCCTTGCGAGCGCGGTCCATGGGCCTATGCCTTGTAGGCCACCACGCCGTCCTCGCTGCGCTCGGAATGGCAGATTGCAGATCTCAGATTTTCAATTTGAAATTTGCTCTCTGCAATCGCGAAGGGCATGCCCGCGTCTGTCCAGGGCTCGTCCCTCGGTTGCCTGCTGATTACTTACTTTCGAAGTCATTAATAGGCCGTCGAAAAGTCATTTATCGGCTTTCTCGGCCTGGGCGAGCTGGCGCCCGCTGGCGCTGGCGCGCCGCGCAATGCCGGCCAACGTCCGGCGCGACACCGCCGAGCGCGGTTTGACGGCGATGACATCCTCCGTCGATGCCTCGTTGTCGCGGTGCTTGATCAACAGCCACTGGCGCGGCCGCATCCTGACCAGCACCCATGAGCCGCGCAGCTTCTTGCCGCGCAGCGTGAACTTGAGATCGCCCTTGGCGAGCGCGGCATCGACATCTTTCACTTCTGGTTCCCAGGTGCCGCGATCCCATATCATCACGGTTCCGCCGCCGTACTCTCCTTCCGGGATCACGCCTTCGAACTGATTGTATTCGATCGGATGATCTTCCGTCTGCATGGCAAAGCGTTTGTTCGCCGGATCCAGCGACGGGCCCTTGGGAACCGCCCAGGAAAGCATCACGCCGTCGTGCTCCAGGCGAAAATCGCAGTGCAAGCGGCTGGCGCGGTGTTTTTGGACGACGAATTCCAGAGCTTCTTTGCGCCCGCGTCCCGGCTTACCTGCGGGCTCCCGGCGTTACCTCGAACCGGCGCTTGCGATTGTACTCGGCGAGTCTGCCGAATGCGCTGAGGTCAGGCGCTTGCGAACGGAATTTTTTCATCGGCGTTTTCATCATAGCCGTCAGAAATTTTCCGCAAAGCTCCCCAGCCGTAGCGTCACGCACGCGTTCTTACCGGTTGCCCGCGGCGGCCAGATCGAACACCGCTACCACCGGCGCATGATCGCTGGTTCCTATCTCGCGATAGGCGGCGCACCGGGCGGCCTGCGACGCCACGGGTTCGCTCGCCAGGACATAATCGAGCCGCCAACCGATATTGCGCTCGCGCAACTTGCGCCAGGGCGCCCACCAGGTGAAAAGATTGTCATTGTCCGGGTCGAGCGCGCGGCCGACGTCGACAAGCCCTTGCGCCAGGATGCGCTCGAACATTGCTCTTTCCTCCGGCCGCTGGCCGACCAGGGCCGGATTGCGCTCTTTCGGGTGAACGTCCCGTTCGGTGCGCGCGATATTGATGTCGCCGCACAGCACCACGCGCATGCCGCCGGCGTGTGCCTCGGCAATGAACCCTTCCATCTGGCGCAGGAATTCCATCTTGGCGGGAAAATCCTTGCCGCCGTTCGGCACGTAGACGGAGATGAAGATCAGATCGTCGATCTGCGCGCTCACGATCCGAGTTTCGAAATCGAACTTGGGATGGCAAAAGAGCGGCTCGGCCGCGAATGCGTCGCGCCGGATGTGCAGCCCCACGCCCGAGTAGGCGCGCGCGCCGTGCCAGTAACAGCGATATCCCTGCAGCTCGCAGAGCGCGGCCGGCACCTGCGCCACAGTCGATTTGAGCTCCTGCAGGCAGATCACGTCCGGCCGCTCGCGCTCGACCCATTCGAGAACCTGGGCCTCGCGCGCGCGGATGCCGTTGACGTTCCAGGTGGCGATCTTCAGCAAAGCCATGCGGTTTCTTTCTTTTATTCTTAATTCGAACAAAATTATATAGAAAACAGAAGCCGGTTCCAGTCGTTCCAAACGTTCCACCGCTGCGCTTCGCTCCAGTCGTTTAGAGCCGGATCTCGTTCGAAGATTCAAGGTTCAGACAGACTCGAACGGTGAAGTCCAGGTTTCGCAATTCTCCAAACGTTTCGCCGGCAAGCGTGATAATCCTGGCGAAATTCGAGTTGGAGTATTGGAGTGATGGATTATTGGATTAGTGGGAATAGACCCGCGCGCTATCGAGCCATGCCCTGCACCAGTTCGGGAAACTTTGTTACCATCACCTCCGGAGGCATCGCTTTTAGCCTGACGCCCAATTCCTGAGACAGCATAATCGCGTTCGCTGGAGCGTTAGCCCGGGCGTGATTGTTGTAGAACGCGAATGCCTTCTTCACGCCCGGCGTGCTTGCGGCAGTTGTGATTTTTTCGGCATGCCGCTGGACTTCCGCGCGAGAGTACAGGTAGTCATAGCGTTGCCATGACTCTTGCGGATTCCACCACGCTTTCGCGTTGCGGCCATGAGCGCGAAAGTAAAAAATGTCGCCAATGACTTCGAGCTCCTGACGGATCGAAGTGGCAAACTTGGGTTCATCGATCAGCACCCCACCTGCCCTATTCTCCAAAAACAGCGCCTTCACCTCAGCGCTTTGCTCGTTCCAGCTCTTGTGACGCAGCTCGACCACTTTCGGATAGTCGTAAAACCACCTGAGAGTGTTCTCGATCTTTTCCATATTTTCGGGTGAGCAGTGAAATCCGCTTGGATACTGCAGCAGCAATACACCCAGCTTTCCCGCTTCAGCCAAAGGTAGAATACCAGCCCGAAAGTCATCGAAGTCCTTTTGGGTCGCTGGCTCCCACTGTTCGTCGGATTGCTTTCGGCTGATTCTCACCTGATGCGTGAACTTCTGCCAGAGCTTTACGGCAAACATAAAGTCGGCCGGTGTTTTGTCTGCCCATCCTTTGGCGACCGCCGCAGAGGGCGGCCGGTAGAACGTGTTATTAATCTCGCAGGTATTGAAAACCTGCGAGTAGTATTTAAGCTCGTCGAATTGTTTGGTCTTTTTTTCTGGATAGAATGCGCCGTACCAGCCTTTTGGCGGAGTGCCCGGGTACGAATACCCCGACGTGCCGATTTTGATATCTTTAGCCGGTTCGAGAAGCATGGCGTCACGTTGTCAGGTGTCTCACAAGTCTTGCTCGCTGTGCGGCGTCAAAGCTCACTTTAGGCTAATCTTGTTTTCGGCGGCTTGCCGTCGTTCGGCCTCCGATGAACCGCGTGCGAGCCGCGATCCCCAACATGCCTTTCAATGATCGTGATCAGAAGAGTTTTTCGACGCGCAATCCGATCAGGCGAAATGCCTTTCCGCGCGGATTCTCCCGCGCGTCGAAAAAAGGCCGGATCAGCGACCATGCTTCTTCTTTGAGCCGGCCCAGGGCATGATGATTCTCATCGCTGATCCGGATGCCGTCTTTGACGCTGCGCGAGCGGTTGCTGGTCTGAAAATCGGCGAAGCGAACGGTCACCGTCACCGTGCGAAAGCCCTTGAAACCCTTTGCCCGTAGCTTCGCCAAAATCCGTTCCGCCATAAGATCAAGGCGCGCCGTGACGGTTGATCGGCTGCGCGTATCTTCCTCGAAGGTCTCCTGTTCGCCGAGCGATTTCCGCGTCCACTCGTTGGACACTTCAGAATCATCGATGCCGCGAACTTTCTCGAACAGCCGCTGACCCGATCTGCCAAACCACTTTACGAGAGTGGGTTCGGGAATCTGGTGGAGGTCTGTAACGGTATAGAGATTCCGTTCGTGGAGAAAACGCTCGCTCTTCGGCCCAATTCCAGGAATGACCCGAATGGGAAGCGGATGGAGGAAATCTTCAACCATCTCCGGCGCGATAATCGTCAACCCATTCGGCTTTTGATGCCCCGAGGCGATCTTGGCGATCAGCTTGTTTGGGCCGATACCTACCGAGCAGCCGAGTCCTTCCCGCTCGCGGATCGCGACTTTGAGCCGGGTCATCTGGTCTGCCGCGGCGGCGAAACTTTCCAGTGACGAGACGTCGAGATAGGCTTCGTCAATGCTCGCTTCCTCGAAGGAGTCGGAGAAGCGCTGCAAGATCTGCATGATGCGCCCGGAAACTTCTCGATATATCGGCATGTTCGGCTGAATGAAAACCGTTGCCGGTGCGCCTCGTCTGCGCGCGGTGTCGGCAAGGCGCCACGCGCGCGAGATCGGCAGAGCGGAGCGAATGCCAAACTCGCGGGCGTTATAGTTGGCCGTGGTGACTACGCCTCTGCCTTTGCCTCCCTTTGGGTCAGCTCCCACGACGACCGGAAGATCTCGCAGGGCTGGATTGAATCGTTCCTCGACCGCGGCGTAGAACGCGTCCATGTCGACGTGCACGATGATGCGCATTATGTAGATACCGAGACCCGTTCTAAACGCTCAACTGCTGCGCTTATCAATACTACTGCCCGTTCCAGTCGTTCAAGCTGTTCATCGCCGTGCTCCGTTCGAACCGTTGTAGCACAATAAATCGCCTTAGTGCTGTCCCGTGCGCTGTATCCCACCGCACAACCTGCTGAAGCGCGAGTCGGAGCGCATGGCGTTGCACTTGTTCGGAGTCACAGTTTTCGCCGCGTTGGAATTTCGCTGCAGCCGATCTATAGCGCGGCGCTAAAAGGTGCGGAAGAAAGTTTCGCGGATCGCTCTTTTCAATTGCTCGGCTTAGTGAAACCGTGCTAAGCCGCATTTGTCCGTTGGCATAAAATTTCTTAATCTCTGTGAGGTGAATTCCCCGTAGCTTCTTGCGCGGTGGTTGTCAGAGTCCGTTACCTCCCGCATGCTTTTGGCGGGTATCCAAGCAAGTTAGGGCGGACCCCCCGATTAAAGCATTCGGGGGTGACAACCTGGGGAAATCAGCCGAGGACCTCCTGATACCCCACAGATTGCTGTGAGGTTGTTCATTATAGCGCTTTCGGGCAGCTCTGAAACGGAAGGTTTGATGTTTCAACTCGTCAATGGAGCCATAGAATGCGGTGAATGCAGGAACGGGATTCGCCACGGCGATGAATTTAACTGTGATTGTTGCGGCGCCAGTATCTGCGAAAGTTGCCTCTTTCACCATGAAGATGAATGCCGTCTGTCTAGTCGAGGGGACAGGCTAAGTTTTCATTGACAAACTGTGCGGAAATTCCGCGGTCTGCGGATACATATTTCCCAGGACAGACTCTTCATTGTATGCGAGACCCATTGCCACTCCGGTTCGAAGCTGTTTAGACAATCTCTTTTTGCGGCGGCAAAACGGCGGCCCAATTGTCGCCTTTCAAGGTTGCCGGCGTGATGGCAAATTCTCTGAAGCCCTATGTCTTGAACAAGCCAAAAAACTAAGAAGCAAAAAAGCAAAAAGATATATTTAACTGAGTATCGATCATGATTCAGGCTCATACCGACGTCGTCGGAAGCCTGCTTCGTCCGCCGGAGTTACTGGCGGCGCAGAAGGGCCTCGCCGCCGGTCGCCTCAGTGCATCCCGATGCGCGGCGATCGAAAATCGCGCCGTCGATGCGGCGATCGCCTTGCAGGAAAATGCTGGCTTGGAAATAGTCACCGATGGCGAGATGCGCCGGCAATCGTTTCAAAGCCAGATGACCGCCGCCGTCAGCGGCTTCGGTGAATTCGATCTTGACGCGTTTCTTTGGGGCGATTGGCGCGACCAACGGGGCGTGCATCGTAAACGCCGGCCACGCCGGTTAGGCGTGGTCGAAAAGTTAAAGCGTCTTCGCTATCTCTCGGCCGATGAATTCTCCTACGTCACGGCAAAGACCAACCGGATAGCGAAAGTCACGCTTCCCAGCCCTGGTTTGTGGGCCAATTTCTGGTCGCCGCGATATTCCCGCCACGCCTATCCGACCCTCGATACGTTCCTATCCGACATCGTCGCCATCCTGCGCGACGAAGTTATCGAGCTTGTCCGCCGCGGCGCCACTTACATTCAAATCGACGCGCCCCATTACGGCTTGCTGCTCGATCCGCGCACGCGAGTTTTTTACGAAAGGCTCGGCTGGAGCCTTAGCCGGTGGCTCTCCTTGGGCGTCGAGCTGGACAACGCAGTGGTGGACGGGTTCGCCGAGGTGACGTTCGGGTTTCACATCTGACGCGGCAACCAAGGCGGCCGGTGGTTGTCCCAAGGCGGCTATGAAGCGGTCAGCCGCCAACTGTTCGGCAAGCTAAAGTTCCAGCGCTTGCTGTTGGAATACGACGATGAGCGCTCAGGCTCCTTTGCGCCGTTGAAAGACGTGCCGGACGATAAGTTCATCGTTCTCGGCTTGATTTCAACAAAGAACCCCGACCTCGAGTCTCTGGAATCACTCATACAGCGGGCCATGGACGCCGGCCGCCACATTCCGCTGGAGCGATTGGGAATAAGCCCGCAGTGCGGCTTCGCTTCTTCCATCATCGGCAACAATATTTCGCCTGAAGCCCAGCGCCGGAAACTGGAGTTGGTGGTCAGAACGGCACGGGAAATATGGGGAGAAAACAAGTAAAAAGCAAAAATGAACACCAGACAGCAAGCTGCGGAGAACTGAACGACCCTCAGGTCCAAACCCGAGGGGTTCTGAATTTGTCGACTGGAAGTCGACTCTTAATCCCGTCGTTCCGGCGGAAGCCGGAATCCAGGCGGTTTTTAAACTTGAACCGAAAACGAACCTGGATGCCGGCCGGAGTTTATCCTGAGAGTTTGTGAATTAATTGAAAATCACAGAAACCACCGACGGCAACTAGCTGATTTCATTGCCGTGAAATTTGCTCAAAACGGCCTGAAATCGATTTATTCACAAACTCTGAGTGCATCGAAGGACCGGCATGACGAACTTACACTTCGCCTGAGTACGATCGAAGGGCGAGGGATTTTAACCCTCCCCGAGCGAGACATTAAACGCCTCGCCAAAAAACTCGTCCAAAGCTAGTTGAACTGACGCCTTGGCGTCAAGCAGAAACAACAAAGCCTGATCTCTTACGAGATCAGGCTTTGTTAGCTTTGCTAACTCGGTTGACGCCGCCGCGCGCATGACAGGGTGGCAGCGCAAAGGTGTATATGCCACTTAGGTGCGCAGCGCCTTTCCCTCCTTCAGATAAACTTGCCAAAGATGCTGCGGATTGAATCCGAGCATGCGGCGCGCCTTGGCGGAATCGACGCAGCTCCAATGCGTACCGGAAGTTTTGCGAATCTTCGCTCCTCTGGGCAGATACTTTTTTACCAACTCCAGCGTCGGTTGGATCATGCAGTTCTTCGCCGCTGAAGCAACGAAAACTTCGTGGCCTTGGAACTTTGCCTCCAGCGCCAGGCGGCAAGTCATCGCCGCGTCGCGCGCGTCGATGTACGTCCAAAAGCCGCTCGCGCGCGATGGCGGATTGCGCCAGCGCTCGCGAAAACTTTCGTAAGAGAGATCGAAATTGACCCCGGGAAAGCGCAGACTGCTGACCGTCATCTCTTTATGAACCGAAACGATCGAATCGGCGATCTGCTCGCCGAGCACTTTGGAGAGGCCGTAGGAATCCTGCGGCTTCGACGGATGACTTTCGTCGAGCGGCAAATACTCGGGCGCCCACAGATTTTTTGCGTAAATGAATCCGAACGCCGCTGTGCTCGATGCGATTACGACGTGCTTCACGTTGGAATCGGCCGCGGCGCGCAGCGCGTTATAAGTCGATGACACGTTATTGCTGACGGTTTCAGCATCCGGGGCGAGGTTGGGCGCCTGGTAGGCGCCCAGATGAACGATGCCATAGGCGCCGCCTTTGAGCGCCTCGAAGAGATCGCCCAATTGGCGCAAGTCGGCGAGCCAGCTCGGACACAATTTTTCCCGCGGCGGCACTCTGTCGAGGCTAAGAACCTGATAGCCATGCGCGAGCAGATCGCGTATGACGAACTGTCCCAATCTGCCGCTGCCGCCGGTGACGACGATTTTTTTCATCGCGGATATCCTGGTTGCCGCTCGCCGCCCGCGCCTTGCGCTTGCCGGTTCACGCGCAGGGGCGAACGGCTGGTCGCCCTGCAGATCATCCCGGCTTAGCGCCGTGATGGATGAACCGGGGATTGCTGGTCTAGCGCTTTGGTATGAGCAGTTCTTTCAGCTTGGCAATCAGCGAAGGTGGCAGCTCATAGAGCCCGGCGAAGGTCTTCGCCGTCGTCGGTCCATCGATCGGATCCACTTCGAGCTTGGCTTTGTTCGCCTCGGCGACGAGTTCGGGATCGCGAAGTGTTTTGACAAATGCCTGCTGCAGCGCTTGCAGCCGATCCGGCGGCGTGCCCGGCGCGACGGAATAAGGAAACTGGTAGACGTGAACGTTGTCGGCGACACGCAGCAAAGTGCGCGCCTCGTCGGTCTTGGCGAAGTTGATTGCCAACGGAACCTTTTTCAATTCGGGATGAGATTTGAACGTCGCTTGCAGCACGACGCGAATCTTTCCCGCATCCATCTGACTGCGCCAGGTGACTTTTGTCGCCTGCCACGAGGCGCATAACCCGTCGACTTCGCCGTTTTCCACCGCGAGCCGCGCTTCGGCTCCGCCTTTGTAACCTTCGACCATTTCCAAAGGGAGATTGAGAGCGGCCTTGAGCAGCTTTGGAACATCGGAGAGGCTAGTGCCCGGTCCGATGGAGGCGATCTTCAGCGGTCGTTTGGAGGCAAACCAATCTTCGACCGATTTGATACCGCTCTGCTGGTTGAAGTGACAAGCGGTATCGTAAGGGCCGGGGATGCCGAGCCAACCGACTTTGCGCCCGTCGAATTTCGTCGCTTCGTTGCCCATGACGTGTTGCAGGATCAGCGGCGAGGCCCACGCCGCGACGGTCAGCCCATCGGGCTTTACGCGGTTGTAAAGATGATTGGCCGCGATAATCCCGCCGGCGCCGGGCATATTTTCGACGATCCTGGCCGGATTGCCGGGCAGATGCTTGCCGATGTGACGCGCGATCATCCGTGTGTATTGATCGTACGTGCCGCCGGCCGAATAACCGACGATAAAAGTTAGCGTCTTATCTTTAAAATCCTGCGCTTGCGTCACGCCCACGTAGCCCACGGTCAGCGTGACTGCAAGCGCGATAACGAACCAACGTTTAGCTCTCTCGATCATGATGTTCTCCCTGGTTTGCCTGATGTGGCAGACTTTGATCACTCGCGCTTTAAAACGCCGTGATTCGCTTGATCATGGCGAATAATCCCGCCGCAGGCAAGAACCTACTACATCCGATCGTCCGCTGCTACAGCGAAAATTCGCACGGCTTTGACGAGTTTATTAAGCGAGTTAGAATAAGAACATCGTAATCTTGCCGGCATGCGTCTCGCGCGCTCCGAAATCTGACAGCTTCTCGGACCATCGCCCAATGCGTACGGAGACCGACTTACTGTCGCTTCGGCGACGTATAACGTGAGTGAACCCCTGCTTCTTTTCCTTTTTTACTTTTTACTTTCTTGAGTATCCCGGCCCATACACAACCTTCCCCGGTCGCGTTCCGGTATGATGGCCGTTGTCGATCACGACCGCCCCGTTGACCAGCACGTAATCGATCCCCTTGGGATACTGCTTCGGATTGTCATACGTCGCGGTGTCCGCTACCCGATCGGGATCAACGACGACGACGTCGCCCCAAAAACCTTCGCGCAGTAAACCGCGATCTTTGAGACGAAGCACCCGCGCCGGCATGGAGGTCATCTTGCGCACGGCATCTTCCAGCGTGAGAACTTTTTCTTGGCGGGTGTACTTGCCGAGCACGCGCGGATTGGTGCCGAAGCTGCGCGGGTGCGGCTTGCCCGGATATTTTTGGTTGAGTGCGCTGCCATCCGAGCCGATGGAAACCCACGGCACGCGCATGACTGCTTTCACGTCGTCTTCATTCATCGTGTGATGAACGCCGTGAATGAACGCGCCCTCTTCATAGATCAAATCGAAACAAGTGCTGATCGGATCTTGCTCGCGGATCTTGGCGATCTCAGCGATCGTCATCCCTTCGAACTTCTTCAGTGCCTCGGCATCCAAGCGTGCCGCGACGATGCCTTCCCAGCCGCCGTGCTCGTCGACGTACTGATTGAATTCCTTGCCGTTAATCACGCGCTCGCGGAAAGCGGGGCTCTTAAATTGCGAAATCGTCTCGTTCACGGGCCCGTCCTGGACCCAGCGCGGAAACAGGCGGCGCCAAGGATGCTGCATGGCGGTGTACGGGTATTGATTGGCCGTGATGTCCAAGCCGTCGCGGCGCGCTTCCTCAAGCTGCTCGATCACTTGGCGAATGCGTCCCCAGTTGGCCTTGGCGCGCATTTTGAGATGATAAACGTGAACTGGGATCTGCGACTCGCGAGCGACGCGGAGCATCTTGGCCAGCTCTTCCATCATGTCGAAGCCTTCGCTGCCGACGTGCACGCCATAGTAACCACCGTAGCGCTTAGCGACTTTGGCCATCTCGACGACTTCACCGGGATTCTCCGGCCCCTTGGCGTGCCACGCCGCGGTGAGACCGAGCGCGCCCTCTTCCATCGCTTGCGCGACCAGCCGGTTCATCTTTTCCTGCTCGACGGCATTGGCCGGCCGTTCTTCAAAGCCGCACACGACGCGCTTGACTTGTTGCGGCGAAACACCCGAGGCGACGTTGATCGAAGTGCCGCCACGCATCACGGTATTGAAGTAGCCGGTAAAAGTCGTCCAATCGGTTTCGATGCCGTTGCGCTTGCGATGCTCGGCCCGGTATTCCTCTAAAATCGCTCCTTCGAGCGGCGCCACGGTCTGGCTTTCGCCGATGATGTCCAGCGTCACGCCTTGGCGTACTTTGCTCTCGGCGGTGCCGTCATTGACAATCGGCTGATCGCTGTGCGTGTGCATGTCGATATAGCCGGGCGTGACGACATAACCCTTCGCCGAAATCGCGCGCGTTCCCGCCTCGGGATTGATTTTGCCGACGCTCGCAATCTTGCCGTCTTTGATCGCCACGTCGCCGTAGAACCACGGATTGCCCGTGCCGTCGATCAGTCTGCCGCCGTGAATCACAATATCGAACTCAGCCATGTCGGCCTCCTCATTGAATGATTACATCGTGCCGTATATCACCGCACACGGGGTGCGACAAGGAGTTCGCGCGTTCGCTGATTTTTTCCACAGCGCAAGACATAGCAGCCTCCGGTGTGATAGTTATCGGAGGCGGGGAGGCGTGATGATTCGATCCGAGTTTCGCAAAATATTGCTCGATCAGCGCGGCGCCGCCGTGATCTTGTGGAGCTGTTTTGTCATCTTTATCCCAATTTACATCGTGATCGCGCGCCACGTCCTGGAGAATCCCAACATCGGTGCCAATCGCTCGGTGGCCCACATCGCCAGAATCGTGCTTTGGCTGCTCACGGTCGTCGATCTCGGCTACTACGCCTACTGGCGCAAGCGACATATGTCGCCCGAATCGATCCTTCGCAACGCGCGCTCATCCAAGCTTTTTCGCGCCCTGGAGGAGTTTAGCGGCACCGCCGAAGAACGCGCCGCTTACGTCGTCTCGACCTACGTCACGCGCAAAGTGGTGTTATTCGCGATCATCGAAGCCATCGCGGTATACGGCTTTGTCTTGGCGATTCTCGGGCGCTTTGTCTCCGATCTATACCTGCTTTCTACCTTGAGTTTGGCGTTGCTGGTTATCGAATTTCCTTCCGAAAAGTCGCTCGCTGCATTGGTTCAAGCGATTGAGCAAGCGCCGTCCGAAAACGCCGGCTGAAGCATGCGGCAGCGCACGGCCGGTTCAGTCTTCGACATGCCATTTGCCGCGCTTGGTCGAATGGCGCAGCGCCGATTGCAATCTTTTCAAAAAAATCCGCCGTGGAATTTCTTCGGCGCCGAGACGGTTCATATGCTCGGTGGTCATCTGCGAGTCGATAAAGTGAAACCGCCATTTTTTTAACTTTTCCACGAGGATCGCCAGCGCCACTTTCGATGCGTCGGGCTTACGGTGAAACATCGACTCGCCGAAGAAAGCTTTTCCCAGAGAGACGCCGTAGAGTCCGCCTACTAGTTTTCCCTCGAACCAGGCCTCAACCGAGTGGGCAAAACCCAGACCGTGTAATTTGATATAGGCCTCCTGCATTTCCGGCGTAATCCATGTCCCGCTCTGGCCCTCCCGCGGCACGGCCGCGCACGCCGCGATCACGTCGTCGAACACGCGATCAAAAGTGACGTGAAAAACGCGCCGGCGCAGTGTTTTGCTCAGGCTACGCGAGACTTTGAATTGTTCGAGCTCGAGAACGAAACGCGGATCGGGCGACCACCAGAGAATCGGCTGGTCTTCGGAATACCATGGAAAAATACCGACGCGGTAGGCTTCCAACAGCCGCTCGCTCGACAGATCGCCGCCGACGGCGATCAATCCGCTCGGATCGGCGTAATCCGGCGGTGGAAAAACCATGTCGTCGACAAGTCGAAAAATGGGCATGCGGTTAGATCCTGCGCGTTATTTTAGCGCTCCGGCGAAAATTTTCACACTCGCCAGCGAGCTTGCAAAATAACCGCTTAAAAGCCTATCCTCTAGTAGGCTGCTGAAAAAGACTCATAGGCTTCGTTGCGTCGCCTCGCTAGATTTCGTGTTCGTGGCGCGTGATCGTGGTCGGCTGGATGTCACGTTTCACGGGCACGTTCACGATAACAAGAGCGCCTCGCCTCTGAGATCTTTTGAGCAGCCTGCAATCAGAATTTTTGGCAATCTAATAGGCTGAGCTGGGGTAAAAGTATGTTCAAGCGTATCGATCATGTGGCAATCCATGTCGCCGACCTTGACCGTTCGGTGCAGTTCTATCAACGGCACTTCGGATTTAAGCATTATTTCCAGCATGCGGCGGGCAGCGGCGCCCAGATCGCCTATCTGAGACTAGGTGACACTGTACTCGAACTGACGCACCATTCCGATGGCGCCATGTCGGGATTCCATTTTTGCCTTGAAACCGACACTTTCGACAATACCGTCAGTCAACTGCAAAAAGACGGCGTTAAATTGGTGCGCGCGCCGCATGACACGGCGGCCCGCGAGCCGCGCGAAAACGGCTGGCGCCGGGTCGTCTTCGCCGGCCCGGATGGAGAACAGATCGAGCTACGCGGGTGAGATTTATTTCAGATTTTGGATTTTGGATTGTTAATCTAGAATCGTAAATCTAAAATAGCAAAATGAATGCGGTTTGGGTTCGACCGCTGATAGCAAACTGGAGAAGTAATCATGTCAGAGAAAGAGCCGTCCACTATAAAAGTCAGCTGTCCCTGCTGTGATGCGACTCTAACCATCGATCCGGTGCTCGCCGCCGTCCTCGATCACAAGGTTCCACCAAAACCGCAGATGGCGGTACAATTGAAAGACGCGGTAAAACTGGTCAAGGAAGAGGCCACGCGCCGCGATGAGAAATATCAAAAAATCGCCGAAGCGGAAAAAAATAAATCGAAAGTTCTCGAAGCGAAATTCCAGGAGCTGTTCAAGAAGGCCAAAGAAGAGCCCATCACCAAACCGCTCAAAGACATCGATTTAGACTAAAGAGTTTCTCGATATTATTCCTCGGCCGCTGTTTTCTCACTCGCGCCTCTAAAACAGGTAACAAGTCATGCGCGCCATGCTGCTTGAAAAGGCCGGCAAACCACTGCGCCTGACGCAGCTCGCCGTCCCCACGCCTGGGCCAGGGCAGGTGTTACTAAGCGTGCACACGTGCGCGGTTTGCCGCACGGACTTACATGTCGTCGACGGTGAACTGACCCAGCCTAAGCTACCGCTTATTCCCGGTCACGAGATCGTCGGCAAAGTGGCGCACGTGGGCGAAGGAGTAAATCGCTTTAAAGTTAGTGACCGCGTCGGCGTACCTTGGTTGGGATGGACCTGCGGCCAATGTTCCTACTGCCGGAACGGCCAGGAAAACCTCTGCGATCGAGCGAAATTCACCGGCTACACGCTCGACGGCGGTTACGCGGAATACACCGTGGCCGACCAACGCTTTTGTTTCCCAATTCCGGGTTCGTACAGCGACACGGAAGCGGCGCCGCTCCTATGCGCCGGACTGATCGGTTACCGTAGCTTGCTTAAAGCGGGCAGCGGCAAGCGGCTTGGCATCTACGGCTTCGGCGCCGCCGCTCACATCGTAACGCAAGTGGCAAGATACCAGCAGCGTGAGATTTACGCCTTCACCCGGCCCGCTGACGAAGTAGCGAAGGAATTCGCTCTCAATCTCGGCGCGGTCTGGGCCGGCGATTCGAACGAAATGCCGCCGGCAGAACTCGACGCCGCGATTATCTTCGCGCCGGTCGGCGCGCTCGTCCCACAAACGCTCCAAGCCGTCAGGAAAGGCGGCATCGTCGTTTGCGCCGGCATCCACATGAGCGACATTCCATCCTTTCCTTACTCCATCCTATGGGAAGAGCGCTCGATCTGCTCCGTCGCCAACCTCACTCGCCGCGACGGCGACGAGTTCATGGCTCTCGCCCCGCGTGTCCCCGTACGCACCGCGGTTCAAATATTTTCTCTGGAGGAAGCGAACGAAGCATTGACCCGCTTGCGTGCGAGCCAAATTCAGGGTGCCGCTGTGCTGGTGATGAACCCGACGGCATCCTGAGAAGCTGCGACATTGGGCCGCGTATAAGCTGCTGTTTTTGCAGTTTGGTCGGTTCGATGAAGCCTGTTCCGCTTTGATGCTTGAGCGTAAACGTATTAGTTTCAAAATTCGAATTTCGAAATCCGAAACGAACCTAAAATTCTAAACACGAAATTGTCAAACTGAATCGGGAGGCGCCGGCCCGAGTGGTTTGACGATAGGCCGCGAGTTGCACAGTGCCGAAACCATAGTCCTGCTATCTATTCAGCCGAAAGACGATCGGCTGATAAACTTCTACGCTTGTCTCGAAAAAGCGACAATCTCAACAATCTCGACTTCACGAACTTACGACACACTCAGCTAGGTATCGTTATTGCATCGGCTATATTTTGGGAGCAAGTAAAAGCCGCCCTATGGGAGGTGCAGTGAGCGATCATATTTACAAGCAAGTTGAACTGACGGGTTCGTCCCAAAAAAGCGTCGAAGAAGCCGTGCAAAACGCCATCACAAAAGCCGGCAAGACACTTCATAATATTCATTGGTTCCAGGTGGTCGATACGCGCGGCTACATCGCCAATAATACAATCGACTATTGGCAGGTGACGATTAAGCTCGGTTTTAGACTCGACGATTAGGTTGGCGGTTATCTGACCGCCGAATCTTTTACAATGCAGCGAGCTGGCTGCCGTTATTTATTTCTGCTCCGGCCGTCCTGAGCGCAATTCGGCTCTAAGCGTCTAGGCAGGAAGATCGGCAACCGGAACACCGTTGTCGATCGCTTTGCATTTGGCTTCTTCGGCGGCGAGTTTTTGCTTCGCCAACTCCAACACTTCGGCGGCTCTGGCGCGTGGAATGAAACACGCGCCGGTGTCGTCGGCGAGCACGATATCTCCGGGCGCGACGCGAATACCGGCAACCACGATCTCGCCATTGATCTCGACGGTCTCGATACGCCATTTGCCGGTAACGGGAGTAAACTCCGAGGCCCACACCGGGTAGGCGACTCTGCGCGAATGGCCGACATCGCGCACGCCGCCGAAGACTACCGCGCCTGCTTCGCCCTGGCGCTTACCGGTTTGCGCCGAGATGCCGCCCATGTTGGAGATTCCCGCCACCCCATCGATGACAACGACATCGCCTGGACGGGCTAGATTGTGCGCTTCGAATTCGGCCATTCTATTCACGCGCCGACGCGCCGCCTCATAGACATGCTCACGTTGAACAATGTTGCGAACGGTGAGAGCCGGCCCGACGATGCACGAACCCGCGATCGTCGGCTTCAGCACGGATGCGCCGACAACGCCGGTAATGCCCAGCTCGTCCATCACGTCCGAAACTATGCCGCTGGCATCGCCCAGCGCGCGAAAGCCTTCGATGATGCCTTGTGGGGGCCGCGGCGTCTCCATCAAGCGAATCCGTTCGGGACCAATTTTGCCGGTAAGTTTTTTCTGCGTCATCGAAGTCTCCGGTGGAAGAATTGGCTCGCGGCCAAGTCATGTGATCAGAAGCTACGGCGTGAGTGTGATCATATCAGAGCGCGTCATCGTCACATTATGCTTGTAACCGAAGCTCGTAAACAGGGAGAAAGCCTGCAACACCTGATTTTCATCGTTATGCGTGGTGCAGTCCATCGGAACGTAGACGTGGTAATCGCGCACGCTGAAGCCCATGACCGCGCTCTGGACACAGTTTCGCGTGGAGATGCCGGTCACAATCACCCTCCCTTCGCCCGGGCGCAGGTTCATCTGTTTCAGGAGGCTATCCAATTCCGTCTGATAGAAACAATCGTGCGTATGTTTTACGATCAGAGGCTCGTCCGCAGCCGGCTTTAACTCGTCAATGAGCTCTGATCCCCACGTACCTTTGAGTTTGCGAACGGTATTTTTGAAGACGATGAATTCAAGGGCATCGGGCGAACGAACGGACTGGGTGTGAGCGACGCGGCCTCCCGCCTGCCGTACCCGCGCCCGCAGCCCTGCAATCTTCGGAATAATTTTGCTGACCGACTCGCCGATGTAAAGCGCTCCGTCCGGATGCGCGTTTTCGTTCTCCATATCGATGATCAGAAGCAACGTCTTCGCTGCCTCAAATTCAACCGAACGAGGAACGGGATAATCAAGTTCAACGAGCATGGTATTTCTCTTTCGGGCTTCCTAACCTCATTATTTTTGGATCGGCCGAATGATGGTTATCCCCAGAAATTTGTAGTTGCCGTCAAAACGAAATATCACCGGAAATCGTTTCAACCTTTTCCTACTTAATTCCGCAGGGAAACCTCCATACCAAGGCCTTCTATCTTTGTCCCTTCGCCGCTCTTCCATCTTCAAGTCAATAACGTGCTCATCGATACTACATTTGATGCCGCTCTCCCGTAATGTAACCATTCGAGTTGCGGCGATGTTGATTTTATGTACCTTGCTGAAAAGCGTAGATTTGTAGGCGTTGTGAACGTCAACCGTCAAAGCCGCCCCGTGGAACACAATGTGTCCGTAACTAGTTGAGCCTTTTTCTTGGCGGCAAACATTTGCTTTGAATTCGGTATAACACGCGCACCGAGTTTCTTTGGTGCATCGATGGGAACCAGGTACAGGCGCTCTCGAACATCCTTGACCTTGCCGCATATGCGGCAAAGTTCTTTCCTTCCCTATTACGTTTGAAGCCGTCCCAATGCCGACACTGTAAACCCAAGAAATCCCATGCAAGGCCAAGGCTTTGATAAACGTCGAAATACGAATGTTGCGTCGCCTTTGGAGAATGCCGCGCGTTGAGATGTTTGCTCACAAAGTTCATCGCCCGAAAAACTTGCTTTAGTTCCGTTTTCAGTTGCGCTTTGGATTTGGCAATGTCCATTCCGCGTTCACCCCCATCACGGGCTAAAAGTCATATGACGAGTAAATATACCAGGATTCCTCATCCCGCCATCAAACGAGAGAGAGCGGCCGTGATCGTCTGTGCGATTCGTTCAGAGGTTAATGATAAAGGCAGCGGAATATGGAGAGCCACATTGTCGCTTGAAGAGTCTTTTTTGATGAGCGGTGAAATAGCCGCTTCGATAGTTCGAGCAAGCTGTCCGAGTTCACTGCCGCCAGAGCTGGGCTCTCTGAATTTACCGCTGCCGGTGGAGGATAGACTTTCGAGAAACTTTAACCCTGCTTCCAAAAACATTCCCAGTGCATGACCGGCGCCGTTAGTGCCATCGGCCACCGGCTTCGCTGATGGCTCTCGTCCATCATGGCCGTTTAGTTTGCTGTCCGTCTTTTGAGTCTCCGGCCCAGTCGCCGGCGCCGCTGTTTCCGGGACCATTTCCTTCAAAGCGTCCATCATGCTTCGTCGGCCAAGTTTTTCGAAGCTAACCTCCGAGCCATCGCCGTCAAAGAGATCCCGGAATAGTTCCTTCTTGAGCCTAATCGTGTCCCAAACGCGCTCTTCGATGCTGTTTTCCGTCAGCAAATGAATCGCGAGAACGGGCCTAACCTGTCCCATGCGGTGAACCCGCGCGATGCGCTGTTCGAGACGCGCCGGGTTCCAGGGCGGCTCGATATTGATTACAGCGGAGGCCGCCTGAAGATTGATTCCCACGCCGCCGGCGTCGGTGGATAGAAACACCTTTAGATCAGCTTGGTCGCGAAATCTAGCAATCAGCTGGCCGCGCCGCCGCGTGGGGATACCGCCGTGAAGAGATATGTAGCCGATTTTCATCTTATCAAGCAGCGCGCCAACCTGGAGAATCATTTTTTCCCACTCGCTAAAGATCACTACTTTGCGCTCTTCTTCGACGACCAGCTCACGGAGGATTTCGCGCAACTCGTCCAATTTGGGCGAAACCTCAGTTTCCTTGTCAAAAAGAAAAGTTGAGTCGCAGAGCATGCGCATGTTCTGGATCGCGCAGAGCATGCGCTGCTGATCCACGGGTGACAACCATCCCTGGCGCTCCAATTTGCGCACCAGCGCCGCCACGATTCTCTGCTGATCACCATAGTACTCGGATTGCTCGGGGCTCATGGAAACGCGAACAATCTTATCGGTGCGCAGCGGCAAATCTTTCAGCACCTGGTCACGGCGCCGGCGTAATAGGATGGGCGCCAGCTTTTCCCGCACTTGATCTAGATTGCGGTAGCCGATGAGTTTCCCGTTCTCATTGATTTGCCGGTGCTCGCTCAGAAAACGAAATGCCGGCCCGAGCCGTCGGCCATCGACAAACTGAACCACGGAATAGAGTTCTTCCAGTTTATTTTCCAACGGCGTCCCGGTAAGAACCAGCGCGTAGCGGCTGCGCAAGGACTTAATCGTTCGCGCCGTGGCGGTTTCCCAGTTGCGAATCCGCTGGGCCTCGTCCAAAACGATCAGATCAGGCAATAAAGCCGACACATCTTCGAGATCGCGGCGCACCAGCTCATAATTCACGATCTTGAAGAAGGCCGCCGAGTTGTAGAGCGCGCGGCGTTGCGCCGGCGACCCGTCGATCACGACAGCGCTGCGGTCGCTGAAGCGCTCAATCTCGGTCAGCCACTGATGCTTCACCGATGCCGGACAAATCACCAGCACGCGGCTGATACCGCGGCGGCGGGCCAACATCTCCGCAGTACCAATGGCCTGGATCGTTTTCCCAAGCCCCATATCGTCGGCGAGAATAGTCCTTCCCCGCGAAGCGGCGAATAGAACGCCGCGCATTTGAAATGGATACAATGGAACTTTGAGGAGATTATTTAGCGGCAGTTTGCCCTGTTCCAGCAAGCGCAGCTCATGGGCTTCAAAGGCAAGACCTTCAGCCGCCGCCGTCTCGCGATCGACCCATTCAAGAGCGTCGCCGTAGATCACAATCTTTTCATCGAGAGAGCGGAAGCGCGCCAGAGCCTGAGCGACGCGATCCATCTGATTCGCTTTGAGAAAACCGTCGCCATCGAAGAATTCTTCTCTGAGCGCGAGCAGTTCGGCCGAGATATTCGCCGGGGAAACGATGCGAACTCGCGGTTGCCCCCGGTAGTCCAAGTAGATGGTGCTGTGTTTTCGTTGGTAGCGGCTCTTCTCAAGTTTGCCCCCGAAGCTCGAGCGCGCGTGCAATAACACCGCCTCGATATGTTTGCACGTCCCCAAAGTATTGACCGCGTAGTCCGGGCAAGCGCAGTAATTGTCGAAAAGGCCCACGCCGCGCAGCGCGACTCGATACGAACGCTTGCTCGTCGGAGAAAAAACCTGATAGTCGCCGAACACGGCTCGACCCTGCGGTTCTATTTTGAAAGCTTCCTTGCTCGCGCGCAGCTGTCGCTCCGCGATTTGTTCTTCGATAAGCATGATTGATCCTTATATTTGCACAAAATATTTTTCAGTCGCCCAAACCTACTAATTTTCCACGCGACGGACAAGAAAAAAATCCGACTGCAAAATGGCAGGTTGATGTCAGAGAGGCTTTAAAAGTTTTGCGCGCCGGCAAAGTTTTGAGGTCGCGTCTATCGATCTTTAATTCTGCCAGTTGCTGCTGCGGCAAAAACAAAAACCCCAACCTCTTTCGCAGTTGGGGCTTTCGAGTTAAATCCGGGAGCGTCCTACTCTGCCGTCAGCTCTCCTTCAGGTTTCAAATCTGAGATTGCAAATCGAGATTCCCACATCGCGAATGCTGTCCCATAAGGCAGCCTCATAGTACCATCGGCGCTGATCGGCTACGGGCATCTGAAAGCGACTTGGTGAGATCAGCCACGGAACCAACCGCAATCGCTGCGCGCTTCGCATCTTCGGCGGCGCATTTCTGCCGGAGCAGGGGTATCTTTTTCCATCCTTTACCCTGCCTTTCGTTCCTCTCTTATTTTCTCAGCAAGGTAGACTTTGATGAGCGACTGGTAAGGAATGTCTTTTTTGCTGGCGAGGACCTTTAATTCGTTTAGCATCTCACGCGGCAAACGTAGAGATATGGATTTAACTGGGGCGTCTATCCCCGGGTCAAACTCGATCTCAACGCGGTTCTGCTTCGAAAAGTCGAAGTGATCGGTCGTATCGTGCGTGCTCCAAAACTCTCTCTCATCCGCCTCTCGCTTGAGTTTGCCGCCACGCTTAACGTTCTTTCTCATAAAGGGTCCTTTCCCTTCTGCTCATAGGCCTGGCACTTATGACGCGAATCCTCCTCGAACGGATAGTAAAAACCACTGCTAGAAGCCTGCTGCCGCATGTCTTTCCCAATGCTGCATACCGCATTTCCGGCTCGTCCTTTAAACTGCGGCCTATGACCAAAGGTTTGTTAAAGAAGATCTCCTCCGCCTCGCGATCAGTGACTCCATGTTGTTTTTCGTTCTTCCCCGAGTTTTCCTCGTCCCACTCGAATCCCCGAATGCCCTCCAGGATTTCCGACATCCAGGGGGTATATGACTATAGTATACAGGCGTCAACCTGAAAAAACCCGATCTCGAAAAGAGGTCGGTGCCTTTTCAAATTTTAAATCCAGCGGCGTCCGGACTCCTTATACCGAACCACCAGACACCTGCCCTCACTCTTGACGTGCACTGTGAAATTGAAATCAGGCTCCCGAATTCTCTCAAGATAAGGTGCGCTCTTCGACCAGGCAGACTGAAGGAGCTGAAGATCCGGAGGAGTGTACCGGGAGTCACGATTATACGTCGTCGCAGAAAGACGTCGGTGACATCTTGGCAGATCGAATCGGGTTCCGAATTCCTCATTCCCCGGTCCATCCAGGAGCACTCGCCGGGATTCAAGCCTTGCGAAGCCGGCTTGGAACCTTTCCTGAAACCTACCGTAAGGCGGGAAGTCTGTCCGGACTGCTGAAAACCGATGGCGCGCATAGCGCCTCCTCGGCACCGCAGCGGGAAAGTTCCCTCAGGGACGGACGGAACAGGTTCCATTCGTTGAGCCGGCCGTTCCAGTTTGACCTGAGCGATTCCCTCTTGCCATGCAAGCAAACTGAGCAAGAGCAACCAACAGCGGTTAACGTTTTCACAGTAATTCCCCTTTCTGGATAGGAACTTCGTTTCCCGTCAATCTTTCACACGTCCAAACTTACGCGGACAGCTTCGTTGACCTTTTCCATCATAGCCTCGCTAAGATTTCCAAGACGTTTCTGAAGTCGCCTTTTATCTATGGTGAGAAGTTGAGCCAAATTAACCATTGAACGCTGCTTGAGCCCGCCTTCACCTGCAGCCAGTACCACCGTCACAGGGAATTCTTTTATGGTAGACGTTATCGCGGCGACAATCGTGGTGGAGGCATAAATATTTCCGGTATCGTTCTGGATAATTAGCGCAGGGCGAGTACCTCTTTGCTCGCTACCTCGGCCAGGGTTGAAATTCACGAGCCATACTTCGCCTTTACGTGGCGCTAATCCCTTCACTTCAGAATTTCCCTAAAGGCCGGCAAATGCCGCTCGGCTGTTTCGCGGTCCTCTTCCGCCATAGCTCGATATCCCTCCGCAAGCTTGTCATCGACATGCTTCCGCCTCCACAAACGCAAGGCCTCCTGCACCACACGGCTCCGGGGCTTTTTGGTTGTGCGGCTCATCTCGTCGAGGGTTTCCGCGAGGTCCCGATCTAAACTCACCGTAAGCTTCACTTTTGAGGCCATGTTATCCTCCAAAGTTTCCTACCAATAGTATGAAGAATTTACCACCCCTCGCCAATCGGGACAAGTGCAAAAAAGCCCCAACCTCATTCGAAGTCGGGCTTTTGAATTTAAATCCGGCGGCGTCCTACTCTAAACCCTTCGGGACTTCAGATGGCAAATCATGGCAAATTTCAAATCAAATCTGCAATCTGGGATATGCCATTTGAGATTCCGGACTGAGGCGAGGAGTACCACCGGCGCTGAGACCCTAACGGCCGAATTCGGCTATGAGAGAACTCGTTAACAAAAAATCAGCACTGTGTACCCATAAATGACTCCGCGCGTTTTTTCCGCCCCATCCTTTATAATTCATCCGCATTCTTCTGACCGCCTCAACCTTCCCAGAAATTCCTTCCCTGACCTCCGATGGCTCTTACTACGACGTATCCTTAATATACATGCCGACCAGCGGCTCTTGACTTCACCCCCCCGGGGTAAGTGAGGCGTTGGATAAGGAGGTGGCTCATGGACAGACTAATTGAGCTGGAAAAGGCCGTTTTGCGCCGGACTTATTTCCCGTAGAGATTTCTTTCGCCGCGCGGCGCTCATTGTCGGCGGCACTGCCGCCGCCTTTGAGCTTCTCGGGAGGGTTTCACCCCGCAGGGCAGCATGGGCTTCTCCCGGCATCACCTTGGACCCCACCGTTGATCCACTCGCGCAGGGTTATGAGACCGACGGCGATGCGGACTACGCCACAGGAGCGCGCCTCGTTTTCAACGACACATCGACTCAGCGACATCGCACGTTCTTTGTCGCCGAGCCGACGATCGCGAACTCTATCGTCTCTGTCGATGTCACCGTGCAGGTGTTAGAGACCGGCCTGACGCTCGCTGGCGGTCTTGACACCGGAGCCCGCATCCTCAGCGAAGGGCAAGGTGGTGTGGAGATCGGTGCGACCTTGATCGACCGTGGCACTGGCGGCCGGCGCGTCGCACTCCTAACTGGTACGGGTGGCTTCACTCAGGGCGTGCCGTTCGACTGGACCATCGAAGGCACTTTCCGCATCACGCGTGACCCCGATCCCAACAATCGTGCTACCCTCACGGTTCCTGGCCAGGCGTCCGAGGTGTTAGCCGACGCCGATCTTCCCGCCGCGCACCGGCTGAATCCTAGCTTCGAGTTCGGTTGCGCCTCTGACGCAGCTACTGCAATCGCATTCTTTGGGCGCATCGGAATGCCGTCGTCATTTCCGATGACGATCACGCCGGCTCACGTGGTGCTGATTCCCAACCGCATCGAGGGTGTTGCTCTGAACGGATCCTTCGAGCTCGACCCAGCCAGCAACGGCATCGACCCCGTCAACGAAGGCGTTACCTTGGAGCTCAGCACGCCGGGTGGGACGTTCTACCCGGCCGGCGACGATGTCATGCCTGTAGGCATGAGGACCGTCCGCGGTGGCTGGAGCATCACTGACGCAGAGAGGACCCGCACCGGCATCGATTTCTTCGTGATCCAGCGGACCGCGAACCCGAGGCGTTTCCAGTACGTCTTGTTGGACGGCCGCTCCGATCTGCCTGCGGGTAACTATAGCCAGGTCAGCCTGGACCTCGCTATCGGCGACGATCAGGGCGGCGTGGCGTGGATATGAATCTTGTGGCGGGACGGAGGGGCGTCTGGTTCTTGCCGTAAACCAAGCAGACGGAAGAGGACGGAGCCGGCATAGCGACTGTCCTCATGGTAGCAACTCGAATTCTCTGCAATGGCGTGGGCGCACCAGGGAAAAATCACGGCGGTCGGTCGTCAGGATGCGCCGGAGTTTAAGACGTTCTGCCATGGCTACAACCGTTGCATCGACGAATCCAATTTGCGCGTCTTCGTACCGGCGCATCAGCTCTAGACTCCGCCGCAAATCCGCGATAGTCAGCTCTTCAACCTCCATTTCTCCGCTGATAATCGATTGGACCAACCGTTGTTCGGCCTTGGCTCCCAAATGAGCCGCAAGGAGATAGGCGGCCTCCGGCAAGACAGTAACCGGCACAATAAGCTCGTCACCCGAGAGCTGGAGAAACCTGACAGTCCGATGGTGCCAATCATCGTCCCGATCAGCCAGGGCGTAAAGCGGTCCGGTATCGACGAGTATCGGGGGCATTATCGACCAAACCCTTTGCCGAGTAGCTCCTCAGAGCGTTCTGCAACATCTTTGCGACCACTACGGCCAACTCCAACCAGCGACAGACGCGATCGTTTCGCTCGACGGCGCGAAACATATTCGCCGAGTGCTTTTCTGGTTACCTCCGCGACACTACTATTCTCCCGTTTAGCAATTTCTCGGAGCTTTCTGAGAACCTCTTCATCGGCAAATACCGTCGTTCTCTTCATGGCTCACCTCCTTTCGTCATACGTATGCTAGCATACGTATGACTCTGAGAAAAGAGCCAAAAAAAGCCCCAAGTTCTTTCGAAGTCGGGGCTTTGAAATTCAAATCCGGCAGCGTCCTACTCTAAGCCCTTCGGGATTTCAGATGGCAAATCTGCAATCTGAGATCTGCCATTTGATACCAGTTGGATCAGCGTGGATTTCTTACTAGCGCAACATCCACAATCGAAGGTGAGGCAAATTTCACCCGGTGCAAAGACTGCCAACCTCGAGAAAAGGTTCCCAACACGGTGTCCGTCAATCGATTTCTAAACACGCCTCCGGTAGCAATATGGTTTACTCAAAATCATCAAAGGCATCTTTGTGAACAAAAACTTTTCGACGACGGCGCAGCCGCTTAACCCTCGGATCGAAGGACTGCAGCAGTTCTTGATGCTGCTGGAGGATAAAACTCTTGATCTGGATTTCTTCCTCCTTTGCCGCCTCATTCAACTCATCCGCTTCCCGTTCGATAGCACGGCAGTCTCGTACGGAAGACTGGAAACGCACAGCCGAGAGCGCGCCCTTGTCAGTGAAAATAAAATGCAGAGTGCGCTCTTGCGGTTCGAAAGTGTCCACCCAATAGACGCCTCGTCTATTTGCGCGGTCCCAATCCGTTAGCAGAACCTCATAGCGTGCACGAGTATACTCAGATACTCGATGCTGCAATTCCTCAAGCAGACTTTCCTGCCCGTCGGCCGCCAGCCGCATGTCCCATTGAAAACTCTTCCCTTTAGTCTTCCGGTGATTCTTTCCGGGGACATACCGGTGTGGAATCCGGGCCTTCATGACGTCGGCTGCCACTTCCTCAATCTGCGTCAATAGATACCCCGCAGCCATCGACAATGTCGCGTAAGTAAACTTTTCGTCGACGAACAGCCTTGCCCAGCTTAGATAAAGATTCCCACGATACGGCTTGCTCGTATAGGAAGGGTCATCCTGTTTTCGCGCGTTCTCTTGGTAACGATAATCGTCCTCGTCATAATCGCGCAAAGTAGGAAAGTCGAGAATGGTTTTGTGCTCGCTCAGCCGCTCGTTTAGATAAAAAGAGTCTTCGCCAATTCCGACCAGCGGGAGAATTGCCTCGTTCCAGCGATTTAATTCGCGAAGAGGAATCCTCTTGCTACCGCGAACGTCGTTTTTCCACGATCGCACCTTTGCTCCGAACAGCTCCTTCACTAGCGCCTGATCCAGCCGGTGTTTGTCGTCTTCCGGAAGTTTGGCGCTGTAACGCTCGCGTTTTGGGGGAGACCACGAGAAAAACTCAGGCCGAACTTTCATCATCGCCCGCCGCAGTTCGGGCTGCCATCGTTTAAGGGCGTCACTGGCCATCGGTATGTATCTCTGTAACGCTATCCGAAGCTTGCGCGTCTGGCGCAAATATTCTGCTGGCACGTTAAAACTTGCAGACCGCATCGACTCGCGCACGGATGTAAAGCGCGCCAAGTTCGGAGAAATATTTCCTCGCGTTCTTGGGCGGCCTTTCCATCAAACTCGGCGCATGCTTGGGATCTCATGCATTAAGCAGAGCGCCGAAGCCGCCTACGATCATTGTCGGCTCGTCATAATCAACGCGTAAACCTTCTTCATCTCGTTTCGGGCGAACTGTTGCGAGAGCGCGCGCATCACACCGGCCTTATCGGCATCGATCGATATCCCGAGCTTGGCGTACTCTTCTAACACATGCTCTTTGAACTCGAACTCATGCCGGACTTGCCGGATGCACTCTTCGATATGCGAGCGAAACGCTTCGATGTCGCGCGGCTCATACTCCTCGGCGAGCAGGGGCGAGAGCGTTTCGTAGCGGAGATCGTCGCTCGTCTCAAGAAAATTCCAGCAAGTGGCGATCACGGCCTTTTTGTTAATGCCGAGCGCCCAATGGATCTCTTCCACGGACTCGGGTTTGCACTTCCATAAGCTGACACGGCCGCCGGATTCCTCGACATACCAGACGGTGCCTTCGATGCCGGTTAACTTTTCGTCTTCGGCGGGCTTATTGCGTTGCTCCATCTGGGCGCGGATCTCGGCATATTTTGCGACTGCGTCCTCGCCAGCGGCGATCCCGCCGAACAACGATGCGCCTGGGACACCCAACAAATTGAGCTTGTGCAGCGGGACCACGCTGGCATCGGTCGCAACGCCGAATAAAGCGGCGACCGCTAGATCGCGCTCGTAAAGCACCAGATGCGCGTTGCGCGCGCCGTACATCTCGAAACTGATGTGGCAGCCATTGGCTTCGACGAGTTGCGGAATCGTCGGATGGGTTCGCAGTAACTCTTGCCACATGTCGAGAAACGGACCCCAGCGGCTGTTGCGCAGGGTGGCCGATAAACGCAGCTTGTAAGTCAGACGCCATTGACCGTCGCTGTCCCGATAGCGATAAGCCAACACGTTGGTGCCATCGAGCTTTTCATAGAGATGAATGGTTTTGATCGGCGGAAAATGAAAAGTGCCGTCTTTTCCGAAAGGGTAAGGCAACTTCGGCGTTGCCAGAATGAGCTGCTGTGCTTCCGCGTCGCCGACATGGGTAATCGTCAAAGCCCCATATCGGTAATCGGGTTTTTGGCAGAGAAACCCGCGCAGTCGAAGATCGTCATTGAATGGATCTTCGACAGCGAATGGCTGCAGCCACTTCGCATCGAGTCCAATCAGTTCGGTGGCAACCGAAAGAGCGTATGCATCAACAACGGTTTCCACGTTTAGTACCTTTGAAAATTATCCCGATCGGCCGCTTCGTTCGCTGCCACTTACGGATCGGCTGATCTATCGACCTTGCTCGCCACCATTTCATTTTCATTTGCACCAAAAAGCAAACAGCCCCAACTTCTTTGAAGTTGGGGCTGTCATATTAAATCCGGCAGCGTCCTACTCTTCCATACGGCGACCGCATAGTACCATCGGCGCTGGAGGGCTTAACGGCCGAGTTCGGGATGGGATCGGGTGTAACACCTCCGCTATCGCCACCGGAAACTGTTCCCCCTCTTTTATTCTCCCCCGCGACGGGGGAGATACAGAGGGGGTGAAACTGAATACGAGTACTCTGCACTTACGCGGAGTCGCATTGGTAAATATGGTCAAGCCGCACGACCAATTAGTACCGGTTAGCTTCAATCATTACTGATCTTCCACATCCGGCCTATCAACCTCGTAGTCTACGAGGGGTCTTTAGAGGTCTTACGACCTGGGATACC
>JBOHVN010000060.1:0-14422 GCA_050735675.1 Binatia bacterium | reverse complement strand
TACAGCTATCAGCAAATAGCGACGGAATTTGGCGTCCATTTCACTACAGTGGGGCGGATTGTGCGCCAGGCAACGACGCGAGGGGAGGCAGCCAGCGGAAGAAGATAGCAGATGGTCCGCTTGCTTCGATAGTAGACCTGACCCCATCTGACCCCCATCTGACCCCATCGATGACCCCATCGATGCCAGAACTAAACTCATCTCTTGAACTCACTTGCTATTTCCCGCTAGGACAAATTCACCCTGACTCCCGACCCCCTTTTCTTCCCTTTTCTTCCCCGGCGTGAGCCGGGGTCTCGCTTCGGGTGTTTACAACGCCGCGGGCGATCTCGGTAACATTATCGGTCCCTCGATCGGCGGGTTGATCGCGCACGCGACCGCCATCGCGAGCGTCTTTGTCGTCGGCTCGTTGGGATCGACGGCGCTATTTTTTGTTGGTATGTGGCTGGTTCGGCGCTTAAAGGAGGATAGGGAAGCGAGCGTCTAGTAGGACTTCGGCATTCCCAACACATGCTGGCCCAGATAGGCGAGCACCAAGTTATTGCTCACCGGCGCCACCGTCAGTAGTCTTGTCTCGCGAAACTTCCTTTCTACATCGTATTCCGCGGCGAAGCCGTAGCCGCCGTGGGTGGTGAGGCAAGCGTTGGCGGCTTCCCAGGCCGCTTCGGAAGCTAGATACTTGGCCAGGTTCGCTTCAGCGCCGCATTTCTCCGTGCGGTCGAATTTGGTCGCGGCCTGATAGCGCACCAGGTCGGCGGCCTCGATATTGGCGTAGGCCTTAGCGATGGGAAATTGCACTCCCTGGTTCGCGCCGATGGGTCTGCCGAAGACGTTGCGCTCGCTGGCGTACTTTGCCGCCCGTTCGACAAACCAACGGCCATCGCCAATGGCCTCAGCGGCGACGAGAATGCGCTCGGCGTTCCAGCCGTCGATGATGTAGCGAAAGCCCATCCCTTCCTGGCCGATCAGATTCTCAGTCGGTACTTCAAATCCGTCGAAAAACAGCGCGTTGGTATGATGATTAATCATGAGATCGAGCGGCTTTACTTCAAGCTTTCCTTGGCCTTCGCGGAGGTCGACGATGAAGACCGATAAGCCGCGGGTCTTGTCCTGCAGGTCATCGTATGGGGTCGTGCGCGCGAGCAAAAGCATGAGATCGGATTGCCGCACGCGGGAGATGAAAATCTTTTGCCCGCTGATGAGATACTTGCCGCCCTGGCGCGTCGCCGTCGTTTGAATTCGCGTGCTTTCGGAACCCGCGTTCGGTTCGGTGACGCCGAAGGCCTGCAGGCGCAGTTCGCCGGTGGCGATCTTCGGCAGGTAGCGCTCTTTCTGCTCCGCGTTACCGTGTCGCAGCAAGGTGCCCATGGTATACATCTGCGCGTGGCACGCCGTGGCGACGCCGCCGGAGTGATTGATTTCTTCGAGAATGATGCTCGCTTCGGTGATGCCGAGGCCGCTGCCGCCGTATTCTTCCGGAATCAACGCGGCCAGCCAACCGAGCTCCGAGAGTTTGCGCACGAATGCATCCGGATATTCCTTCTTGCCGTCGATCTCGCGCCAGTAGGCGTCGGGAAACTCCCGGCAAACTTTTCCGATCTCTTCGCGGATCTGTAGTTGCTCGGCCGTTAGGTTGAAATCCATTACGTCCTCCTATAATTAGCCGATAGACTATAGCGGAATGTTTTGGTTGCCAATAGAGGAGAATGTCGATGGCTGTTAAAGCGGGCTGGGAAGGCCGTTTCTTCGAAGATTTTAGAATCGGCGACGTCTATCGCTGCCGTTTGGGCCGCACGGTCACTGAAGCCGACAATATCTGGTTCACTTTGTTGACCAACAACACCAATCAGATTCATTTCAACAACGAATACGGCAAGCGCACCGAATTCGGCCAGTGTTTGATTAACAGCGCGCTCACCCTCGCGATCGTCGCCGGCTTGGGCGTGGCGGACGTGAGCGAAAACGGTTTTGCGCTGGGTTGGGACGAGATCAAGCTGCCCCATCCGCTTTTTGCCGGCGACACGCTGTACTCCGAATCGGAAGTCCTGGAGAAGCGCGAGTCCAAATCCAAGCCGCAGTGGGGCATTGTCAAAGTGCGCACGCGCGGCATTCAACAAGACGGCAAAGTGGTCATCGACTACGCGCGCAGCGTGATGGTGTGGAAGAAGGCTTATGCGCCCAAGTCGGATTTGTTTCCGGAGATTAAAGAGGACAAAAAATAAATTCCGTTCAAATCGTTCAAACAGTTCAAGCCGTTCAATTCGTTGAAATCAAGATAAGAGGTGAGTGTGGCAAGCGATTCGAAGCCTTCGCGTGCGTTGGATGGAGTCAAGATTTTAGCTTTCGAGCAGGTGCTGTCGGGACCGTTTGCGACTTGTTTGCTGGCCGACATGGGCGCGGAGGTGATCAAAGTCGAGCGGCCAGGCGTCGGCGATGTCATTCGTTCGTGGGATTCGGTGGTGAAGGGACTCTCTTCCGGTTATGTCTGGCTCAATCGCAACAAACGTAGCCTGACGGTCGACGTCAAGAAGGAGAGGGGGCGTAAGCTGCTTCAAGAGCTGGCGACGAAGTCGGATATTTTTTTCGAGAACTACGCGCCCGGCGTCGCCGCGCGATCGGGACTCGGTTATGAAAGACTCAGTGAACTCAATCCGCGGCTGATCTACTGCTCGTTATCCGGCTACGGTCAAGACGGGCCGTATCGGGATGTCAAGGCCTACGATTTGCTGATTCAAGGCGAGGGGGGCATCATCGCTACCACCGGGTACCCCGACAAGCCGGCGCGCGCCGGGATCGCGATCGCTGACATCGCATCGGGGATGTATGCGGCGATCGGCATTTTGCTCGCGCTTTATCAACGGGAAAAAACCGGCCAAGGTCAGTGGATCGACGTTTCGATGCTCGATTCGATCGTCTCCTGGCTCGGCTACTTTCCGCATCATTACTGGCACGCCGGCGAAGAGCCTGCGCGCGTGGGTATGCGCCATCATTACGTTACTCCTTACGGGCCTTATCTCGCCGGCGACGGGGAATACGTGAATCTGGCCGTCGCCAGCGCATCGGACTGGGAGATTTTTTGCCGCAAGGTCATCGAGAAGCCGGAGTTTCTTGAAGATCCGCGCTTCGGCACCGTCGAAGGACGGCGGAAAAATCGCGGCTTGTTGGAACAGACCATCGAAAATATTTTTCTCGAGAAAGACCATAAGTATTGGCTCGAACAGTTGAAACAAGCTGAACTACCGCACGGTATCGTGCGCGGCGTTGCACAGGTGCTCGCCCATCCGCAGGTGGCGGCACGCAGACTGATTCGTGAAGCGGAATCTCCGGTAGGAAAAGTCCCCGTGATCGGCAACGCGCTCAAAATGTCGGCGAGCGAGACGCGCTATGATCGTATACCCGCGCTGGGTGAGGACAACGAAGCGATTTTGCGGGAGCTCGGTTACGACGCCGCGGCTATCGAATCGTTGAAACAAGAGAAGGTGATCTAAATTAAGGGTTAGGAGATTTTCTCTTGCGTAAGCCCGTTTTCGGAGTGATGGGCGCGTCGGCGAACGATGCGCTCCGCGCGCCCGGCGCCAATCGAGTCAAGGCGCTGGCTGAAGAGCTTGGCGCGGCGATCGCGAAGCAGGAGTGCATTCTGGTGACCGGCGCAACCACCGGTTTGCCGGATCTGGTCGCAAAGGCGTTCCGAAAGAGCGGCGGCTTTGCGCTTGGCGTATCGCCCGCGGAGAATCGCCAAGAGCATGTATCGCGCTACGGTCTGCCCGAGGACGGCGCCGATGTGATCATCTACACCGGCTTCGGCTATAAAGGGCGTAACGTGATTAACGTTCGTTCGGCCGACATTGTCGTTATCTTAGGCGGCGCGACCGGCACGCTCAATGAGTTCACGATTGCTTACGACGAAGGAAAAATCATCGGCGTGCTCGAAGGCAGCGGCGGTATCGCCGACCATATCCGCGACATCATTAAATTCTGTGACAAGCCGGCCATCGGGAAAGTTTTCTTCGAGAGCGATCCGACAAAGTTGGTCGAGAGCTGCGTCGCCGCGGTGACTGCGTAAACATTCGTGTTCGCTACAGGCGGGGATGCGTCGGATCCAGTCGCCGACGGCGGCTTGCGGTCTTTTTTATTGGGTCCCGCCAGGTACTTGTCCGCGAACTTTCTCAGCGAATCGCTTTTCAGGCCGCTCCGGCTGGCTTCTTCAATGGCTCTTTCCTCGCTCCAACCCTGTTCGACGATACGAAAAATCATCATCAGCGGCGCGACGCGCTCGGCCAACCCGCAGTTGATGAGCATCGGGTGATTGTCCTTGCTTCGGACGAGGCGCAGAAATTCGTCGATTTGTTCACGCCGCGGTAGGTTTTTCGTGGCCGGAATATTGAAGTAGCGCATCTTGTTCCGTTCGACCATGAAGCGCTCGCGAATGAGATCGACGCCGTCCGCGGCCGATCTCAACGTCAGCACCGAGCGGAACCCGTTGGCCGCGGCCTTCGCATAGGCCGAGGTCGAGGGCTGGCCCCCCGCGGTCGGTTTGTCGTCGATGCAGAGCACGACCGGCGTCGCGATTTTGAATAGTCGCTCGAATTGTGGCGCGAGCGGATTAGCGCTCTGCCGGGACTCGGCTTGCGAGGCGCCGGCTAGGACGATAGCGAGCCATGAGAAAATGTGAAACCAGCTTATCGTCATTTTGTCTGCGCGTGGCTCGACTAGACTTGCAGCTTGAACAGCCCCGCTGCAGTTTTGCCGAGCATGGCTTTCTTGTCGCTATCGGAGCAAGGGGCTTGGCGCACCATATTGAGTGATTCAACGAGATTCGCCGCGGTCTTGCATTCGAGCGGGTAGTCGCTGCCGAACATGATGCGATCCGCCGTCGTGATGTTCAACGCCGCGGCCATGGCCGGCAACCAGGCGCCGGTGCCGGCGGTGTCGAAGTAAAGGCGCTGGAAGAGTTTCTCGAAACGCTCGGTGAGACCGAACTTTTTCTGTTCGGATTGGGTTTTCAAATACCCTCTCATTTCACTGGGCACATCGGCGTCATCGGTTTCAAAGAAAGCCATCATGCGCCCTTTCAGGGACGAAGTGCCGCCGCCCAGGTGCGGCATAATGAAGCGCAGTTCCGGGTAGCGCGGCAGGACGCTGTTCATGACGCGGACGATCGCTTGGGTAGTTTCGAGCGGGCGAAACACGCAGCGGTCGAGGTTATACAGCGTGTCCGAGCCGGTGGGTTTGGACTGCGGGTGAATGACGATCGGCAGATTATTTTTCTGAATGAT
This sequence comes from Binatia bacterium, assembly GCA_050735675.1. Lineage (GTDB taxonomy): Bacteria > Desulfobacterota > Binatia > UBA9968 > UBA9968 > DP-20. The sequence goes on along the minus strand of JBOHVN010000060.1, from coordinate 9,146 downwards.
TTCGAACAGCGGGTTCATGATCGGATTGTCGAGCTGGACGTCGAGATGGCAGGCGAGCAGGGCCACCGCGCGCAAGCCTAACTCATTGATGCCGCGCTCCAGCTCGCGTTTCGCCGCCTCGGGCTCGTGGACCGGTAAATGAATGCAGCCGCGAAAGCGCGCCGGATATTTTTTCTCGACTTCGGCGATGCCATCGTTGAGCGCCTTGGCGACCTCGGCGCCCATGACTTGCACCTGGTCGGTGAGAATCGACACCGTGATGCCGGCGTCGTCCATGCACTGGAGATGCGCCTCGAGGTCTTTGCGCGAGGGATGGAGCGTCAAACTGATTTCGTTGGTGACGATACGCTTGCCGTTCGACTGTTTGGCGAGGCGGTCAAACAGCATCGGCGGCATGAAATGGTGGTGGACATCGACGATCAGCTCTGCTGCGGCCATGGCTCGTGGCACTCCTTGTCCGGAGATTTTGTCGTTCAACCTACGTCACAGAGCTTGGGACTGCAAGAGAGCGGCGCTTGCGCGAGCGGATTAGTGGGCTGCGTTGGCTGGAGCACGGGATGGTACAAAATAGGAGACGATCAGAATGATCAACGGCAGGAAAGCGGCATGCACGAAAAAGTCGGCCGGCGTCCAAGCGTAACTGGAGAAACGCGGTGACGCGCATGGCGGGCAGATCCACATCAGCGGTCCGGCAACATAAAAAGAATTGTGCACGCCGCCGAAAATAAATCGCTCGCCAAATAAGGCGAGAGCGCCGGCAAGCGCGAAGGTACAGGAGACCATCCAGATTCGATCGAGAGCTGCGTTGGTAAATCGAAAAAACAAGCCGCCGATAAAAAATAAATAGAGAAAATAAATCAAAAGAATGAAGTGAAACGTCTCGAATGCGGTCTCGTGAAAAACCGAATGGAGGCCAAAGTTTTTGATCAGTTCGACCTGGTGCGGGCGGTCCCAACGAAAAAAAAGCGCTTTAGAGCCAACATCGATCAACAACACGGCAAGAAACAGACCCATGTAGATCTTCACTTCACGGCGCTCCGGGTTGCGCCAGGTGCCTCTGACGTGAAAGCCGCGCCGCTGCGTGATCAGTAGCCACAAACCCAACAAGACGGCGGACCAAATCAGTGCATCGCGAAATCGATCTAGAAAGCTAGCAGCGTCACTGAAAGCGCCAGCCAGCCAGAGCGGCGTCACGAACCACAGTACGAGCCCAAAGGAAAAGTAGCGCTGCAAAAAGGGGATCATTGCCGAAGGAAGAAAAAGCCTGTTTTGGACGTTGACAAGGCAAGCGTCATACAATCGACAACTCGAAATCGTCAGAGCGCACCCAGATTTTGCAAAAAATCGTCTGTAATCTCCCTCAAAGACGAGCAAATTCGGGTCGCTTTGGAAAAATCGTGGTGGCGCGTATATTGGTTCGGCACAGCGACGCAGCGCATGCCGGCAAGGTGAGCGGCCATGACGCCTTTCTCGGCATCTTCCAAGACCAAACACTCGGCCGGCTCGACATCTAGATCGCGCGCCGCCTTGAGAAAGATATCGGGAGCCGGCTTCACTTGCGGCACGTCGAGGCCGCTGACGATCACTTCGAAAAAGCGCGCCATGCCGAGGCCGGCCAACACGCCGTCGATGGCATCGCGGTACGACGAGGAGGCGAGAGCGAGTTTTTTTTTGCCATGCCAGGCGTTGAGAAGCTCCAGCGCGCCGTCCATGGGGCGGAGCGATGACGCGAGAAGATCGAGATAGTGCGTCGACTTGCGCACGCGCAGCGCTTGCGGATCCAATTCCAAACCTCGCATCGTCAACCAGTCGCCGATGCCCCTACCAAAGCGCACCCAATGTTCGGCGTAGTCGGCCGCGCAAAGCTTAATGTCGTGCTCCAGCAACGCCATCTGGTAGGCGCGGCAGTGCAGGCATTCGGTATCGGCCAACAATCCGTCCAGATCGAATATTACCGCGCTGATCATAGTCGCCAGATAATTCTACGCGACTTTGGCGGTCTTTTCACCCACGGGCCGCGCGGCGCTCTGCAAATCAAACAAAAAAGCCCGGACTCTTTCGAGCCGGGCTTTTTGACCCTCGCGACTGGGAATTTTTAGGAAGATTGACCTTGCGGCTTGCGGAACTGACCGTGGCGCGAGCGCACCAGCGATTTCAACTGGTCCTGCTGCGCGGAGCTAAGCACGGCCCGCCCGTTCTCGAGCGCTTCAACGCGCAGATAACGAAGCTCCGAGCGATGTTTCTCCGCCTCCTGGATTTTGGCCTTGATCTGGATCAAGTTGGCGGGCGATTGCTGCATCAACGCGCCGATCTCTTTCTCGATAGCCGTTAATTGTTGATGGACCGGCGTAACCTGGCTTTGATAGTGGCTTGTGATTTTCTCCAGGTTGGTGACTTGATCGCCGGTCAAGTTGAGCTCGCTCTGGTGTTTGAGTGCGATACTGATGAGCGGCGCGCCGCGGACTCCTCGATGCATGCGTTCGCCGCGGGTGAAAGACTTTTTTCCGCTTGCTGCGCCGTCCTGCCCGGAAGCCATCGGCACATTGCCGACAACGACCGCCGCAAGCGCGAGAGCCGCGCCGCCTAAGACAATTTTACGAAACTGGTTCATAGACCCTCCTCGGATAGTGGATTTTGAAGATTAGACGCCAGCCACGCGAAAGAGTTTACGAATCGAAAATAATCACGGGAATTCGATCCAATTCAGATAAATTGCTGTATTTCTAAGAACCGCCACTCGCCGCGCCTACCTAAAGTATCCTTCCTTGAGCAGCCGATCGACAAAGCTGGTGTCGATGAACGCCGCCGGATCGGCCTTGGCGGCGGCGGGCGTCGTTGCGGCAATCGCTTGAAGCGTGTTCTTGATCGACTCCGCCTTTGGCCGTGGGTTTTTGTCCGCCCACTTGGCGAAGGCTTGATAGGCGTACTCGGTATCCTCCTTGTTGCTGCCGAGAAATTCCATGAGGTAGCCGATAGTCTTGTCCTTCTGGGTGAAATACACCTTCATCGCGTCCGCCAAAGCACGTTCGAAGCGCAGGATCGCATCGCGGTGGCTCGCCGCGTAAGATTTAAGTACCCATTCGCCGTTTTGCTGCCAGTGAATGCCGAGATCCGGCAGCGCATAGAGCGTGTGGAAGCCACGCTTCTCGCCCATGCGGTCGTAGGGCGGCGGCAAGACCGAAAACTGCACGTCGCCCTTTTCGATCTGCGCGATCACGTTGATCCAGTCGGGGCGGGGCATCTGGATTAGCTTAACGTCCTTCGCAGGATTGATGCCGAGCTTGGACAAGCCGAAGCGCAGAGCCACGTCGGGTGCGGAGCCAAAGGTCGCGCCTACTTGGCCGGTGCGGCCTTTCAAATCTTGGATCTTGCTGATCTCCTTACGTGCCACGATATAGTAGGGAAAAACATTGACCCAGGAGGAGACGAGCACGAACGGCGGTGAGCCTTCGAGCGTCGCGCTAGTGAAAGCGGGTCCGGCGCCAAGCGTGAGATGCAAGCTGCCGCCGAGCATGCCTTGGACTGCGGCCGTGGTCGTCGTACTGACGATTTTGACTGCCACTCCGTGTTTGTCGAAGAGCTTTTCTTTTTGCGCGATAAAGTAAAGACTGGTGCCGGGATTGATGCCCGCTTGGCCGACGGTCATCTTAACCTGCGCGCCGGCCTCAGAGTTGCAAAACGATAAGAGAAGTAACGACCATCCGATGAATAATTTCGCCATGTGTTGATCCTCCTCGCGGCGGTATTGTCCCACCAGGGCGAGAACCATGTCAACGCTCGTAGCGAACTGTTTCGTTCGATTTGCGTCTGCGGGGAGTCCTCCACTAAACTCGGGCTCGCAACGTTTCAAACACGAAGGGAGAATGTCATGGAAATTGAAAAAAAGCTCAAGGAGTTAGGATTTGCTCTTCCCAATGCGCCGGTGCCGGCGGCGAACTATATCGGCTATGTGCGCGTGGGAAACTTATTGTTTGTCGGCGGCAACATCGGCCGCATCAACGGCGTGCTCAAATATCGCGGCAAAGTGGGGGACGCAGTGACGCTCGAACAGGCGTACGAGATGGCGCGTGACTGCGCGCTCAATCATCTCGCGATTATGAAAGCGGCGCTCGGCGATCTCGACAAGGTCGAGCGCATTGTCAAAGTGCTCGGTTACGTCAACGTGGCGCCGGGCTTCACAGACATGCCGAAGGTTGTCAACGGCGAGTCCGATTTACTGGTTCAGCTGTGGGGCGAACGGGGCCAGCACACGCGGGCCGCACTAGGCGTCGCTTCGCTTAGCCAGGACGCACCGGTGGAAAACGAAATCACGGTGCAGGTAAAGGACTAGGCTGCTTGACCACGCCGGGTTCGGCGTTTGTTGCAGCACTTGCCGCCGGCGCTCCGATTGCCTTACACCTATAGGAATTGCGGCGCCGGTAAGCCGACAAGAGAAACCGATTGAAGCTTGCCGTGCAACCTATTGTTACATCAACATCCAGCGTACGATGACCGCGCCGGTCAAAAGCAGCGCGCCGGCCAATATTCCCGCGCCGAACGGGGCGAGAACAAGAAACTCCAGATAGGTCGTCGCAGTCGCGGCAAGGATGGCTCGGGCCAACCTGACACGAAAGGCCGGCGACTGAATGCTTATTGGCAGCCGGCCAAAGAAGAGGCGCCTATCGTCGTTCGAAAAGATCGGCTGGTTTTTTCGATAACGGCGAAGATGAACCAGTCGGATGCCGAACCACATCACCAGTAAAAAAACCGGCAATTCATACAATACGTATCCTAATTTTTCCATGGACCGTGTCTCACCGATCCCGTGCGGGACTTTCCCCTTCCGAACCGAATTTTCAGCACGATGCCCCTGCCCGTGTTTATTATAAAAGTCGAAGACGGATGTCAAAGGCGACCAGATCGACTCTCTAGTTGAAACGAACGTAGTTTAGGTAGCTTTTCGAATGAGATGTACCGTCGCATAGAATTGAGTCGTGTAAGACAATAAAAAGTCCAAACGACAACCCGTGGCGGGAATAGTCTCGCGCCGTTTTCGAATTAGAGATGACTTGCCGATTTGCGCAGAGCGTCGATTGCCACCGTCACCGTGGGGCCCGGATCGGTCTGATCCTTGAAGCAGGCCAAGCGATCGGATACCTCGGCCGCGGCCTCATGAAAGCCGGCGGGCAGGCCGGCGGCGGCAAAAGCTTCGGCGATCTCTTTCATCTCACCGACGTATCGCCACATCTTGGGAACCGCGACAGCCGCGGCACGACTGCACTTTTTCTCCAGTGCCGGTTGGGAGATCGACCATTCTTGCAACAGCGCCTGATCCACTCCCTGGTGGGCGGCGAAAGCGCGGATCGTCAAAACCAACGCGTCCGTGCATTTTGTCCATGCCGCGTAGGCCACTTTCAGCGCGGAAGCCGCGCCAGGCTCGGCGCCGATCGGCCGGGCGTCGAGCATACCGCGGCTAAAAAGCGCGGCGACATATTCGGCATCCGGGCCGGATAGATAAAGGCGCGTCGTGCCCGCTTGCTTGACGGGTGAGCCGATGATGCCGCCGTCGACGAAGCTGGCACCCGCCGTGCTGACGATTGCGCCGATTTCTTCCGCCGTGGCGCGCGACACGGCGTTGGCGTCGACATAGATGCCGGAAAATTTCTCCGCCGCTACCGCGCGCGCAACGTTAACTGCGGCATGCGGCGGGCAGACCGACAAGACCACGTCGCACTGGCGCACGGCTTCGGTCAAAGTTCCGACATCGAGAAGTCCCGCTTGTTCGGCCCGCTTGCGCGTGGCCGTGCCGCGTTCGCTCGACGCCCACAAGATGCGCGCACCGCTCGCGGCGGCGGCGGTGCCGATGGTGACACCCATGTTGCCGGGATGAAGAAGCGCGACGGTTGCTATATTTTTCGACATGGTCAGGTCCTCCTTTCGCTAACGTAATCGAAGCGGCCGGCGCGAGTCAATAAAACCACCGGCGGATTCGCAGTCGCAAATCTTGACGATATGGCGGCGCGTTGATATGCCAGCGGCATGCTTATCCTCAGCAACGAAGAAATCGAATCGTTCTTATCTATCAACACTTGTATCGATGCTCTCGAAAACGCCTACCGAAGCTGGGAAAAGGGCACGGCGATCAACCGCCCGCGCACCGATCTCGTCATGCCGTCAGCCACGGAGTCCGGCGTTTACGCCTTCAAATCGATGGAAGCGGGGCTTTATGATCCACCGATCGTGGCCATGCGCATCAACTCGGACATCATTCGCTGGAACCAGCAGGGCAATCGCGTAATCAAGACCAAGATTCCGTCGGCGCCGGGAGACAAATACGTCGGCCTCGTCATGTTGTTTTCGACAGTTAGCGGCGAGCCGCTGGCGATGTTTCCCGACGGCGTGGTGCAGAGAATGCGCGTGGCGTCGAGCAGCGCGCTGGCGGCGCGCTATCTCGCGCGGGAAGATAGCGGCACGCTGGCGCTCTTGGGCTCGGGCTGGCAGGCCGGCAGTCACTTGCCCGCCATGTGTGCGGTGAGACCGATTAAACGGGTCAACGTGTTCAGTCCGACGAAAGCGAATCGCGAAGCGTTCGTCAAAGAGTTGCAGCCCAAGGTTAGCGCGGAAGTGCGCCCGGTGGAATCGCCGGAAGAAGCCGTCCGTGACGCGGACATCATCGCCGCGACGACCAATTCGCTAACGCGAGTCGTTAATGCCGACTGGGTAAAACCAGGGCTTCATCTAACTTGCGTGCGCGTTCCGGAGCTTGGCGATGAGACGATTCGAAGAATCGACCGGCTGGTGATTCACGCACACCAACACGCTCCGAAAAATTACATCGCCGGTTTCGGCGAGGAAGGCATCGAGGCCCATGATGCCATCGACGTTATCGGTAAAGGTCCGACGCGCGCGCGCGAGATAAAAGTCGAGCATCCATTCTGGTTGTCTGCTCCGGAGCTCAAAGATCTGGTCACCGGAAAAGCGCAGGGCCGGGCCGACGCGCAGGAATCGACCTGCTTCTTGAATAATATTGGCATCGGCCTTCAGTTCGCCGCTGTTGGTGCGGCGGTCTTCAAGGAAGCACAAGCCAACGGAATTGGGCGCGAGATTCCGACGGACTGGTTTTTGGAAAGCGTGCATCCATAATCCATCATGCCTGTAGGCGCGTTGCCCGGCGCATTGAACATAACGTCCAACTTCACGGTGGAAGTGGCGAAAGAGGAGGATCGAATGGTTCTCCGTCTTCGATTCGTATGAGTCCTTTTGATTGTTGCGTTAGTTTCTTTCCCGGCGCGAGCGCAAGATAAACCGAAGATTTATTTCGGCAAACCGAAGTAACCATCAATGCGGCCCTGGTCGCCCATTTTTACTGTTGTGAAATCCGTGCGAATCGGTTGACGAAAGGTTTCAATCGCGATAGCTATTAAACTCGTCCCAATAATTCCTGAAAGGAGTACTAACCATGGCTGTAAGATTAGGTGACGTGGCGCCGGATTTTTCGGCGGACACCACCGAGGGGAAAATCAACTTTCACGAATGGCTCGGCAACGGCTGGGCGATTTTATTTTCGCATCCGAAGGATTTTACTCCAGTTTGCACGACGGAACTCGGTTACATGGCCGGCCTCAAGCCGGAATTCGACAAGCGCAACTGCAAGATCATCGGGCTCAGCGTCGATCCGGTGAACGATCACAAGGGCTGGGCCAAGGACATCCAGGAAACGCAGGGGCACGCGCCGAACTACCCGATCATCGGCGACGCGGACCTTACGGTCGCTAAGCTCTACGACATGCTCCCGGCCAGCGAGACCCCCGGCAAGCGCACCGCGGTGGACAACCAGACGTGCCGGTCGGTGTTCCTTATCGGGCCGGACAAGAAGGTCAAGGCGATGCTTGTCTATCCGATGAGCAGCGGCCGCAACTTCGACGAAGTGCTGCGCCTGCTCGATTCGCTGCAGCTTACCGCCAAGCACGCGGTCGCGACGCCGGTCAACTGGAAGCCGGGCCAGGATGTCATCATTCCCACGTCGGTTTCCGACGAGGACGCCACGAAGAAGTACCCGCAGGGCTATAAAACACTCAAACCCTACCTGCGGGTGGTTTCGCAGCCCAAAGACTGATGGGATTCCGGATCGTGCGGTAGCGGCGAGCCGGCGTGCTCGCCTCGCCGCTTTGAGAGAACAATCAAGAACAGACCCGACCGGACAAGGTGTTGCTGGCGCGCGCCGATGCGCGCGCCAGTTCCGTCACACCCGTGGAAACGAGCCCGCCTGCGAACCGTCCTAGAAGTCCGCGCAGCTTCCCGCCGTGCGCCCGCTCTCTGCATAGTTTACTTTTCATTGCGCACATTGCTCCCCGGTTAATCCCCGGGGTGACGGTTACGGTTTTCTTGGAATGGCTCATTGCGCCGGCGAGCGGCGCTTGAAAAATAGGCGGGTCCCAAGTAATGGAGAGGAAAACCAACGGAGTGACTCACTCTCAGGTCAGGCAACCAAGAAAGATTCTTCGCTTCCACTCAGAATGATGCTTAACCGGGTCATTCTGAACGCAGTGAAGATCTTAAATCAAAATGAGTCACCGCCAAACTGACGTGCTGTCAGGTCGCGCTTTCGAAGTGGAATTCATCCGTGGCGATTACTAGACCGGTTCGATTCACTGCAGTTTTTTTGGCGTGGCTGCTTAATGCTTGCGCAACCCTTTCGACCGAAATTCCAACCGTCGCCGATGAAAGGCTGGAACAGTATGTTACCGCTATCGGCCTTGAGATCGTCGCCGTCTCTGAGCATCGCGACCGGTGGTCAAGTTATGAATTCAAATTGGTCGATTTCGCGCGCCAGGACATTCTAGGGTTGAGCACCGGCAATCACAGAATTTTTATCAGCTACGAATTGAGCCGGTTGGCTCACGAGAGGCACGACTATCGTTGGCTCTTGCGGCATACCTTGGCCCATGAGATCGCTCATGACGTCATGGGTCGAGGCGCCTTGGCGCGAGACGATCGCGCGAATCACCGTGTTGGGCTCGCAAACAGCATAACCAGCCGCGATTTGGGTTTGTCCGATCGCATTAAATTTCTTCCCTACTCACGCTCGGCGGAATTGGCGGCAGATCGAAAGGGCATGGAATACTGGCGGAGACTCGGCTGGCCTTGCGGCCATTGGGTGCAGCTGT
>JBOHVN010000059.1:0-35091 GCA_050735675.1 Binatia bacterium | reverse complement strand
TGGAGACGCTGATAAAAGAAATCTTCGATGCTCCGCCGGAGAGCATCGAGCGGGCAAAGAAGCTATTGGCCACCAAGTAGTGGAGAAAAAAGCGGACGGTCGAAGGGGGAGCCAGTGGCGAAAACAGTGATGAATCCGGAAGGGCTGCCGACACCGCGCGGCAGTTATTCACTGGTGAATATCGCTCAGCCTGGACGAATGGTGTTTATCGCCGGCCAGACGGCGTCGGACCCGCAGGGCAACGTTGTCGGCATCGCCGACGCCCGCGCGCAAACGCGCTACATACTGGAAAAAATCAAACGCGCCGTCGAAGCCGCCGGCGGGACGATCAACGATGTCGTCGCCATGAGCGTGTTCACCACCGATGTTCGTTATCACCGGGACATCAACGATGTCCGGCGAGAATTTCTGGGCGGCAACTTTCCCACCAGCACCATGGTGCAGGTGGTGGCCTTGGCGCGCCCGGAATTGCTGTTGGAAATAAATGCAACGGCAGTGATCCCGTAGTTTTCAACGAATCTAAACGCGCATCAGACGAGCGATGCGCTCGCTTGTAAATTTGAGCGCTCTCCTTAACAATTACAGATCGCAAACTCTTCTTCCCGATCCAGTAACGACTCGCCGCTGGTTGACGATGGGCGACATGGGCAGTGACCGTTGCCAACCCTTTGCGATCGAGCTCTCGGACGCTTTCTTCTCAATCACGATTACCATCCTCGGACCATTGAAGCGGCAGCTCGATGATTTTTCAAGGCTCGCTAAAAAGAGGCGCGGCTTTTAGCGCGATGCGCAGTATCTCACGCTGCTACTGCCGGACCAGGTTAAGTGGGTGGGCGATCTCTATCACATAGGGGTGGAATGTTATATGAGTTTGGCATGTCGGCGGGCCAAGTCTGTCCCGGTTGACCGCTCTGGACGTGAAGCAACGGAGTGGTGATCGCGCCGTTCGTGTCGTTCGGGTGAAGGCATTCGCTGATTTTGGCACACTTTTCGACGCTGCTTCGTACTGATTCAATCATGAAAAAACTTGTGCCCTCGATTGCCGCGCCCGGGGTTATTTTTAGCCCGAGCTTAGGGGCAAGATTTACGCGCGTGTCCGGCAGGAGGCGGTGGACGCGACTACTCGGTAGCCTGTCGATCACGACACTCGGCTGTCTTGCGTTTATCCAGCCGGGGTCAACTTTATCGGCGCAATCCGACAAGGCGGTGGTTTACGTGGCGCCGGTCGAGGGCATGATCGATCTCGGGCTTGCGCCGTTCGTGCAGCGTGTTTTGGACGAGGCTGCCGCTGCCGGGGCGGCGGCGGTGATCCTCGAAATCAATACTTTCGGCGGACGGGTCGATGCGGCGGTGCTGATCCGCGATACCCTGCTCAATGCCAAGGTAAAAACCGTCGCGTTCATCAACAAGCGGGCCATTTCCGCGGGTGCACTGATCAGCCTGGCGGCCGAAGGTATCGCCATGGCCGATGGCGGCACGATAGGCGCGGCAACTCCGGTGCAGATGGGACAGGGCGGAGCGCCAGAGCCGGTTTCCGAAAAAACTGTTTCCTATGTGCGCAAAGAGTTCCGCGCCACTGCCGAAGCGCGCAAGCGCCCGCCGCTGATCGCCGAAGCGATGGTCGATGCCGACGTTGAAATTAAGGGTCTGATTGAAAAGGGCAAGTTGCTGACGCTCACGACCGACGAAGCGCTAAAGCACAAGATCGCTGATTTTCGCGCCAATTCCATCGAGAGCGTGCTGAAGCAGCTCGATCTTAAAGGAGCGGAAATAAGGCGTCTCGCGCCCAATTGGGCGGAGGAGTTCGTTCGTTTTCTGACCAATCCGATCGTGAGTTCCTTGCTCATGACGGTCGGCATGCTCGGCATCATCATCGAAATCCGCACGCCCGGATTTGGCATACCCGGCGGTTTGGGCATCGCCAGTCTGGCGCTGTTTTTCTGGGGCCACTGGCTGGTCCAATTGGCGGGGTGGGAAGAACTTCTGTTGTTCGTCTCGGGGCTGGTCCTGTTGGTTTTGGAAATCTTCGTGATTCCGGGCTTCGGCATTGCCGGTGTGCTCGGCATCAGCGCGCTTTTGGCGGGCTTGAGCCTCAGTCTGGTTGGCGGCGGCGCCAGTTGGGAATTTATTTTGACGGCGGTCGGCCGCGTGGTTTTTTCACTTCTCTTCGCCGTCGTGGCGAGTCTGCTCTTGCTTCGATATTTGCCGCGTCTGCCATTCGGCCGCCGGCTTATTCTCGACACGGGGCTTTCCGCGGGCGCCGGGTATGCGTCTGCGCCTGAGGAAGATCGCAGTTGGCTCGGCAAGAGCGGCATGACGGTGACGCCGCTGCGGCCTGCCGGCATCGCTGATATCGACGGCCAACGCGTCGACGTCGTCTCCGACGGTGAATTTATCGATGGCGGGGCGCCGATTACGGTGAGCCGAGTCGATGGCAATCGAATCGTCGTGCGCCGGCAGCGCACATCAACGGAAAGGAGCTGAACGATGGGTGGATTTGAGACTGGCCTTACCGGTGGCATCGCGATCCTGCTTCTGCTCGTGGTGGGTCTTGTGTTTGTCTTATATCTCGTTCCCCTCCCACTGTGGATCGCCGCCTGGGCGTCCGGCGCCTACGTTGGACTTTTGACGCTCATCGGCATGCGCTTCAGGCGGGTGCCGCCGGGAACCGTAGTCACGGCGCGCATCAGCGCGGTCAAAGCGGGATTGGATATTTCGCTGAATGATCTCGAGGCGCACTATCTTGCGGGCGGTAACGTCGTCAGGCTGGTCAACGCCATGATCTCGGCAGACAAAGCCAACATCCCGTTGCCGTTCAAGCGGGCTGCCGCCATAGATCTCGCCGGGCGTGACGTCTTGGAGGCGGTCAAGATGTCGGTCATTCCCAAGGTGATCGAGACGCCGAAAATCGCCGCTGTGGCGAAAGACGGAATCCAGCTCATCGCTGTCTCGCGTGTGACTGTGCGCACCAATATCGATCGGCTGGTGGGCGGCGCCGGCGAGGAGACGGTCATCGCGCGCGTCGGCGAGGGCATGGTGAGCACCATCGGCTCGGCGGCAACGCACAAAGCTGTGCTGGAGAATCCCGATCACATCTCAAAGAATATTCTGAGCAAGGGACTGGATGCGGGAACGGCCTACGAGATCCTTTCCATCGACATCGCCGATGTGGACGTGGGTCAGAACATCGGGGCGAAGCTGCAAATCGACCAGGCCGATGCCGATAAGCAGATCGCACAAGCCAAGGCTGAAGAGCGCCGCGCGATGGCCGTGGCACTGGAGCAGGAGATGCGCGCCCGCGTGGTCGAAGCGGAGGCGGAGGTGCCGCGCGCCATGGCCGAGGCGTTTCGTCAGGGCAATCTCGGCATCATGGACTATTACCGCATGAAGAACGTGCAAGCCGACACGTCGATGCGCGATTCGATCGCCGGCACCGGCGAAGATCCGTCGTCCGGCCAGAAACGCTGAGGAGACTTTAATTTATATGGAAACGATTATTCTCCTTATTCTCTTTATTTTGATCCCGTTGGCGAACTACGTGATCGAGCGAATGCGCCGGCGCTACGAACCTCCACCGCCCGACTCACGCCGCGTTCCGGACATGGGCATGCGCCGGCAAGCGGCTCCGCCACCGCCCGCTTTTTCCGCTCGCCGCGAGCGCGCTCAGGAAACGCCGCCAACGATCGCAGTCCAGCCATCGCGCAGTCGTCGGTTCAGGCAAACGCTGTTCAGAAACAAGCGCGATGTGCGGCGCACGATCGTCGCCATGACGATCCTGGGACCCTGTCGCGCCTATGACCCGCCGAATTGATGAGGGTCGCGGTAGTTCGCCGGCAAGGTCGCGTTCACGCTAGGCGGCTTGTCGATACTTTTTTACAGAGTGACCGGGCGCGCTACGGGATCCGCTATGAAAATCGGTTTAAGCCCACTGCAAGGACAGGTAAGCTTTGACGAGACCCTCAGTGAGTGCGAGCGGGCCGAGAGGGCGGGATTCGACTCGGTCTGGCTCGGCGAGCATCACAACAATCCCATTTTACATCCGGCGCCCCTGATCGGACTCGCCGCGATCGCCAGCCGGACGAGCCGCATCGCTTTGGGCACGGGTGTGCTCTTGCTGCCGCTCTGTCAGCCCATGATGGTTGCCGAAGAAGGCGCGATGGTCGATATGATCTCCGGCGGTCGCTTGATCTTGGGAATCGGCGCCGGCTACGCGCCGGAAGAATTCTCCGCCTTCGGTATTCCGCTCAAAGAGCGCGGCAGCCGGATGGAGGAAGGCGCTCAACTGTTACGGCGGCTCTGGACGGACACGAATGTCACGCATCATGGCAAGCATTTTCAAGTGACCGACGCCACGGTCGCGCCGCGGCCGGTGCAGCAGCCCAGACCGCCGATCTGGTTTGGCGCTTGGGCGGAGCCGGCGATTCGCCGAGCCGCGCGGCTGGGCGACGCGTGGTTTGTCGGTCCGTCCGCCAGTCTCGCTGAGCTGGCGCCGAGCGCGCGCATGTATCGAAATGCGTGCGGCGAGAACGGTAAAGGCGAGGGCGAAGTTGCTTTGTTTCGCTACGTGTTCGTCGCGGGTTCCACCCAAGAGGCGATCGCTGCTGCTGGTGATTCGTTTATCCAGGCGTTTGAAAGAATGTACTTCCGCTGGCCTCACCCGGTGGTCAAGCGTCCGGCAGGACGATTGACGATCGAGCGGCTCGCCGAAGATCGGATTATTTTAGGCGACCCAAAGACCTGCGTCGGTGAAATCGAAAGATTCCGAAAAGAATTGAATGTAAAGCATCTCGTCTGCCGATTCTCAGTTCCGGGAATTGCTCGCGCAGCCTGTGAAAATTCTTTCGACTTATTCACGCGCGAAGTCATGCCGGCTTTGCGCACGGGCACTTAACTTGATCGAATCGCTCAAAAGAAAAATTGCCGAGAACCGGCCTGTCCGGCATCAGTCGGGCCATTCTTGTTTTTTCCCGGGGTCCTCGAACGATTTACTGACGGCCTCTGGCTCATGGCCGTCGCGCGGCGAATTGGTATGCATCTCCGCCCGGATTCGAGGCAAGCTATCCGGATAGTTCTGCTGCACGAAGAAAATCAGCTTCTCGCGAATCTCACATCTGAGATCCCACGCCTTGGAAGCGTCGGCGGCGCTGGCCAGCGCGCGCAGTTCGACCGAACGATCCGAGGTATTGGTTACCTGCAAGCCGCACACCTTGCCGTCCCAATTCGGCGATTGAGCGACAATGCGTTTTAGTTCTTCGCGGAGCGCAGCCACCGGGACGGTATAATCCGTGTAGAGGAATACGGTGCCGAGGATTTCCGACTGGGCGCGCGTCCAATTTTGAAAAGGGCGCTCGATAAAATAGCTCAGCGGCACGATGAGCCGGCGCAGATCCCAGATTCGCACAACGACATAAGTCAGCGTGATGTCTTCAATGCGGCCCCACTCATTTTCCACGATAACGACGTCGTCCATGCGGATCGGCTGCGTCATCGCGAGTTGGAACCCGGCAAACAGGTTGGCGATAGTGCGTTGCGCGGCGAAGCCGACGATGATGCCGATCACGCCGGCCGACGCCAGCACGCTCGCGCCCAGGCTGCGCACCGTCTCGAACATCATCAGTCCGGCGGCGAGCATGACCACCGTAATGACGACGTGCAGCGTTCTCTTGAGTATATGGACTTGCGTGTAGATCTGGCGCGCCCTCAGATTGTCCGTACGACTCACGTCGTAGTGGTTCAGAATGAAGCGCTCGCCGACGGCGACAATCTGAAACAGCAGCCATGAGACCGCAGCGAGAAAAAACAAACTGCTCGCTTTGGCCACGACCGCATCGTACTCGGGCGGCAACCCCAGGAGCGGCAGGCCTGCCGTCACTGCCGCTACCGGGACAATGGCGCGCAGCGTCTTGACGATCAATGGAATCGCGAGGTCTTGCACTTCGGTCCGCGCGCCGCCCGCCCAGACCCGCAGGCGGTTCTCCGCGATATCGATCGAGCGGTAAAAAAGCCAGTACAGCGCGGCGAACAGAAAAAGGTTGACAAGCTTGTCAACCAGCAGCCGGAGCGAGTAAAGCGGGTGGGTGAGGTCGAGAAGCAATAATAACGGCATCGCGGCGAGATAAACTCCGAAAATCCAAGACGCGAACTTCAACGGTTTGAGCACGGCTTGCGCAACGATCACCCAGATGTCGGCGCTACCCCTCTTTTCGCGACGACGGTCGACCTTCCGGCGGACGAAAGTGAAAATCAGCCCATGGATGAATAAAAAGCAGACGAGCAACACGATCGAAGTGGCTCCATGAAGCCAGATCTCGGGATAGAGGAACTTATACTCGCTTAACGGTACCGCCCCCGGAAGTTGCTCAAGAGCAAGCCCGATCAGCTGCGCCAGCTGCCGGACGACCCATTGCAGTAATTCCTCGCCGTTGCCGGCGGCCAAATTCAATTCGCTCAAGATTGCTTCGTGCGTCATGGTTCGTTCGATTCGCTGTTTGTGGGACTACGCGGACCTGCGAGGTATCACCGGCCTGGAAGCCGGCGAGGTTAGATGACTTTAGCTGCCAGGCTGTCGCCGTATCTCGATCGATGGAAAGGACAGAAGCGCCAAATTGCCAACACGACCGCAGAGGTAATTTTCGTCAACGCTACCTTCTGAAAATCTTTGAGTCAAGAATCTTTTGTATTTTCTATCGGTGCGTGACGGGCCGCCGCGGCGCGAAAAGATTGCTTGCCTGAAGGTTGGCAAAATCGTATGTTAGCGCCCGCTAATGTGCTCGGTGCAAGGAACTATAGATCTTGAACATCTTTGATCGTCGTTTTTTAAAGGAGGGATTATGAAACTTCCGCGGCGATTTTGGTTATTCATTAACGTGCTGTTTTTCTGCGGCACTGTATCGGTAGGCGGCGCTTCGGCGCAAGAAAAAATCAGGCTCGCGCACAGCGCCCTGGAGAGCAGCAATGCGGTGTGGTACGTGGCGCAGGCGCGCGGTTACTACAAAAAGAACGGCTTGGACGCCGACTTGCTTTTCATTCCAAGCACGACTACGAGCGTCTCGAGTCTGGTGGCCGGCGATGTGCAAGTGGCCAACGCTTCGGGCGGCGGCGTGGCGAGCGCCGTGGTTGCCGGAGCGGACCTCGTCATGGTCGCCTGCTATCTCAATTCGCTGCCTTACGAGTTGGTCGTGAATGAGAGCGTCAAATCCGCCGAGGATCTCAAGGGAAAAAATATCGGCATAAGCCGCGTCGGCAGCGCCTCAGACGTGGCGGCGCGCGCTGATCCGAGGTTTGGGGATGGAGCCCGACAAGCAAGTGCTGATTATGCAGGTCGGCGGTCCGGTGGAAAGAGCGGCGTCGTTTCGCACCGGCAGGATCGCCGGATTTCCATCGCCGCCGGGTATTATTCACCTGACCAAAGGCATTCCCTACCGTATTCTCATCAGCACGGCGGACTTTCAGAAACGTTTCGAATTTCCCTTTATCTGCGCAACGACGACGAAACGCTATCTGGCGCGCCACAAAGATACGGTGAAACGAGTCATCATGGCGCACATCGAGGCGACGCAATTTTTCAAGGCGCACAAGGAAGACACCAAAAAAATCATCTCCAAGTACAGCAGAATCACCAACGAAGATTATCTGGAGTCGGCCTACGCCGCGACCGCCAAACTCTATGACGTGGTGCCGCTGGTGACCCGGCCCGGCGTGGAGGTGCAGATTAAAGAAGCGATCAGCCGCAAGCCCGGCGCACAACTTCGCTTCGAGGACATGGTCGACGAAAGCATCGTGCGCGAGCTGGAAAAAAGCGGCTTCATCGATACAGTTTACAAGCAATAACGGTTCAGTTCCTCGCGGCACGCATTGGAAGGTGGCCGCAGCGGGAGGCAATGGTCGTGAAGCAGATATTCATGGCGTTTGTGCTGTTGAGTTTTCTGGCTCCGCCACTGGGCGCGCAGGAGAAAGTTAAGTTTCCTATCGGCGTGTCATCGAAGGTGCTTGGCTATGGCCATCTCTGGGCCGCATGGCGGCGCGGCTATTTCGAGCGTGAGGGGCTGGATGCTGAAGTCGTGTTGATGCGTGGCACGGCTCCCGCCGTGCAGGCGTTGATCTCCCACTCGATTCTCGCCGGGTTGGTGGCAAACGATGGGCCGATTGCGGCCGTGGAACAAGGCGTGGATCTCGCGATGATCGCGAGCGGCAGCAAGATCACCCATATGTTGATCGGCGGCAAGAATTACAAAACGTGGGAAGACTTGCGCGGTACGACACTCGGCTCTTCGACTCTGACATCTGGTACGGCGTTCGTGCTTCGACGAGCGCTCAAGGCGAAGGGGCTCGAATACCCGCGCGATTACAAACTTCTCAGCGTCGGTGGTACCGCGCCATCGTTCGCCGCCTTGAAAGCTGGCCAGATTTCAGCCGCCATGCAGGCGGTTCCCTATGCGTTCCAGGCGCAAAAGGCCGGATTCAACGTCATCGGCCGGGTCGCCGACGTTTTGCCCAACTATTTGCTCTCGGCATATACGGTCAGGCGCAGTTGGGCTGAAAAAAATCGGCCGCTCGTGGTTCGTTTTCTGAAGGCCGTCGTGCAGGCCAAAAAATGGTTCGAACAGGATAGGACGGCGGCGCTTGAATACCTTTCTAAGGAATTTCAGTTGACTCCCGAACTGACGGCGAAAGGGCTCGATTATTACCTGGCAAACCAAGCGTGGCATCCTGAGCTTGAGATCGACATCGATGGGCTCAAAACCGTAGTTGATATTTACGCCGAGCAGAACGGCATAAAGGGTCCGCTGCCGAATCCGGAAAAGTACGTCGATCAGAGTTATCTCAGACAAGCGCTGAAAGAATTAGGACTGCGATAGACGGCTCGCGCGCCGGTACTTCTGGCCGCCTTTGCATGCTTGACGGCGCAATAAAATAACTGGAGTGCCGACGCGGTTGTAGGAATAACGACTGCAGACCGCCGTAACCGGGAGGCGGGCAGGTGCCGGCAGAGCTGGCACAAAGCGGCACGAGCGAGGAAATGTATGAGCGTAAAAGGCCGAGCGGCGATTTTCGTTGAACCGAAGAAGCCGCTGATTGTCGATGAAGTTGAGTTTCCTGATCCCGGTGCGGGTCAAGTGCTGGTTAAACTGTTCTCCAGTGGGGTTTGCCATTCGCAACTGCACACGATGGGACGCCCGCCGCGTCCCGGACGGCGCTTACCGGCGTTGCTCGGTCACGAATCCACCGGCGTCGTCGTGGCAAAAGGGCGCGACGTTAAACACGTAAAGGAAGGCGACCACGTTATTACCACTTGGGTGGACCGGGACAATTCCAAGACGCCGTTGCAACTGGTGGATCACACGCTCAATGATCGAGAACAATACACGGCTGTTTGGAAAGGCCAAGAAGTTTCACATTCCGCTGCGACTTGGGCGGATTACGCGTTGGCGTCCGAGCGAGTCGTGCTGCCGATGCCGAGCGATGTGCCGACCGATGTCACGTCGATCATCGGCTGCGCCGTGATGACCGGGGCGGGAGCGATCATAAACACACTCAAAGTTCGACCGGGCCAGTCGGTTGCTGTTTTCGGCGCCGGGGGAATCGGTCTTTGCGCCGTCGCCGCCGCGGCGGTTGTCGACGCTCATCCGATCATTGCGGTGGATGTGAACGACGACAAGCTCGTCTTCGCCCGCCGCTTCGGCGCGACGCACGCAGTCAATTCGAAATTGTCAGACGCTGTGCAATCGATAAGAGATCTCACGGATGGCGGCGCCGAGTTTGCGATCGACGCCGTGGGCCTGCCCCAGACACAGGAGCAGATTCTTCGCGCCGTGCGGCCCGGGTATTCAGGCATGAATCGCGGCGGCACGGCGTTGCTCATCGGCATTACACCGCCGAACGCAAAAGCGATTTTAGATACGAGCCTCTTCATCGGTAATCGTTCGTTTACCCGCACGAGCGGTGGAGACTGCAAGCCGGACCGCGACTTTCCGATCTTCATTCGTTGGTACCGCGAAGGAAAGCTCAAGTTGGACGAGTTGGTAACGCATCGCTACACACTGGACCAGATCAATGCCGCGGTCGACGATTTGGAGCACGGCCGGATTCTCGGCCGAGGGATCTTGACGTTCACCTGACCCGAAGAATCATTAGGCGTAGGGGCGAAAAAGTTTTCGCCCCTACACGATAACGACGGAAATGGACGAATTAAAAATATGTCGCCAACACGTTCTAACGAAGCCACTGACCGCCCTGTCGGGCGAGATACGATACGGTCGCGCTTGGTTCTCGAAGTCGCATCCGAATTGGTCGATCAGACCGGCTGGGCGCATCGCCAAGCACGGGTGAGCTTGCGGCCGCAAGGCGCGGATAGCTGGGCTGTAACTCTTTTTGCGAGCGATGGCCCGGCAGCGATCGAACAAATTGCGCGCGGTGAAGTGCAACTGGCGATCAGCAATCCGGCCGGCTATTTGGCTCTGGCGGTGCGCGGCACTGGGTCTTTTGCAGCGCCGATTCCGCTCCGTGCCATCACGATCATTCCATCGCCGGACCAACTTGCTTTCGCTGTCACGGAACGCACCGGTTTGAAGTCATTCAAAGAAATTCGCGAGCGCCGTTACCCGCTGCGAGTTTCCATGCGCGGTCAGAGCGACCACGCGCTTCATCCGATTGTCAAGGAAGTTTTAGCCGCGGCCGGATTCTCGCTCGACGACATCGTCTCGTGGGGCGGGCAAGTGCGCTACGACAACGGTTTACCGCAAAATGAAAATCGGCTCGGCGCTGTGGCGCGCGGCGAAGTCGACATGGTCATTGACGAGGCTGTGCGGGGCTGGGTCAACTCAACGGCAGCCGAAGGCATGCGCGTGCTGCCGCTCGATGAATCCATTTTAAACAAGCTGGAAGCGCTTGGCTTTCGCCGCGCCGTGATTCCCAAGGCGCGCTATCCGAAGTTGGCCAACGATGTGCCGACCCTCGATTTCAGCGGCTTCGCCGTTTACACACACGCGAGCGTGTCCGATGCCGTCATCACATCGATCTGTGCGGCATTAGAAGCGCGAAAGGATAGAATCGGATGGCAGGAACCTGGGCCGCTGCCGCTGGAGCGCATGTGCCGCGATACCGCGGACGGTCCGCTCGTCATCCGGCTACATCCCGCTGCCGAGCGGTTCTGGCGCGAGCGCGGCTATTTGTAGGGGCGAAAAATTGTTCGCCCCTACACGATGATAATTTCACAATAGATAAACCGACACGGTCGCCGTCCAGAACAATTGGTTCCATCGTTCGCGGTTTTAAAATCGGCGTGACCAAATGGTTTCGCGAAAACGGGGGTACGGATAAGGTTTGGCAGCGAAACTGCTACGAACACATCATCCGTAACCAAGAATCCCTGAACCGCATCCGGCAATATATTCACGAGAACCCGATGCGGTGGGGCTTCGACCGTGAGAACCCAGCGGCGAGTACTGCGGAATCGGAACAGGCATGGCTCAAGTGATTCAACGCGATGTCAGAGAAAATCAAGCGTTCCAATTACAGTCGACAACGACCTGAGCGTTGGAGTAATCTAAACGGCGATGCTGCAACCCGGTCAGACCTCCCATACCGTGCGCGGGTTTTGCGCTCTTTGCACGGCGCATTGCGCTTCCATCGCGACGGTTGCTGATGGAAAGGTGGTCCGTCTCGAGGCGGACAACGATCATCCGAACGGCGGTGTCTTCTGTCTCAAGGGCAAAGCGGCGCCCGAGCTCGTGTATCATTCCGATCGGCTCAACTACCCACTAAAACGCACGCGGCCAAAGGACGATCCCGATCCGGGATGGCAGAGAGTCGGTTGGGACGAAGCGCTCGACGATATCGCGCGGCGCTTGAGCGAAATCCGCGAGCGTTACGGAGCGCGCGCTGTGGCGCTCGCCAAGGGCACTCAGGGCGGCACATCGGTCTCGGACGCCGAGCGTTGGTTAGCGCGTTTTCTCAACCGGTTCGGCAGTCCCAACTGGACTTCGACGACGCACGTTTGCAATTGGCACAAGGACACCGGCTTTAGTTACATGTTCGGTGTAGAGATTCCGACTCCGGACGTGGCGCATAGCAACGCATTTTTACTCTGGGGTCACAACCCGAGTTCCACGTCGCTGATCTTGGCACACGATATTGTCGCGGCGAGAAAGCGCGGCATGAAGATCGTCGCGGTCGATCCGCGACGGGTCGGCATCGCCGCCCAGGCCGACGTGCTGCTGCAAGTAAGGCCGGGCACCGACGGAGCCCTGGCGCTGGCCCTGATCGACGTGGCGATTAAAGAAAAACTTTTCGACGAAAATTTCGTGCGGCAGTGGACCAACGGGACGTTCTTAATTCGACTCGACAACGGCGCGCCTTTAACGGAAGCCGATCTGACAACGGGTGGGTCGCCGGAGCGATTCGTCGCGTGGGACGAGATCGCCGGCGCACCGGTTATCTATGATTCTGTGAGCGGCAGCTATGAGCGCCAATCGGTCTGGCTCGCCATTGAGGGCGAGCGCCGCGTCGTGACGAGCGATGGGCGAACCATTCTCTGTGAGCCCGCCTTGGCGCGTTTGGCTGCGCTGGCTGCGCGCCATGCTCCGGAAATTTCTTCAGCGATAACCTGGGTGGCGGCCGAGAAGGTTAGGCAGGCGGCGCATCTACTTGCGGCCAACCGGCCGGTGAGCATGTTCATGCACAACGGCGTCGGCCAGCATACTAACGCCACCCAAACGAGCCGGGCGATTGCAACCTTTTATGCGTTCTTCGGCAACTTCGATCAGCCGGGTGGCAACGTCGTTTTTCCCAAAGCGCCGGTGAATACCGTGTCCGGCAAAGAATTTCTGCCGAAAGAAATGGCGCAGCAAAGAATCGGCCGCGAGCGCAAGCCTCTGGGGCCGCCTGCCAAACCCGGCAATTGCGCGGCCTATGATATTTTCACTGCGGTACTCGAAGGTCGTCCGTATCCGGTCAAGGCGCTGCTGAATTTCGGTTCGAACACGATCATGTCTACGGGCGACTCCCAAAGAGCACGTGAAGCGTTTCGCGCGCTGGATTTCGCCGTCGCGGCGGAATTGTTCATGACGCCGACCGCGGAACTTTGCGACTACGTGCTGCCGGCCACGAGCTTCCTCGAGATGGCGAATGTCGGGAACGACTTCAGGCACAGGGCGCAAGGAAAACTTCATGTGCAATACCGGCCGGCGGCGGTGGCGCCGCTGGCGGAACGCCGCTCCGATACCTGGATGATATTTGAGTTGGCCAAGAGGCTCGGACTCGGCGAGGATTTCTGGCAAGGCGAGATCGACACTGCTTACGAATACGAATTGGCGCCGACCGGCATCACGTTGACGCAGCTCAAGGCCTCGCCCGGCGGTATCACCGTTTCGGCGACGCCGCGCCATGAAAAATATTCCGCCGTAGGCGAAAGCGGTCATCCACGCGGCTTCAATACACCGGATAAAAAAGTGGCGGTTTACTCCCATACCTTCGCGGCGCATGGCTTTGCGCCGCTCCCGGAATACGCGGAACCCATGATCAGTCCCGTGACTCGTCCGGACATCGCCGCCGAGTATCCGCTGGTGCTCACCAACGCGAAGTTTACGACTTACATCCACAGCCAATTGCGCGGTCTGCCGAGCCTGCGCAAAGCAGCGCCGCATCCGACGGCGGATATTCATCCTCAGACCGTTGCGCGTTACGGCATTGAAGACAAAGCATGGATGCTTATTGAAAGTCCGCGCGGCGCGATTCGCGCCAAGGCTCGAGTCAGCGATGCGATCGGGCCCGGCGTGGTTTGCTGCCAGCATGGTTGGTGGCAGGAATGTAAGGATCTCGAACTGCCCGGCTACGACTCCTACGGCGCAGGATCGGCCAATCCAAGTCTGCTGATCGGTTCCGATATCGCCGATCCGATCAGCGGCTCGCTGCCGCATCGATCGTTCTTGTGTCGCGTCAAACCGGCGGAGTGAAAACCCCGGCATCATAATCCCCATATCCAGCGCAACCGGATGGCAAATTCGTTTTCAATCGATCAAGTGCGTTGATTGCACTGTGTCATGCTGGCATATTCCGGGATATGAAAATATCGCGAACTTCGATTCTACTTCTCTGTACCGCGGTCGTGACGCTCACGTCGATCGGCATGAGCACTTTCAGTTTATTCCTGCCGCCGATTGAAAAAGAGTTTGGGTTGTCGCGCGCGCTGGCGACTCTGCCTTATATGGTAGCCATGATCGGCTGGGCGGCGGGCGCCGTCTTGTTCGGCAAGCTCGCCGACGATTACGGATCGCGGCCGGTGGTTCTGGCGGGAACTGTTCTCATGGCGGCGGGATTTCTCGGCATGGGCTCGTCGCAAAATCTCTGGCAAATATCTCTTTCGTACGGCGTTTTGGTCGGCATGGCGATGGGCGCGTGCAGCCTGGTCATCATGTCTCTGCTCGTGTCAAAGCATTTCGAAGCGCGCAACCGCGGCCTGGCCGTCAGCGTAATCCAGACCGCGCCGCCGCTGAGCCCGTTACTGTTCGCCCCGGTGATTTACGTTTTGATCAAGTCGTATGACTGGCGTGTAGCTGCCATCACTTCCGGCGCGCTCCTGGCCGGCGTGGCGCTGCCGCTGGCTTGGCGTGCGCGACCCGCAAGCGACGCAAGCGGGCCGCGGTCCGCGCATGGCGTGGAGCGCGTGCCTGCCGTATCTACGCAATCGCTCGATGATGCTGTTATTTGCCGTGCGCTTTTCCTGCGGCGTGGCGTTTTTCCAGATCGCACATCTGGTCGCACTGACGATCAGCAAGGGCTTCGATTCCGCCACGGGCGCCACGGCGGTGAGCGTGTTCGGCGCCGCGGCGGTGGTTTCGGCGCTGCTGTTCGGCTGGCTTTCCGATCGCTACGGGCGCGCGCGGATGCTCGGTCTCAGCTACCTGGTGCGCGGCGTGGGCACGTTGCTGCTCGCGCTCAACATATCGAGCGAGCTGGCTTTCTATGCGGTCGTCGCGTTAGCCATCGGGCCGACGTTCGGCACCGTCGCGGTCGGCAACGTAATGTTTTATGAAATCGTCGGTCCGAGAATGGCGGGAGTGATCCTGGGCTTGAGCTTCATCGTGCACCAGATCGGCTCGGCCGGCGGTCCGATGATCGCCAGCATCGTTTATGATCAAACCGGTAGCTACGACGGGTTTATGATCGTGATGGGATTGATATTGCTGGCATCGGGTCTCGCCCTTTTCGGCGCGACGAACACGGAAGAAAAAATTGCTGACCCCATCGCGGCCGCGAGTCCTTCGCTATCGTGAGACCCAGAATGGTTGCCGGCGCGCACGCGATGCTGAACACTAACTCATTAACCGCCCGCCGGAGACGTTGAGCGATTCGCCGGTCGTGTGCGACGAGTCGTTCGAGGCAAGAAAAAGCGCCGCCTTGGCAACCTCGTCGTGCTTGGCGTATTTACGCAGCGGCGTGAGTTCCAAGACTTGTTTTTCTAACTGTGAAAATTCCATTCCAAGTCCTTTAGCTCTCTCGGCGTACATCTCTCGGAGATCCGGTTCGTCCATGCCGCCCGGACAGATCACATTGGCGCGAATTCCGTGAGGGCCGGCTTCTTTGGCGATCGTTTGCGTCAATCCTACGAGGCCCCACTTGGCGGCGCAGAGCGAGCCGCGCAGCGCCATGCCTTCTCTGCCAGCAGTGCCGGAGATGTTGACTATGCTGCCGCTTTTCTGCTTCATCATCTGTTTCAAAACCGCGCGGCAGCAGAGAAAAACCAGTTTGAGATTATACAAAAGGACGTCATCCCATTCCTTCTCACTGATCTCCGTCACAGGCACCAACGGGCCGCGGAAACCGGCGCTGTTGACCAGCATGTCGATCTTGCCGAAACGTCGAACCGTGTCAGTGACGAGCGCAGTCACCTGGCGATCGTCGCTGCAGTCGGCGGTGATCGCGACGGCTTTTCCACCTTGCTGGTTGATCGCTTGAGCGACGCCATCGAGCTGGGGCTTCATCCTTTCGAGATCCACCAAAACAAGGTTTGCGCCTTCTTTAGAAAAAGTGTGCGCTATGGCTTCGCCGATGCCGCGCGCGCCGCCGACAACGATTGCAACTTGACCTTCTAGTTTCATGTTTGTTTCTCTTATCCGAGCACCTTGGAATATTTCTCGCGCAGCTTGGCGTAGCGCTGGCCGCCCTCGGTTGCCGCTTTGCGGAAATCCTCCGGCATGACGTTGTACGGCGGGCGGATCGGGCCGGTTTTGCAGTACCCCGAAGCTGCCATCAAAACTTTTTCGAGCTGAATGTTGTAGGAGGCGAATACCTCTTGAGAACCGGTGATGGCGTGATGCGGTTCGTTGGCCCAGGCGATGTCATCGGCAACGGCTTTGGCTTGCTGCGCGTCGCGCGCTGTCAGAGCTTTCATCAGCGCGAGGGCGACCTGCGGTCCGACCGACGGAATCCAACAGGTGGTCTGCGACTCGGGCGAGATCTGCGCGAATTCGTAAGCGAGACCAACGGGCGGAACGAAATTGACGCGTCCTTTGGTGGCGTCCACCACTTTCTTTAAGATCCCCTTGCTGGAGAACTTTGCCGACATAACGGTCGGCGCCTTGGCGACGACCGCGCCCCAGAAGTCGGCGTCGAAGGCGAAGCGAAACGCGCGCGCGTTGGCGTAAACCATGATAGGGAAATCCGGGAACGTTTCCGCAACGTCCGCATAAAATGTCACCGCCATGTCGAGCGTTGCCGGCTGCCACATGGGAATGCCCAGAAGCGTGCCGGTGGCGCCCAGTCCTTTGACGAATTTAATACGTCGCGCGATCTCATGGCCGCCGAGCGCCGTCGTGCCAACAAAAGTCGGGATGCGCCCGCGCACGGTTTTTAGCAAACAGTCCACGTAGGCTTCATAATCGCTTTGGGATGTGGTGGCGCACTCGCCCATAGTGCCGAGCGCCATGATGCCCGTGGCGCCATCGCCGACGAGGCTCTCGGCAAGCCGCGCGGTCTCATCGAGATCGACCGTGTTGGTTGCATCCAAACGATCGGCTCCTTCCTTGGCGGGCGTTGGCATGATCGCCAATGCGCCTTTGAGATCTTGAGCGGTAATCATATAAACCTCCTTGGGCCGATGAGCTGAGAAAGTTTTGGTGATTGGCTGATTCCTGTTTCTCTAACACGTCCGCTCAGCGGGTGGCAACGACGGATGACAAATCGCTTGTTTTGTCGTCATTCCGAGCGGAGCGCGGAATCTTTCTCGGCGTGAAGATTTCGTGGCGGTACCCTGGGAAAGTTAAAGTTTCGTCTCAATTCTCTCGGTCAGCACGATTCCTTTCGGAGTCACTTCTGCCACATAGGGCAATGCCTCGACCCCGGCTTTGACGGCCCTGCGAAGCCAGCGGCCGTACTCTGGGTCGATCTCGTCCGCAGGGCGAAAATGATCGCAGTCGCCGCGCTGGATAACGAACACGACCGCGGCGCGATGGCCCTGGCGTTTGAGACGGATCAACTCTTTGAGATGTTTTGTAGCACGTTCGCTGACGGCATCGGGGAATGCCGCAGCGCCGTCGAAAGAGACGGTGACGTTCTTTACCTCAACGTAGCAGCAGCCGTTACTTCCTTCCAAGCAGAGGTCGAGCCGGCTGTGAGCGCTGACCTTGACTTCACGCCGAATGACTTCATAGCCGCGTAATTCCGCAATGACTCCCGCATCGATCGCTTCCGCCACGAGCCGGTTCGGATGCAGCGTGTTGATGCCGATCCAGGTTCGCTTGCTCTGGATCATTTCCCAGGTGTAAGCGAGCTTCCGGCCTTTGTTAGGACTTAGCGAAAGATAGACGGTGCTGCCGGGCTCTTTACAGCCGAGCATGCTGCCGGTGTTGGTGCAGTGGGCGGTAACAATTTCGCCGTTGGCCAAACGCACGTCGGCGAGAAAGCGCTTGTAACGTTGCACGAGCGTGCCGCGGATCAGGCGCGATTTGAAGAGCATGCGCGAGGTTATAACGGAAGAGCCGGCTAATTGACATAAGGAGCTCGACGGCTTTCTTGAACTGGCAAGGGCGCTTTGTTAGCTTCGGGAGACTAATCTCAGGGAGACCAAATGGCGAAGCGACACCTCAAGTACGTTGGCCACAACGTTGCGCGCGTCGACGGCATCGACAAAGTCACGGGTAGAGCAAAGTTCGTCGGCGACATCACCGTTCCGGGCATGCTGGACGGCAAAATTCTGCGCAGCCCCTATCCGCACGCGCGCATCGTTTCCATCGACACCCAGCAAGCGGAGGTTTTGCCCGGCGTCGTCGCGGTGCTGACGGCGGCGGACCTCGCCGACGTAAATCCGCTCTACAACGGCCGGCCGGTAATCGCCATGAATAAAGTGCGCTATGCCGGCGAGCCGGTGGCGGCGGTGGCGGCGCAGAACTTGGCGAGCGCGGAAGAGGCGCTGTCGTTGATTCAAGTCCAATACCAAGAACTGCCGGCGGTCAGCGGCATCGATGCTGCGCTTAAAAACGGCGCGACGCTGATCCACGAGGAGAAAGGCGGCAATATCGGCACGCACGAAAAAGTCGTGCGCGGCGACGCGGATGAAGGCTTTGCCCAAGCCGATGAGATCGTCGAAGACGTATTCACGTTTCCGATGGTTTACCACTACGCGATGGAACCTCATTCAGTGATCGCGCACTACGGCGACGACGAGATCACGGTCTGGTCCTCCGCGCAGCACCCGTTTCAGGTGCGCGGCGATCTCGCCAAGATCTTCAAACTGGCGCCGGCGAAGGTGCGCCTGATCATCA
The DNA here is from genome assembly GCA_050735675.1 of Binatia bacterium. GTDB lineage: Bacteria > Desulfobacterota > Binatia > UBA9968 > UBA9968 > DP-20. The sequence continues at coordinate 16,333 of JBOHVN010000059.1, read as the reverse complement.
GTTATCTCGGAGGCGGTTACGGCAGCAAATCGTACACAAAATTCGAGCCGCTGGTGGTGGCGCTGGCGCGCAAGGCAAAACAACCGGTGCGGATTTGCAACTCGGTCGGCGAATCGATGGTGACCGTGCGCCGTCACGGCGCGCGCGTGAGAATTAAAACCGGCGTCAAACGCGACGGCACGATCATGGCTCGCGAGGCCGAGATCTATCTCGACACCGGCGGCTACGACGACAACGGCCCGCAGGTAACGGCGCGCTCGGCAACGCGCGTGCTCGGCCCGTACTGGATTCCGCACATCCGCACCAACGCCTATCAAGTTTACACCAACACGGGCTCGGCAGGTTCTTACCGCGCCATCGGCGCACCGCAGGTGATTTATGCCGGCGAGTCGCAAATCGAAATGATCGCGGCCAGGATCGGCATGGATGCCGCAGAGCTGCGGATGAAAAACCTGCTCAAAAAAGGCCAGGAGCTACGTCCCGGACTGAAGGGCATCGACGCCGACCTGGCAGCGAGCCTCCGGAGATTGGTCCGTGAAAGCGGCTGGAAAAAAGCGCTCAGGAAGAAAAACCCGCCGGTCGGCATGGGCTGCGCGATCACCAACGCCGGCGCGACGCCGGTGTCGGTGGCGATGATTCGCATCCAGTCCGACGGCATCGCCAACATCGCCGCCGGCAGCACGGAGATGGGGCAGGGGGTGCGGACGACGTTGACTCAGATCGCCGCGGAAGAATTGACCTTGCCCATGGAACATTTCCACATGCTCGGTGCGGATACGAAAGTGACGCCTTACGATAGCTCCACCGGTTCGAGCCGGTCGACGACGCTCATGGGAACGGCGGTGCAAAAAGCGGCGCGCGACTTGAAACAGCAATTCATGGCCATTGGCGCGCACGCGATGGGCGTGAAGCCAAGTCAAATCCGGGTCGAAGACGGCGCGCTCATCTGCGGCGAGTCCCGGATCACATTCAAAGAAGCCTTTGAGCGCCGCTTTGGCAAAGGCTCCGGCGGTGAAATGATCGGCCGCGGCGCGGCGGGACCGGAAATTACCAACAACATGCTGCCGGTTTTCTGGGAAGTGGGGATGGGCAGCGCTGAGGTTGCCATCGACTATGAAACCGGTGAAGTGAAACTCAAGAAATTTGTTTCCGTCGCCGACGTCGGCAAAGCCATTCATCCGGAGCACTGCGTGGCGCAGGAAGAGGGGGCGGCGATGCAGGGAATCGGCCACACGTTTTTCGAGCAACTGATTTATGAGAATGGCCAGCTGATCAATCCCAATTTGGTCGATTACCGCGTGCCGACTTTTTCGGATGTGCCCGAGGAGTTTCACACGGCGCTCGTCGAGAATGGCGATGGGCCCGGACCGTTTGGCGTGCGTGGCATGGCGGAGGGCGGCATTCTCTCGGTCGCGCCGTCCGTCTGCAACGCCATTGATCGCGCCACCGGCGTGCGCATCAAAGACTTGCCGCTCACGCCTGAACGGGTCTGGCGCGCGCTTAAGGATGCTAAGTAGCGGCGCCGGGCAGCGCAAGCCCGAGTGAGCGGCCCCAAGGGAGATCGTGCATCTTTATTATTGATGGTGAGGCGATGAAGTCTTCCAGTAAGATTCCCGGATTTCAAATTCTGGCGGCAACCAAGGCGGATGTGCCGGTGATTCTCTCGTTTATCATGAAGCTAGCCGATTACGAGCGCCTGTCGCACGAAGTGGTTGCCACGGAAGAAGTTCTGCGCGAAACGCTCTTCGGCCGGCGTCGCACCGCCGAGGTGGCGATCGGTTACTTTGAAAAGCAGCCGGTTGGTTTCGTGCTCTTCTTTCACAATTACTCGACGTTTCTCGGGCGGCCGGGAATCTACATTGAAGATCTCTTCGTCGACGAGGCGTTTCGCCGGCGCGGCTTCGGCGGCGCATTACTGCGTTACGTCGCGACGCTGGCCAACGAACGGAAGTGCGGCCGGCTGGAGTGGTCGGTGTTGGATTGGAATGAACCGGCGATCAAGTTTTATAAGAAACTCGGCGCGCTGCCGATGAGCGAATGGACCGTGTTCCGGGTGACCGGCGCGGCGCTGACGGCATGGGGTACTTCCGTAGATCGCCGGTGACGAATCGTGCGACACCGACGGGATGCTCACGTCGGGCGGGTGGATCGGTATCTCCGTTTTAACAACCGGCGAAAGGGACGGTGATTCTAATTTCCGTGCCTTTGCCGGGAGCGGTGTCGAGGACAAACTCACCGCCAATTTTTTGAATTCGTTCTTTCATGCCCTTAAGGCCGTAGTGGCTACTGCCGGGGCTCGCGGCGGCTTCAAAACCCACGCCGTTGTCGCGTAATCTGGCTTCGCAACCTTCGGCAGTTGCGGCGAGCGCGAGATGGAGCTCGGTGGCGCGCGAGTGTCGCACGGCGTTCAAAATTCCCTCACGCAAGGTGAAATACAACTCGCGTTCGATTTTGGCAGGCAAATTCTTTGCGCCGATGGCGCATCGAAAATCGAGCTTGAATCCGGTGCGGGCGCGAAAAATTTCCAATTCCTGTTTGAGCCGCCTTTCCAGGGAACCGGCTTGGATTTCCTCTGCGTTTTGGTTTTCCGTGAGTAAGTTGCGGATTTCGGTGATCGCTTGGTCGATATTGTTTTCGATCGCCTGAAGGTCGTTTTCGAGGACACCGCGGTTGTCGAGCAATTGGTGCCGCGAGGTTTCGGCGCGCAGGCGGGCGCCGGAGAGCAACTGCAACACTCGATCGTGCAGCTCGCGCGAGATTCTTTGCCGCTCCTCGGTAACGGCGTTCGAGCGGTCGTCCCCCGGTTTCTTGGTTTTTTCTTCCACAATCTTCAGTAGCTGCGCGCTAAACCAATTTTTCCAATTCACCGAACCGCAACAGCTTTGGCGGCGCCGTTAGCGAGTGCCGGCGTTACTTGACCCTGTGAAGATGCCGGTCCAGGAATTCGAGCGTTCTGGGCCACGCGGCTTCATCGGCATGACCGCGATAGCTTTCCTTCGTCTTGTCCATGAAGGCGTGGCCGGCGTTGGAATAAGCAAAAAACTCATGCGGCTTAGCGAACCTCGTGAGCTCGGCGTCGAGTTTCGCCATATCTTGGGGCGAAGGATTGGCGTCATCCGCTCCGAAGTGAGCCTGCACCGGACAATGGATCTCCGCAGTCCGTTCAAAAGGCGACGGGAGATCCCGACCCCACGGTCGAAATGTGTTGCCTGGGTAGAATGCCACCGCTGCCTTGAATGCCGGATTTGCCGTGACCGTCAGATAAGCCAGCCGCCCGCCCATGCAGAAACCAATGACGCCGAGGCGATCGCCGTCAACAGCGCTGTGACTTTGCAAGAACGCCACGGTCGCAGCGACATCGTTGACGATTCTTCGATCGCTCAGACGAGAGCGGCGCGTTACGATATCATCTTGGCAGTCTGGACCGTCACGATGATAGAGATCCGGCGCCGCGGCGATGTAGCCGGCCTGGGCCAGCCGCTGAGTCATCTGCTGGATGAAGCCGTCAACGCCGCCTTGGTGCTGCATCACCACCATGCCTGGGAACAAACCGCTGCCCGCCGGCACGCTGACGAATAACCGCATCGGGCGAGCATCGGACTCGGTTTCCTGCCAGTTCGAAAACGTCATTAAAATCTCGCCAAAGTAGCTGCCGTGTAACGCAGCCGCCCCTAGGTGTCAAGTTGAAATTGCCGGCGGTTACTGGATTAGATCGAGTACCGAGGTGAGGCTCGAAATACGCTCGCCATCGTTGGCGTCTGCCGGCCTGCGCCGGTCGACGAGAATGCCGCGCAATCCGGCGTTGTTGGCGCCGAGCCGATCATTGATTTCACTGTCGCCGACATGAAGACTCTGTTCGGGCCTGATCTCGTGGCGCTTCAATGCGGCGTGAAAAATTTGTGCCTCGGGTTTGGCGTAGCCGACCCGGCTGGAAACGAAAATATGCTCGAAGCATGAACCCACGCCAAGGCCGTTAAGGATCTGCACCAAGCGCGAATCGAAATTCGAGATTACGCTCAAATGTAACCCGCGCTGCTTAAGGCCAGCCAGCGCGTCAAGCACTTCCGGATAAAGACTCCAGGCGCGCGGCTCGGCGAAATAGGAGAACAGCTCGTCAAAAAAATCGTCAAATTTTTCAAACGGGCTCCATGGCTCGAACACCCGCGCCACCAGGTTCTTCCACCAATCGCGTTCCAGCGAAGTTACGGCTTCTTTCGGCGCTCCAGGAAAAGCCAGCCGCGGCGCTTCATCAAAGCAGACGCGAAAGCGTTCTGAAAGTTCGGACGGCAAAACGTCGACGCCGTACCTGGCGGCGAACACCGCGTAACTTTCGCCCACGCGTCTGTTAGGCTTCATTAACGTTCCCGCTGCGTCAAAGAAAACAGCTCTAATCGTCATGGTGTGGCTTGGCGTCTGGTTACCCAGCAGCAATTGCAACGAAGCTAACATGCTTTATAATCAAAATCGATGCAGGGAAAAGACGCGCTCATAGTCGTCGATGTCCAAAACGATTTCTGCCCGGGCGGCGCCTTGGGGGTGAAAAACGGCGACCATATAGTTCCGGTCTTGAATCGATATATCGAGAAGTTCAGAGCAGCTCGGCTGCCGGTCATCGCCACGCGCGATTGGCATCCGGAGAAGACAACTCATTTCAAAGAGCACGGAGGAGTATGGCCGGTTCATTGTGTCCAGCAGACCAGCGGGGCCGCATTCCATCCCGAGTTGAGACTCCCGGAGGACGTGATTTTGGTTTCCAAAGGAATGGCCGCGGATGAAGACAGCTATTCCGCTTTCCACGGCAAAACCGATTCGGGAACCTCGCTCGAAAAATTATTGCGTGGACTTGGTGTTGAACGAATATTCGTCGGCGGCTTGGCCACCGATTATTGCGTGAAGTATACGGCCTTTGATGGAATGAAGCAGGGCTTCACGATTGTGGTCCTCGCCGACGCCATCCGCGGTGTCAATTTAGATCCAAACGATTCGGAACAGGCGCTGACAGAAATACGCCAAGCCGGCGCGGCGACGCTCGATTCCATCGATGAATTGTCGATCTGAGCCGCGCTCCGGCTAGTTCCACCGGGATGATCATGCGCAGAGCTCGGTTGCCGAAATTTTGATTCTGGTGTTCAATGACTGAATTCGTCTGCAGGCGGGAGGAGCAAATTGGCGACCGACTTTGATTACAGCGCGGAATGGGCGGCGGCGGAAAGCGCAGCTCGCGAGGCGGGCGCGCTGGTAATGGAACTTTTCAAGGGGAAGTTCGATGTCCACGAAAAGAGTAGGAATAATCCTGTCACGACGGCCGACCTGGAATCTAACCGCATCATTCGTGAAACGATCAGCCGCTCTTTTCCTCACGACGGCTGGCTCTCCGAAGAGGACCAGGATAATGCCCGACGTTTGGCGTTGTCGCGTGTCTGGGTGGTCGACCCGATTGACGGCACGAGGGAATTCATCGAGGGCGTGCCCCAGTTCGCCGTCTCGATCGCGTTTGTCGTCGACGGCGTTCCTAAAGTTTCGATCGTCTTCAATCCGGCGAAAAATCGTTTTTACAAAGCGGCTGCTGGACAAGGCGCTTTCCTGAATGAAGAAGTGATTCGGGTAACGCCGCGAAACGACATTGATGGAGCATTGCTCCTGGTGAGCCGCTCCGAACCGCAGAAAAAATTTCAGGCTTTCGTTGATCGCTGTGACATCAAGCCGGTCGGCAGTATTGCGTACCGGCTCGCGAAAGTGGCCGGCGGCGATGGCGATGCGACGATCACGTTTCGCACGATTCACGAGTGGGATATCTGCGCGGGCGTACTGATGGTGCAAGAGGCCGGCGGTAAAGTCGTCGACGGCAGCGGCGCGACAATGACGTTTAATCGTGAGTTGCCTAAACATCGTGGCGTGGTCGCGAGCAACGCGATTCTGACGGCCGGTTTGCAGGGTCTGTGGGCGGACGCGATGGGCGACAAGCAACCGCGCGGCTAGCGTTGGAGAACGAGATGGGTAAAAACTGCATTTACTGCACAGAGCGCGCCGGAATTTTCGGCCGAGTTTGCTCTGACTGTAAGAAACTTCTCGGCCGCGTCCAAGAGCTGCGCGGCAAAGTGAGTTACGGGCAATTCCTTGACGGCCTGGAACAGACCGGCGTCGACAAAGAAAAAATTCTCCGATTTCTTCAAGCCGACCCGGACGGACGCGGCAGCATCCAAGATCAAGTGACCGCCGAGATGACAACCGAGCTGATGCAGGTGATGGGCCTTTCTGGCCGGCAGACGGCGCAAGAGGTCAAGCGCATCCGCGATGGCGTCGGCAAAGAATCCGGGTAGACGAACTCTCGCTCCGGCGATGGCTGTCACGATCTATATATCGCTGGCCCTTCTGGCGCTCTATCTTATCGGGTTGGTTATTCACCGCTGGTTTTTTCTGCGTGATAAACGCAGGATGGCGGCCGAGAGCCGGGACGGCGGCAGGGTGATCGCCAAAGTCAGCGATCTCGCGCCGGGAACGGTGAAAAAATTTTGGCTGATCTGTCAGAAATACCGTCTGGACGCTTTTTTGATCAATGATCGGGGAAATTTTCACGCGTACGTCAATCGCTGCCGGCACATGCCGACGCCGCTGGATTTTGTCCGCGACGAGTTCATCAGCGATGACGGACGGTTCTTGAGATGTTACACGCATGGGGCGCTCTACGAATTTGCCACAGGGCTATGCGTAGACGGGCCGTGCAAGGGCGAATCGCTCTATCGCCTGCCGGTTACGGTCGACCGAGATGAGGTTCTGGTCGGCTGTCCGGAGGGTGACCTGAAGCTGCTTGCGGATTGAGGAGCGAGGATGGCCAACGGAGAGAAAAAATCAGCGCGAAAATTGCTCGGCGCAGTGGGCGAAATTGAACATGGGAAGAGCAAGAAGTTTACCTTGCGCCGCGGCAAGCGCGATCTCGAAGCGCTGCTCGTCAACTTCGAAGGCCGCCACTTTGCCTATATCAACCGCTGTCCTCACACCGGGATCACGCTCGACTGGGTCAACAATCAATTTTTTAGCTCGGATCATCGTTACCTCATGTGCGCCACGCACGGCGCGGTGTTTGAGCCTCCGACCGGCGAATGCATCTGGGGGCCGTGCCTGGGACTGTCCCTGCAAAGCGTTGCGGTGGAAATCGAAGACGGGCGCATTTACGCGCGTCTCCCCGGCGCAGGCGCTGACGAGTAATGGTTGGTTTTAACCAGAATCCTTTTTAGGAGCGCCGCTATGGATCGTTGTCTTTTTTGCGCGCTTGTTGAGGGAAAGGTCAAGGCCAGCATCGTGTACCAGGACGATCGCGTCGTCGCCTTCAAGGACATCAAGCCGCAGGCGCCGGTCCATCTTCTCTTGATCCCGCGCAAACACTTGGCGGGTGTGCTCGATATCGAGCCCCAAGACCACGCCTTGATCGGCGAGATTTTTCAAGTCGCTTCGCGCTTGGCGCGCGAACACGGAATTGCCGACGCCGGGTTTCGCATCGTCGTCAATTCAGGGGCCGATGCCGGCCAAAGCGTTTTTCATCTGCACTATCATCTTATCGGCGGGCGTTTGATGACCTGGCCGCCGGGATAGTTTCTATGTTCGGTTGCATCAAAAAAGCGGGAGGGACGAATGTCAGTCGACGAACCGCGCAGCGCGGCTAGTGCAATGGCCGTCGAGCAATTTGACGCCGCGGCCAGCAAACTCGGAGTTGATCCAAACGTGGCGGAGCGATTGCGCAGGCCGGAGCGCGCGATGATTGTCAGCGTGCCGACGCGAATGGATGATGGCCGCGTCCATGTCTTTACCGGCTACCGGGTACAGCACAATGACGTCTTGGGGCCATTTAAAGGCGGCATACGTTATCACCCCGCCGTCAATCTCGGCGAAGTTTCCGCGCTCGCCATGTGGATGACGTGGAAATGCTCTCTGGTCGGCTTGCCGCTCGGCGGCGCCAAGGGCGGCATCACTTGCGATCCCGCGGAGCTGTCGCGCAACGAGCTGCAGTCGATGACGCGGCGCTTTACCGCGGAAATTATGAATATCATCGGGCCCGAGGTCGATGTCCCTGCGCCTGACATGGGCACCAACGAACAAGTCATGGCCTGGATCATGGATACCTATTCTCAGCACAAAGGACATGCCGTGCCGGAAATCGTCACGGGGAAACCGGTGGCGATCGGCGGGACGCTTGGGCGGCGCGAAGCCACGGGTCGCGGCGTCGTTTTTACTATTATTGAAGCCGCGAAACATTTGAAAATCGATCTGACGAAACGCACCGCCGTGGTTCAGGGCTTCGGCAATGTCGGATCGGTCGCCGCGAAAGAGCTTGTGAAAATCGGTGTAAAAATTATTGGTGTGGCGGACCGAACCGGTGGGTTTGTCGACTTCAAAGGGTTGCCTATCAACAAACTCTTTGAAGTCGCAGACAAAAATCACAGCCTCGAAGGCTGTCCCTATGGCGATAAGATCGGCAACCAAGAAATCTTGGAGCTCAAGTGTGACGTGCTCATTCCCGCCGCGTTGGAGATGCAAATCACAGAAGTCAATGCGCCGCGGCTGCAGTGCCGCATTCTCGCCGAAGGCGCCAACGGGCCGACGACTCCCCAGGCGGACGCCATCGTTAGGGACAAGGGCATCTTCTTAATTCCCGACGTGCTCGCGAACGCGGGCGGGGTCGTGGTCTCGTATTTTGAATGGGTACAGGACTTGCAAAACTTTTTTTGGTCCGAAGAGGAGGTCAACAATAAATCGCGCGATATTCTAGTCAAAGCCTTCCATCAAGTGCTCGACATGAGCCAAAAGCATTCGGTCGACATGCGCATGGCGGCGCTGATGATCGGTATCGATCGTGTCACGCGGGCGATGCTGTGGCGCGGCCTCTACGCGTGAATTCCCTTTCCGGTACAAGTTGCGGCGGGATTGATTGAAGCCGCCCCCATAAACTGCTAACGAGGAGAGCAATGAATGAAGGAAGGATTCTAGAAAATGGTTCAAGCGACGCAACTTAGACCGGGGATGATCATCATCCACGGGGGCGATCTCTTCCGGGTTACGGCGGTGCATCATTTGACGCCCGGCAATAAACGCGGCTTCATGCAGACCAAAATGAAAAATCTCAGGACCGGCATCGGCACGGAATACAAATTCCGTTCCGAAGATCGCGTCGATCAGGCGATTCTCGACAACCGCCAAATGCAGTATCTCTACGCGCAAGGGGATCTGCATACATTTATGGATACCGAGAATTACGAGCAGATTGCTTTAACCGCGGACGATATCGGGGAGCTCCTGTCGTATTTGCCGCCGAACTCTATGGTCGGCATTGAATTTCACGACGGCAAACCGGTGGGCATCAATCCGCCGTCGACCGTCGATCTGGAAGTGGTCGACACCGAGCCGTCGATGAAAGGCGCTACCGCCAGCGCGTCATACAAACCTGCAAAGCTCGAGACCGGCGTCGTCGTGCAAGTGCCGCCGTTTATCCAGGTAGGTGATAAAGTGCGCGTCGATCCGACCGACGGCTCCTATATTGAGCGGGTCAAGTAGCTTTGATCTTGTTCAAAACCGCCTGTACTTGGCGCTCGAGATCTTTCAGGCTGCCGTCGTTTTCAATCACGTAGTCGGCGAGTCGACGTTTTTCTTCCAGGCTCATTTGGGCATCGATATGCTTCTGAGCTTCCTCAGCCGCGAGGCCATCACGCTGCTGGAGTCGGCGTTTTTGAACATCGATGTCGCAAGCAACCAACACGACGGGCCGCAGCCACTCATGCAATTTGCCTTCAAACAAAAGCGGCACTTCGTAGACCACGACCTCAGTTCCGGCTGCCGCATGCTGGCGAATCCGCTCTTCTGCCAGGGCGCGGACCCGCGGATGGATGATCGATTCGAGTTTTTTTCTGGCAGTGCTATTATTGAAGATGACCGCGCGCAGCTTCTGCCGATCCAAGGTTTGATCGGACTGCAGGACTTCGACGCCGAAGGTTTCGACGATCTCGCGCCAACCGTCGTGCCCGCGCTCAACGACTTCGCGCGCCAAAGCGTCGGCATCGACAACGGCGGCGCCGAGTCGCTGGAGAATGTTCGCTGCGGTGGTTTTGCCCGAGGCAATACCCCCGGTGAGACCGACTAATTTCACGCCACAACTATTGGCAAAATCGTCATCGGCTTTCAACCGGAAGTGCCTAGCACGGAGGAGCCGCAACCAAAGACAAATTCACCACAGAGAGCGCATAGGTCAGAAAGTCGAAAGATGTGGAATCGGAAAGTTACCGCAAAGGCATGTCCTGAGCGGAGTCGAAGGAATGCAAAGTACGAAAGGTTTTCGTAGGGTGCGCTCCGCGCACCATTGGGTTTCGTAGCCTGGATGGAGTGCAGCGCGGTCCGGCGCCATAGTAGCGCAAAGCCGGCGCGGGCCAATAGAGAGATGAACGGCAAATGGCTCAAGTCGTGATCTACATCACCACCTACTGCCCGTACTGTACGGCAGCGAAGGCATTGTTGCGCTCGAAAGGCATCGCCTTCGAAGAGGTCGACGTGATCCATGATCCGGACCGCCGGATGGAAATGGAAGAACGCTCGCAGCGCCGCACCGTGCCCCAGATCTTTATCGACGATCGGCCGATCGGCGGCTACGACGAAGCTCGGAACCTGGATTTTACCGGAGAACTCGATCGTTTGCTCGGATTGAAAACGGATTGAGCTTTACGAGGACAAAGAAATATAGAGCGAATGCAAGAGCGAACGGTCGATATGGAGGCGGCGAGCGGATTCGAACCGCTGCATCGAGGGGAAAAGCCTAAAAACAAGAAGTGATACCGAGAGTGAAAGAGCCTGGATTTTCAGGCTTTTTCATTTTGAGCTTGTTACCGAGTGATACGGTTTGTCACCTGTTTTTGGCACAAAACCGGAACGTTTTCTGGAACATTTTTTGGTGATCAGCAATGGACGAGAATAAGACCGGCCGCGACATAGAAGAGGGCGTCAAGCCTTACGAACCGACCGAGCTGGAACGGAATGCCCTTGAAGCTCATTCCGGGCGGGTGAAGGGACAGTCACCAGCACCCCGGCTAAAAACGTGGGTAAAAGACAACGTCGCGCAAGTGGCGGTGGATCATCCGAGTGGGAGTCACGGTCAAGCGCTGCTCATGGAAGCGCTGGCGACGACCGATACCGACTTCCTGGTCGGAATAGTTAGCCAGCTTGGTAACGCAGGTTCGCTTGGCCAGAACGTGGACGAACAAGCGCTTAATGTTTTGCTCTCCGTGGTTAAGGGTATCCAGCCCAAGGACCAGTTAGAAACGATGCTCGCGGCGCAAATGGCCGCGGTTCATTCGTTGACCATGAATTATGCTCGCCGGCTCGCCAACGCCGGCAGTATGCCGCAACAGGAGAGCGCGGAGCGTGCCTTGAACAAGCTGGCGCGGACGTTTGCCGCTCAAGTCGAGGCGCTCAAACGGTACCGCACCGGGGGCGAGCAAAAAGTGACAGTCGAGCACGTGACCGTAAACGAGGGCGGGCAAGCGATTGTCGGAAACGTCTCCAACAGCCCGGCAAGGGGGGTGGGTGCCTCAGAAAATGGCTGATTACCCCATGCCACGGGTGCATTGCGGAGCCCGAACTAGGGCCGGTGGCTCATGCAGACAACCCGCCATGCTCAACGGTCGTTGTAGAATCCACGGCGGGAAAAGCAAATCCGGCAAAGAACACGGACGCTACAAACACGGGTATTTTACGCGGGAGGCGATAACTGACCGGCGCGAATGCGCCGAACTTTTACGGCGAACGAGGCGGATACTCCAGAACCTCTGCTCTCCGTCCATCAATCCCAACTCACCTTCTATCGGCTTTTGGCTTTGGTAAGAAAAATCTCGATCACTTCGTGCTTTTCAATTTTCGAATGTCTTAATCGAACGGAATATGTTGAACCGAGGTCCTGTCGAGCACTTAACTCCATAGATCGCTTCATGTCCTCAGTCATGGCGAGTAATGTCCCAATAGGAAAGTAGTTTCCAATGATTACCATTTCCGGCTTGTCGCGATCGTTTTGAAACATCGGCTGAACAGATACACCGTAACCGGTTGCCGGGTTAAAACCCGCAACCCCTGTCCCGGTGTCGTGCGGGCTAGATCTCACAATCCAACCAGGGGCAAAGAATTTTGGAGCATTCTTTTCGCACTCCGCTTTAGTTAGTTAGGCTGAAAACAAAATCCGCGTCTTTTTTGCTTACTATGGTCTCTTGAGCGGCTTGTAAGGTTCCGCTTATGCTCAATAGGATAAGCGCGACACCTATCGAGAAAGTTAATTTTTTGATGGTCTGCGTATCCACCATATGCCCCAGATTATCCCGAGAGGAAGAACACCGAAACTTAAAATTTGTTGCACGTCATACAAATCAAAGTCTATCCCCCTTAGTCCCTCAGGGACCTCTGTAATACGGTAGATAGTTAATACAATTAACCAGATTGACGATATGACAATCCCTATCTTGACCTTCCTCGTCATTGGCCGCCAATTACGGAGCTATCGAGACGAAATATAGTCGACGATCTCGTTCAATGTTGCTTCCACCCTTGAAAGATTAGCGTTGACATAGGGAAGACGATGGAGAGACAAACAAGTCGCCGTGTACCACCCGGTACCTACCACCAACAAGCCGTCTCTTTCAATAACGCTCTTCTCATCTTTCTGATCAATGAACGCCCTGGATCTTTGAAGGTGAGACTTCTTTAAGATTTCGCATTCTTCAATCGTATTCAAAAGACCACTGACATTTAGGCCCGCACGCCCGCCGCTTCCCGACACAACCAAAGCCCAGGGTGCTTTAGGCCACATCAACAGGATGCTAACCGATGCACCGATAAGCGCGCCACTTACTGCGATTAAAATTGATTTCATAAACTACTCGGTCCCGAATGCATTGCGTCGTGTATAGCGAAACGCGAGCCTGTATCGCAAACGAAATTGTCTTGCTTTTCCTCTAGCTCTCACTAATCTTGTCAACGGGGCCTAGCCTTGGCCAGCGAAAAACCGGAGCCCTCCTGCCCGGTCTGGCCCCGTTTCTTACGAAGCAGGAGCAACCGTCAGGAGGCGGGAAATGCAATCTACTGCCGAGGGAGCACGACGCAGCCAGCATCGCGGGTTGGTAAAATACTTTTCGAATTGCAGCGATCCGGGATACAAAAGCGCGGAGTGGTCGTTTGTAGCCTCGTATGTGCTTGGACCGAAGTACAAAAAATATCTCGATAAGGCAATGCAGGAGAGAAAACGGTTTTTGCAAGACCCTACGATTCCGAGTTTGTACAAAGTGTCGCCAGCCCACTTCTACGAAATCAAAATTATCAAATGCTTGGATCGTTTGCCCGATGGAACTACAAAGTCTAGGGACGATGTAGGGCCAATAATTGTTGAGGTCCTAAGACGATACGGGATGGACGCTATCCGTTTGGCGGGTTTAAAGCTGTTTAAGATCGCTGGTAAGCGAAAAATCATTAGGTATGTCGAGGAGACGCTCCATCCTTTGGCGCTGCGCGCCGAACGTGCTGAACGAGCCGAATTGAAAAATTTGGATCGTTTAGGTGGTTGGGTCTGTGGAGTCATTCGACAATGGCAAGAGCAAGCGTTGCGTGGGGATTTCGAGGAGAGACGCAAATCTGGAAAATGGCTCCGAGCAATTTTCGACTGCCTAATACCTAGTGCCGTCGGCAAGCGTAAAAAAAGGGTCGGTGCTTCTGCCTTCGAGGTGCAAGAGTTCTACTATCGGGAACTTTTTCGCCTATTGCATATCCGACATGCGCTCCGGTCGAGTGATGGGCCTCGGAATCATCACTTACGGATAAAGAAAGTTAGCAAGGATTTTAATTTCCCGCTCGAAGCGATGCGAGAGTTTCTGGACCTAGACGAAAACAACGAACCAAAAGACAAAATATTCATTGTCACTCCGAAAGAAATGGCCCGCCGCCTCACAGCTCGGAATTTCCAAATCGCGTCTCAGGTAGTTTCAAATCGTCTGTCTTCTTAGCCACATACCTTTTTAACTGAAATAGGCCATATTTCGGTGAAAAATTAACCTTCGCAGGTATGGGATAATCGAACCATATCTAACGCGGAGGTGAGTAGTGGAACCATTACTAACAGTAAACGAAGCAGCACGGCTTCTGAACGTGAAAGCAAGTACGCTTTACGCTTGGGCGTACCGGAGGCAGATTCCCTCGCAGAAAGTCGGCAAAGTCTTGCGGTTTCGGCGGCAGGATTTGGAAAGTTGGCTAGATTTACAAGTGAAACCATGTTGCGCACGGACTTATGAAACCGAGGAAAAAGGAAGGGTGAAACATGGCTAAATTAAAACTTGTTGCCACGGGGGTACGCGCCGGCATGGCTGACCTGCGCCTAGGCGGAGTCGCGCCGGCAGAGGGTATGAATCCGGCGCAATACCTCACGGTGTGCGACACGGCCTGGACGGAGCCCGTCGGTAAAAATATCCGAGTCGTCCTGCAGTTTCGCTGTGTTGACGGGAAATACGACGGCGTTGCACTCAGGCAATGGCTAACAGCGTCCGACGGCGGGAACATTGTTTCTCCGACCGGTAGATATGCAAAACAGTGCGCGATTACGCTTGGTCGGCCGCTCATACAGGACGACCCGGTCAACGATCCGGCCGAAATTTTTGTAGGTAAAAAATTTCTGGTCTTTGTCGGGTACAGAAAGACCGAAAAAGCAAAAGGCGGAATGGCGTCAGAAGAGAACGCTCTCCGCCGGAAGGACGATAAGGATTATCTCAGGGTCCACGAAATTATTTCATGGGTGGACCTTTGACGCTGTCATGCCGTGCTCTCGGTTTCATCGCGAAACCGCGGGCGTCGGTGTGTTGAAGTGCCATTACAGTGCTACTGCATTGCAATCTGTACTGCACTGCAATCTGAGGTCAATAGGCCTATTGAGCATATATATGGGGTTCAAACCGTCTTGTGGGTTGTTACACAAAGGCCTTGCACAGGCCGGCACACACGACACTCGCAAGCCCGCGGGGAACGGTCCAGACTGATTTCCCGCGGGTTAAATCTAAACTATGAAATGGCATGAATGAAACGACCTTGGAAGCCGTGTTTGAATCACTTCTCCGGCGGATTGTCCGTGAAGAGTTTCAGGCGCTGACAACCAACCGCAGCAACAAGCCGGTGGCCGCTTTAGGTAAGCCATATCTGACAGTCAGAGAGGCTGCGGAAACCTCGGGGCTTGGCGCATCGACCATTCGGCTAGCGATTCGCAGGCGGCAATTGCGAGCGCAACGGGTAAGGACGGCGAGTGCTGATTAAGCGAAGCGACCTGCAAACTTTCGTGGAGGCGAATCCGATCGAGGTCAAAGAGTAAATCCCCCGACCCTTGACATCATTTTGGCTTAAATGTACATTTAAGTCACCCAAGGAGGGTTAAAGGCTATGGGACAAGTTAACACGGTAAACGCACGGGCTCAGTTTTCGGAGATCATCAATCGAGCGGCTTTCGGTAAGGAGCGCGTGACGCTTACTCGCCGGGGAAAAGAGATCGTCGCCGTCGTGCCGATCGAGGACATGAAGTTGTTGGAAGCATTGGAAGACAAGATCGACCTGGAAGAGGCGCGGGAAGCGCTCTCCGAGGTGAAGAAAAAAGGCACGGTCTCGTGGGAGAAGCTCAAGAAAGAGCTGGGCATCTAGTTGGCCTATCGGGTCGAGTTCACGCCGCGGGCGGAAAGAGACTTCAAATCCCTTGATGGTTCGGTAAGGGGAAGGATCAAGCAGCGGATTGATTCGCTCGGGGAGAATCCGTTTCCTTCGGGGATCAAAAAAATCGAAGGCGAAGACGAGCTTTACCGCTTGCGCGTGGGCGACTACCGGGTTCTCTATCAAGTCAAAGGAAAGGTTCTCCTGGTGCTGATCGTCCGCATAGGACACCGGCGGGAGATTTACCGGCGAATCGGCGGTTAGAGGCTTTTCAAGCGAGGTTGTTATGGCCAAAGGCATCTACGAGCGCAGGGGCAGGAACGGCGATGTGACCTATTACATTCGCTATCAGGTCGGCGGTACGGACATCAAAGAGCGGGTGGGGAGAAAGTCGCGGGGCTTTACCCGCGAGATGGCGAAGGATGCTCTCAAGGCGCGGTTTGGGGAAATTGCCCAGGGTCGGTTCAATCTGGAGAAAGCGCGGAAGCCTGTTCCTTTCTCAAAGCTTGCGGAACGTTACCGGGAGTTTGCCGGCGGCTACAAGCGGGGATGGAAAACCGAGAAATACATTGTGGCCGTGGGGTGATCGAGTCGGACGGACTACCGTCTACGATGCCTTTAAACAAGCCTGTAGTGC
>JBOHVN010000058.1:0-4250 GCA_050735675.1 Binatia bacterium | reverse complement strand
GCTCTGTTGGCCGATTTCCTGGCTTTGGATGCTCACACGGTGGCCCGAGGACGCCAGCAACTGCTCGATCATGAGGTTGCCTCTGGCGGGCGGACCCGCCGCCAGGGTGGCGGGCGCATGGCGACGGAAAAAAAACCCCAGAAATAATCTCCACCATCGAGAATCTCCTCGAACATGACACCGCCGGCGATCCCATGACTGGCCTGAAATGGTCTCGTCGCACTACCGACAAGATTGCCCATCTGCTCGGCCTCTATGGCTTTGCCGTCTCACCCAACACCGTCGCGCGTCTGCTACACCAGATGGATTACTCCTTGCGCGTCAACCAAAAAAGACTCGCCACCGATTCTAGCCCCGACCGAAACCTCCAGTTCGATTACATTGCCGATCTGCGTGAGCGCTTCCGCCGCCGCCTGCCCATCATCAGCGTCGATACTAAAAAGCGCGAACTGGTCGGCAACTTCAAAAACTCCGGCACCCGTTGGGATCGCCAACCCTGGCCCGTCCATGACCACGACTTCCGTTCCGACTCGATCGGCGTGGCCATCCCCTACGGTATCTACCAGCCCCTCACCAACCGCGGTTCCGTTATCGTTGGCGTCTCTCACGACACCTCTGCCTTCGCCGCTCACGCCATCGCTCTCTGGTGGCAATCTGAGGGACTGCGTCAATACCCCGACTCGCCCCAACTGCTCATTCTGGCCGACACCGGCGGCAGCAACAGCTGTCGCCGGCGGGCTTGGAAAACCGAACTCCAATCTCAACTCGCCGACTGCTTCCACCTCACTGTCACTATCGCTCACTATCCCACTGGCGCTTCTAAATGGAATCCCATTGAGCATCGCCTCTTCTCCGAAATTTCCAAAAACTGGGCCGGTGAACCCCTCGATAGTTATCAGAAAATCCTCAACTTCATCCGTACGACCTCCACCAAAACTGGCTTGGCCGTCTCTGCTTACCTGGATCGACGTCACTATCCCACCGGCACACAACCCACTCCCGAACAACTCCGTCGACTGAAACTCCAACCCCACGAAACATTACCGAGGTGGAACTACACGATCAGACCCAATCTGTAAACTTAATTCTGCGGTGCCCCTAAGGTAGAGCAAGTGTAGAGGAAACAAAACACTGGTGCATCGGCGACGGATCTGGGATTCCTTGCTCACGCCGGCGGCGAGACCAACCGGGATCTGATGACGCTGATCGGCGCCGCGTCCGCTTTCGCCGGCCCGGGCATCCTTGTGCCCCTCCGCAACGGCGCGCTATTTCAATGGTGCCTCGGCCACGGCCTACGCGTGGTGCAGGTCCTGACCTTGATGACGACCGGACTTTACAACGAACCTGCGGGAGCCTACCTGCCGTCGGTGCTATATTGACGTCGCGTAATCATCGGGCATGTCCATAGAGCTGGCAGAGTCCTTCATGATAATTCCAGACGATAATAACTTGCCGCGCGCTTGAGGACCTCGTTTCCGAATTACATCGCTCCACTACTCCAGCGCTCCACTACTCCAACTATCGAGTCCCCCCATGCCCACCGACATCTGTTACTGGAAGCATGATATCAAGCCGGATGAAGCGTTCCCTTGTTACGACGGCAAGAGCACGGTGTGCAGCCATTGCTGCGTCGAAAGTTGCCCCAAAGAATCGCCGCAATGGTTCGCCGCCTGCGCCCGCGCGGGACATCCGACCTGGCCGAGCGTCGATCGCGGCCGCCGCGTGCCGGCGAAGCTCGTCGTGCTGGAATCGTACTGGGACAATCGCTTGTTTCAGACCATGTCCGTCAAGGGTTTCTTCGAGTCGATGGGACCGCTCCACGACCCGCCTTTGCAACTCGCCCACCGCTTCGTCGAATCCCAGCGCGGGCTCGCTCACTACACCGCATCGCCCGAGGGCCTACTCTGGCGCGATGCCAGCGCAGTCGATGCGCCGATTTTTTATCTCGCCTTTCACGGCGCGCCCACCGAAGTAAAATCGGTGCTTGAATCCATCGGCGAACAGCCGCTTTGCGATGCTTTCAAAGGTTTCGGCATAAAGACCAATCTCGTCTATTTCGCCGCGTGCAGCGTGCTCAAAGGACGCAACGGACAGCGATTCGCCAAGAGATTTCTGGAATCTTCCGGTTGCCGCGCGGTCATCGGATACACGACGAACGTTAATTGGATGCTCAGCCTGTTGACCGATATGCTGTTTCTCCACCGTTTTTACCGCGACGAAAACCCGTGGCGGAATCTGCGCAAAATTTATGAATCGGTACTCGAAGACTTTAAACCCGCAAGGGAAATCGGTTGGACGCTGATCGAAAACAAGCGCCGTTAACTCGATGGCGGCGATCTCGCTAAAATTCACGGGCACTCTACTCAACACGATCTCATCGAAGGATTACCACCGCAAGACTTCATTCAGCAGGAAAGGGTCGTTGGATACGCCTTTGCGCTTTCAACCAAGCCCGAATGCTGGTATGGAAGTTTTCCAGGTCGTGCCCGAGCGGTCAGAAAGATTCCAAAAGAGCGTGCAGCGGAAGACGATGCGAAGGATACAGCAGAAAGAGTTCTTCTCTTTAGAAGGGAAGTCCGTGCTCCGGTTTGTACTTAAAAAGTTCCGATTCTCGGAACCCAAGGAGGAAAAACGACAATGCAAGTGAAGAGACACGAACGCATGGCGATTGTCGCTCTCGCTTCGGTCCTGACGATTTTATCGAGCGCCGGGATCGGCTCGTCCCAGGATGGAAGGCTCGTCGAGGCGCGGCGCGAGGGCAAGGTCGTCTGGTATACGGGAGCCGCTCTCATGACCGCCGAG
Source organism: Binatia bacterium (assembly GCA_050735675.1). Classification (GTDB taxonomy): domain Bacteria; phylum Desulfobacterota; class Binatia; order UBA9968; family UBA9968; genus DP-20. Next base: position 1,448 of record JBOHVN010000058.1, on the reverse strand, counting down.
CGAGTCGCCAGGCTCTTTGAGCAGGCTCATCCCGGCATCAAAGTGGAAGTTCATCGCTCGGGCTCGGAGCGCATTCTTCAGCGTCTCATGCAGGAAGCTGGGGCGGGCATCAAGAATGCCGATGTTTTTAATTCCTCCGATGTCGGACACTACGTGCTCTTAAAGAAGAAGGGCATGCTGGCTAAACACACGCCGGCGGGCGCCGAGCGTTTTCCTGACGGTTTCCGCGACCCGGATGGCATGGCTTTCGGCTGGCGCGCATTCCTGATCGTCATGTCGTATAACTCCAAGCTGGTGCCGGCCGGAGAGGCGCCCAAAACATGGAAAGATCTGCTCGACCCAAAATGGAAGGGAAAGCTGGTGACCGCCCATCCCGGATACAGCGGCAGTGTCGCAAGCTATATGCTGGCGCTGGTGAATCTCTACGGATGGGACTATTTCAAACAACTGGCGCAGAACAAGCCCCATCTGACCCAATCCGTGCATGACCCGGCACAAATCGTCGCGGCGGGAGAGCGCATCGTGGGGGCCAACGGCGCGGACTATTTTCTTTACCAGCAGAGAAAAAAGGGTAACCCGATCGGCATCGGTTATCCGCAGGATGGCGCTCCGCTGATTGTTTCGCCATCGGCGATCACCAGCTTTTCTCTTCGCCCGTCCGCCGCCAGGGTCTTTACGGACTTCATTTTCACCAAAGAGGTCCAGCAGTTCTTGGCCGACAGCGAAGCGCTGTATGTTCCTTATCCCGAGGTCGCGTATGCCTCGGACAGACCGAAACTTTCCGAACTTAAGATCTTGACGGTTGATCCCGAGGAACTGGAACGGCGCACCGAGGAGATCAAGAAGCGCTTCGTCGAGTTCTTCGGCGCGTGAGGACAAAAGGGGATGTCAGCACATTCATGTTAGCGGCTTAGCGAAGCGATTGACCGCTACAAGCTAACATCTCACTCAACGCGGCAATTAGCTTGCTTCAGCCTTCAATTCGAACTTCCCATCCTTGTCCTGACCAATTTTCCCTTCTTCATATAAACACGCGACGGCGCTGGCGACGGTCTTGTAATCTGCTTTAGGAAATTTCTCCAGGAGATCGGCGAAAAAGCAGTGCGACTTTTCGAGGGTCGTTACGATCTTTTGGGCTAACTCATCGGCGCTTTCGGGCGGCTTCGCCGCGGCGCTTGGTTTCTTCACTTCTTCGATCGGACCGAGGTAGTTTTTCAAATCCACCTTGCCGTGATTGAAGTAAACGATGCGCGTGTAGCGCTCCGCCGGAATATTTTCCGGGATCGTGGCGTCGATGCCCATCTTGGCGGTCGTCGGCACTTTACCATGCAAAGGCAATGGCAATGATGGATCGAGCGGCTTTGCTCGGGCATTGGAGACGATCAGAACGTCGCGGTCGGCTTGGACGCGCGTGGCGACGGCCCATTCGACGTCGACCGGATCGAAGA
>JBOHVN010000057.1:0-2327 GCA_050735675.1 Binatia bacterium | reverse complement strand
ACGCCTCGGGCTGACTCTCCCCGAGCGGCTCCGCCCACCCGCCGTAGCAGAAATGTAGTGCCGACTTTAAGACCTAACCTTCTGATATTTCACAATTCCACCCTCGAAGTGTGGAAGTTGGGCTAACACGCCAAACCAAGAGATTCGCGTATCCATAGGCAGGCTCCTTTCTGCGGGAGCTCTGGTCAAAGCCTTTTCGTGTTGAAGCAAATACCTGCCCGCAAAGCCGAGCCTTATTTCGACACATGTCGGCGCGCGGCGCGATGTTCTTCACGGCAACTGCCAGTGGCGGCGGGAACGAGACCATTGAGGATTTGGGATGGTCGTATCCAAAACAGTGTCCGGTCACTGTCGTTCTTGAAGATGGCTTTGCGTTGGTCTCCGCGGAAATGGTCGTAATAAAGCGGCCCTCGCATTCGATTCTTAGGGCCGCGCCATTTCTGTAAAGGAGTGGGAGTATCTCCTACTACTGATCTATCGGCTCAGACTTGAATGTCAACAGTAAAGACTTGACCCCAAAGATGACCTTGTGCGAATTCAAGATACTTTCGAGCCGGGGTGAATCATCGGATCGAGCGCGCTCGACCAGCAGCGGCGCTGAATATCGATGTCGCCTTCCGGGTCGCAGCGCGTCGACAGCGCCCAGACCACGTCGTCGATGCGCGTGGCATCGATATCGTCGTCGACAACGATCGTGAAGCGATTTTGATAGCCGCCGGAAAAACACTGCGACGCGATCATGCCGGCTTGTTTGACGTGGCCGGGATAGCGCTGCTTGATGGCGGGTGAATTGCAGCACGTGATCGAACGGCTCACTCACTCCGAGGGTCAGCGAATGCGCTCGGGCGAGGCAAAGTGACCGAACAAAGTCCGGTTCTCTGGGTTCCTACGTGCGGAGATTATGTGCGTTATTATACGCATTTTACGCGGAGATTATACGGGACTGGTTCGGAGATTAATGCGCCTATTCTCCGCATAGATTGCGGGGTAAACCTTGATCATGCGGAGAATATTTGTTATATTCTCCGCATGAGGCGCGGAGAATGACCACTTATGTACACAATCTGCCGAACTGGCCTGATTTCCAGTTGGATGAGAAAAGGCTCACAACCCCGCTGGGGGCATTGCGCTTCCGGCAGGGACGCTTGATCGGCCGTATGAAGGATCTCGGTTTCTCGCAGCAAAAAGAGGCAACCTTGGAGACTTTGACTTTAGACGTTCTAAAATCGTCTGAAATCGAAGGGGAGATTCTGGATCGCGCTCAGGTGCGGTCTTCTATCGCTCGCCGCCTAGGAGTGGATATCGGTGGGTTGACGCATGCAGACCGTGATGTTGAAGGTGTCGTCGAGATGATCCTGGACGCGACGCAGAACTATAGCGCTCCATTAACGGCCGAACGGCTATGGCGTTGGCATGCTTCGCTTTTCCCTACCGGGCGCAGCGCTATGCGCAAGATCGCAGTTGGGCGATGGCGCGATGATGCCGCGGGACCAATGCAAGTCGTGTCTGGCGTATTAGGACGGGAGCGCGTGCATTTCGAAGCTCCGGCAGCGACACGCCTCGACAAAGAGATGACAACGTTCATTGAATGGTTCAACGTTCCCAATGGTACCGATCCAGTCCTGCGATCAGGGCTTGCCCATTTGTGGTTTGTCACCATTCATCCCTTCGATGATGGAAATGGTCGCATTGCGCGAGCCATCGCGGACATGGCGTTGACCCGCGCCGAAGAGAGCCGGCAGCGTTTTTACAGCATGTCGGCGCAGATCCGTAACGAACGAACAGCTTATTATGAGATACTCGAAAAAACGCAGCGAGAAGGGCTCGATGTTACACCCTGGATGGAATGGTTTCTCGGTTGCCTCGATCGGGCTGTCGGCAGTGCAGAAAGGAATTTAGACAACATTCTCACCAAAGCGCGCTTTTGGAGGGTGCATGCAAATGCGTCTTTGAACGAGCGTCAGCGTCTAATGCTGAACAAGCTGCTGGACGGGTTTGAAGGCAAACTAACCTCGTCCAAATGGGCGACAATCACCCAATGCTCGCAGGATACTGCGTCGCGTGACATCGTCGATCTCGTCCAGCGCGGCGTTCTTGCCAAAGATCCCGCCGGTGGGCGCAGTACCAGCTATTCTTTGGTACTGCCCGAACCATCCGACTAGGACGTGCTCCTTCAAAGCGCCATACTTGCCCTCTTAGCTTAGCTAGTTTCTGTCGCGAAACTCGCAACTCATTGCTAAAGAAAGAATTTTTTCTTTCTTATTTTCATTTTTTAGTTGACAGGCATGTATGCCTTATGGCACACATAGGACATGCCGCGTAAAACT
>JBOHVN010000056.1:0-16048 GCA_050735675.1 Binatia bacterium | reverse complement strand
ACGCCTCGGGCTGACTCTCCCCGAGCGGCTCCGCCCACCCGCCGTAGCAGAAATGTAGTGCCGACTTTAAGACCTAACCTTCTGATATTTCACAATTCCACCCTCGAAGTGTGGAAGTTGGGCTAACCGTCAACAAAAGATTTGACCCCTTGTTCTTGACCTTTGCCCAAAAAAGACAACGAGACCGAAGAAGAACACACCAAGCGCACCGAGCCGCGGGCTTCCAACACCGATCCTGAGGCGCGGGTGATGAAGATGGCGGACGGCGGTTTTCGTCCCGCCTACAACGTCCAATTCGCCACCGCCACCGATACCCAGCTCATCGTCGGAGTTGATGTGAGCAACATCGGTAGCGATCTTGGCCAACTCCCCCCAATGCTCGATCAAGTCGAACAACGCTATGGGCAGCGGCCTGCCGAGTGGCTCGTCGATGGTGGCTATGCCCGCCACGATGACATCGAAGAGGCTGATGGGCGAGGCACCACGGTGTATGCCCCCGTACCCAAACCCAAAGATCCGAGTCGCGACCCGCATCGGCCGTGCGGCGATGACAGCGCGGCCATTGCCCAGTGGCGCCAGCGCATGGGAAGCAGCCAGGCGAAGGACATCTATCGGCAGCGTGCCGCCACCGCCGAGTGTGTCAACGCCATTGCGCGTGGACGCGGGCTTAGCCAGTTTGTGGTACGCGGTCTTAACAAGGTAAAGGCGGTAGCGCTGTGGTACGCGCTCGCCCATAACCTGATGCGGGCCGTAGCTCTTAGTGCGCCGGCTTGAGGTAGGGCGTAAAGTCGGGCGCGGCCCAAAAATCCAACTGCGATTGCGCCTCAACGCTATTTCCTGCCCCTGTGCCGTGCCGTCTGAGAGCAGGGCTCGTGGCGCAAAATGACTGGTGAGATATTGGGCTCGCGCCGTGTTGGCGCCTGAACTACATCGATTCGGCAATTTTTTCACATCCTCTCAGTGATCCCCCCTCCCCGATCACTCCGGAAGCGCGGTACATGTCTTTTTTCGGGCCGGTATCTTATATATAAGCCTGTTGAGAATCTTGACCGGGATGGTCGTAACGGATACTGACATGCCGGAGTTTACCGAAAACATGAAGAGACTGCCGCCTGAGCAGGAAGCGATTCGGGCGAAATGCTTTCATCCTTCAGGGACGTTCGTTGAATTCCGGAAGAAAGAGCTCGAGCAATCGATTCCCGCACGGTTCGAGCAACAGGTGCGCAGGTATCCGGATCGGCTGGCTATCAAGACCAGAAGTCATGAACTGACCTACGATGGCCTGAATCGAGCAAGTAATCGTGTGGCCCGGGCGGTACTGGCGCGGCGCGGAACCGGCGAAGAGCCTATAGCGCTTCTACTCGATCAGGGTGCGCCGGTGGTTGCCTCGATTCTCGGCGTGCTGAAGGCGGGCAAATTCTACGTGCCCCTGGACCTCTCTTATCCCCGGGCAAGGACTGCATACATGCTGGAGGATTCAGAGGCAGAGCTGATCGTGACGAACACACGGAACCTTTCTTTAGCTGAAAAACTGGCCCGGGACCGGTCCCGCGTGATGAACCTTGACGAATTGGATCCAAGCCTCTCCACCGAGAACCCCGATATCCGCGTATCACCCGATCTCCTCGCCTATATGATTTACACTTCAGGCTCGACCGGGGAGCCGAAGGGCGTTGTCCAAACTCATCGCAATGTTCTTCACGACATCATGAACTATACCAACGCCTTCCATATTTGTCGCGAAGACCGATTGATTACTCTCACCGATTACAGCTTCGCTGACACAATAAGAACTACCCACGGGGCGTTGCTCAACGGCGGATCCCTCTATCCGCTGGATGTTAGAAATGAAGGCGTGACCCATCTCGCCGACTGGTTGATTCAGCAGGAAATTACTATTTATCGTTCGGTACCGACGACGTTCCGCCATTTCATCGCCACCTTGGATGGCAAGCAACAGTTTCCCAAACTCCGCTTGGTCTACATGGCGGGGGAACCGGTCCGCGCAAACGACGTAGAACTCTACAAAAGACACTTCTCATCGGACTGTATCTTTATCGATGGAATGGGGTCCACGGAGTGCCTGACTTACCGCTGGTGCTTCATCGACAAGGCAACGAAGATCAACGGCAGCAATGTGCCCGTCGGATATCGGCTGGAAGACATGGAGATCTTGTTGCTCGGCGACGACGGCAACGAGGTGGAACACGATCAGATCGGGGAAATAGCGGTCAGAAGCCGTTACCTTTGCCCAGGCTATTGGCGCAAGCCGGATTTCACGCGAGCCGCCTTTTTATCTGACCCCGAAAGCGGAGACGAGCGAACCTACCGAACCGGCGATCTGGGGCTAATGTTGCACGATGGTTGCCTGTTGCACATGGGGAGAAAAGACTTTCAGGTGAAGCTCAGGGGCCACCGCATCGAAGTTGCCGAAATCGAGGCGGCTTTGCTAAGCACGAAGAATGTCAAAGAGGCGATTGTAACACTGCGTGAAGATCGCCCCGGCGATCAACGCCTTGTAGGCTATCTCGTACCCGCTGAAAGACCGCCGCCTACCGTGGATGCGCTGAGACGCGCTCTCACGGAGAAGCTGCCCGGCCACATGGTGCCTTCTGCTTTTGCCATGTTGGATGCCTTGCCGCTGTTGCCGAATGGCAAGGTAGATCGCCGGGCCCTTCCAGCACCCGGCCCCGGACGGCCCGATCTCGCAACCCCGTTCGTAGCGCCTCGAACATCAGTAGAGCAGGTCCTGGCAGACATCTGGGCCGAGGTTTTAGGCCTCGATCGGATAGGCATTCACGATAATTTCATGGAATTGGGGGGAGATTCCCTGCTGGCTGTTCAGGTGATTTCCCGGGTAATCAACCGATTGCAGGTGCAGCTCCCGCTGCGCTCCCTCTTTGACTCACCGACGGTGGCCAATATGGCCGCTGCCATCACCAACCGATAAAAAGGCGCAGCAGAAACGCATGCCGGCAAAGTTGGAAACGGTTTCGGATAGCAAGGCGGACCAATTCACTCCCGACCGCGCAGAATTCAGCAAAGAGCAGCCATGACGAAATGAGCGGCTTCGGCATTTCTTTCGGCATTCACCTGCCAGTCAGAATCCTTTCTGGCGGAGCAGGGTCGCAACCTCCCCCGCAATCCCTTCTGGTCAGCATGGTAGACGGAGCCAAAGAGGCCGGGTTTGCGTCCGTGTGGGTTACTGACCATGTCGTCTACTCAGATCCCTGGATGGATTGTATGTTGCTTCTCGGCGCGGTTGCCGGACGGGCCGCGCAGCACGGGCTTGCCATTGCCACAGGAATCCTGGTCCTGCCGCTGCGCCATCCGGTCGCTTTGGCACAGAGCTTCGCTACACTCGACATACTGAACGGCGGCAAGTTAATTATCGGAGTGGGTGAAGGCTCCACCCAGTCTGACTTTGATGCCCTGGGCATTCCCTTCCGGGAGCGCCGGAGGATGCTGGAAGACGGCGTCGTCGCTCTCCGCGCGCTCCTCAGTCAACGTAATGTCAGCCATAAGGGCCCCTATTACCGTTTCGGCGGTGTCACAGTTTCTCCCCGCAGCGTTCAGAGACCATGCCCGCCTATCTGGCTCTCCAGTTGGGGCTCGCCGGCGGGACTGCGGCGAGTCGCACGCCTAGGCGATGGTTGGGTGGTTTCCGCCCGGCAATCTACGCCGGAAGAGTTTCATACCGCCCTGGCCATTTTGAATTCCGCGCTTACCGCGGCGGGCAAGGACCCGGAGACTTTTCCCAATGCGGTGGATACGATGTTCATGTTCATTGACCGTGATGGCGAGCGGGCGAGGCGGGTGGCGGCACCGATCATCGAGAAGGCTGTCTTTAAATCGTTCGATGTCAGCAGCGGTCATTACCTCGTAGGCGACTACCGGGAGTGCAAAGCCTTGCTGGAGCGGTGGATCGGGGCGGGTGCGAAACAGATCTGTGTATGGCCGGTGGCGGACCCTGTTGAACAAATCAAACGTTTCGGGGAATACGTCTTGCCGAACCTGTAAAGAAATGGGTGGAACAAGCAAGGCACGCCGGCTGTTGAAACACCTGGCCTTGTATCGCCTCGCCGAAGTTATCTCGCTTAGTGACCAACGTTTCCTCGAAAACTCCTCACGATCGCGCAGCGTGCCGAAACCCGCTGGCTCAGTCTTCCGCATAGTTTTGTTCCAGATCTTCGTCTACGGCGCCCCCGCACGAAGAGCGCGTCATCTCTAGCAGAGCTGGGCCGGTAGCGAATGCCCGGCCGACTTCCACCGCTTCCACTCTTCCAGGCTTGGATAATATGCCGTGACGATCCGAACATCGTGCCCTCCCATATCCGCAGCAAACGGAACGAGACAAATGCCTTCCGAGCTATCTGCTCCTGGGGCAACGCGGTGAGCAGGTCTTTCACAGCCCATGCCTGACCCTCGCGACTCGCTTTTGGCGAAGGATATGTCTTCCGTAGTCTTCGATTTTCACGTTACCGCCGCCTTTGATTTCTTTTCCGCCATGTACTTTTTCATAGCAAGGCGTGGTCAGCATCAGCAGGGTCAGACATAACACTCACTACAATCTTTTTTTGGAGTGCGTGGTTGAATTTTTCGCCTGAAGTCTGGGGTCGGACCTGAGTGTTGGCCTATGTTTCGACGGCAGCTTCAAGCGAGCTCTCGGAAAATTCAGTAATTTTATCTACGCGGATTTGGCATTGCGCTGTTTTGAACCGGTCAAGGGCGAAGGGTCAGGCTTTCTATTCTTGATAATCTTTGGCTGAGAGAATAATCCCATCGGCGTGATCATCGGGAGTCTGACACGACTAGCAACGGTCCCATTCACCGTCACCGGTCACCGGCAAGCTCGCCGAATCCCGGTGGCGCGAAGAGCATGGGGTCGGGCTTTCTATTGTTGACAGTTTGGTTCGGTTCGACGATAGAGCGCGTGGTCAGATAGCGGGGTCTAGAATCGAAGTAAAAGAACCGGTCAGCCTTGCTCGAGACTTTCCATCACTGGCTTTCGGCTAGCGAGTTGTCGGTGGATCTTGTCGTCAAACGATCCGATCTCGTTATCTCGCCCGAGTTTTGCCGAGTTGATCAACCAAGAAATACGCAAATAATTCCAACCGGAGAGGTTTATCTCCTGATCACCTCCCGCCAAATGGTGGCCCTAAGGGTGCACTCAGTCTCCGACTAGCTGAATGCGCCGATCCCCGGCGTTTTGACCTCGAGTTTTAACAGCGAACCGCGTGGGGTGAGATACAGGGTGCGAAAGTCCGGCCCGCCAGAAAGCGAGCTTGCGAATCACCGCTGGCATCCGGACGATTCCGATGACCGCGCCCGATGGAGCAATAATCCAGATGCCGCCGGAACTTTGCAAGGACTCAGCCCGCCCCTTTTTTATGTCTCGTTCGGCAGCCGATATTGCCGCGCATGGCGCGGCCATTGAGGATCTTGTACCCGAACGCTTTTTATCATGTCACCTGCCGAGGCAATGACCGGCGCGCGATTTTCCGTGACGATGATGACCGGAAGCGTTTTCTCGAGCTACTTAGAAGCGCATTAGAGATTTTCACCAATCCGAGCGCACGCCTACGTCTCGCGCCGTCGATCCGAAAAGACTGTAGAGCGTGTGATGCGATGATAATTTCTGTTCATCTAGACGGCGGTAGAGGACCTATTTCAGCGATCGCCGCAAAAGCTTTGACGACCTCGGGGGCGCGAGGCAGATCCGCCACAAGTTTCTGCTGATCCTCCGGCATCAGCGGCGTCGGCTCCACTCCGAGTAGTTTTTTGTACGCTTCATGAAATTGCTGATCTTCGAAGGATCTACGCATGGCTTGCCTGACTGTCCGAACCAAATTCTCCGGCGTGTTTGGCGGTAGAAAAATCAGTGTACCGGCGCCCCAGAAAGTCCGCGACATCGCCAGAACGTCCTTTTCCAGCTGAGTGCGGGTGAAGGTCCCGACTTCCGGCAAACCGGCAAATACCGGCGGGCGGCTTCCCAAGGGAATCTCGAGTATCGCGTGGAAATCCACGATCTTCTTGTATTCTTCCGACATCGTCTCCTTCTCGATGGCTTCGGCTCGGGCATCGATTTCACCTCGCTGTAAGGCGATATCCAATTCAGTGCCCGCATAGCCAACGACGAACTTCGGTTCTTTGAGGCCTAACAGCCAGGCGAAAAGCCTGCTGCGGATGAACTGCACATGGCCCACCGATTGGCCGCCGACTCGAAGTCCGGTGCGCTCGCGCAGTTTTTCCAGACTGTTGATGCCGAGAGCTTTCCGGGTGACGAACATATTGTTGTTTTCGCTGAACGGCGATCCGAGATAGATAAATTTGCCGGGATCGAATTTGACGCCGGACATGCCCAATACCGCGGCCGCGAGAATGCCCGGCGAGCTGGCGCCGATCGTGAGCCCATCGCCCTTTGCGCTATGATAGATATGGTTTGCAAGCTTTCTCCCGCCTCCTCCAGGCATGTATTCTGAAACGATGGTGGGATGTCCGGGAATGTATTTCTGCAGGTAGGGGAAAATGACTTTGTTGCGCAAGTCTCCCACGCCGCCGGGATCGCGTCCTTGCATGAATGTAATCGTTTTGCCTTGATAATAAGGCGACTGGCAGACAGCTTCCTTCGAGAACAAAAATACCAGGATGAAAGCCGCGCAAAGCGAACAATAAAAAGGTTTCATTTTCACCTCCGTCCATCTTTTAGCTTTTAGTGTCGGCGGCAAGATCGACCCATACGTCAAGGACAATAATATGTCAATTTAACCAAAACTTTCTTGCATGTAAGCGTGTCGGATAGTGCTTGTTTCGAGCACTATGAGCGTGTTAGTGGCGAAGCTTTACTTATGACATTCATCGGCGTGTGACCCCGCCGCGCAGAAATCTATTTAAGATATCCTCGCTCGCGGTAAAAGCGTGCTGCGCCCGGATGCAGCGGCACATCGTAAGGCGACTCTTCGTCGTTGCCGCAGAGTTGCGCGATGTCGAGCGGCTTATAATTATCCGTCGGCATCGCGTCCTTTCGCTTGTCGATCGTTTCACACAACGCATAAGCTACGGCGTCCGGCATGTCGCCACGCACGATCATCGGCCAGCCGCTAAAATCGAGGGTCTGAACTTCTGCGAGTATCCCCGGGAATTGCGTTTTCGTCATGCGGGCCGCCCGGTACCCGAGCGCCGCCATATGCTTCAGGATCGATCCTTCCACAGGCAGGAAACGAAACCCGTTTTCCAAGGCGGTTCGCGCCCAGCTTTTGATTCCCTCGTCGAAAACCGCATCGACCTCGCCGTTTTCGATGCCCGCCCGCCGCGCCGGATCGCTGGGTCTGCTTGCCAAATGGATCTCTCCGCCCCATCGGCGAATATCCTCCAGCGTAAATCCCGCGGCTCGCAAGACCTCCGCCACCGTGAACATCGTCGAGTCGTCCTTTCGACTGGCTTTGTCCATCCTCCGGATGGAGACTTTGATCGGGAAGCGTTCCTTTTTGATTTGAGAGATGGACGTGACCCCGGTCGATTCGCGGACCGCGAAGCCCATGACATCGTACGAGGGAAATACGGCGATCGTCCGCACGGGAAGGCGTTTGGAAAACGGGCCTTTCCCCCGGTACGCCATCGTCAACGCCACCGAAGGGTTAACCCAAGCGAGCGAAAACTTACCTTCGGCCACTGCTCTGATTGCGGCAAAACCACCCGTAGTGAAAGAGAGCGCGATGCCTTTGCGGTCATTTCGCTTGGGGGTGAGCGAGAGTTTTAGCGCGTTGCCGATGGGGGTATCGGTTTGCAGCACTCCCTCGGCGGCCTTCCATGACTCCGACGCGAGTGAACTGTCGTATAAACCGGAGGCCAATTCCAGTAGCCCTTTGGCGCGCTGAATGCCCGCGTTGTATCGCTTTATGGTATTTCGACGATCTTGCGCATCCATCATGATTTTCAAGGGCAGACGCCTTTAGTTGAGAAGTTTGCGCGCGAGTTCGGCAGCTGGCTCGCGGATCTTAAGGATTTTTTCTTCCGACTGATTCTCGAGCTTTGGGTACTGGTCCAACGTAAGACTATCTTTAGCGGCAATGACGCCGAACTCTTTTAACCATTGAGTATCGACATCGAGGCGGCGCGTCCCCTGACCCATCGCTCGCGAATAAATTTCCTGTCCTTCCTGGCCGAGGAACCAGTTGACGAACACTTTGGCCGCGTTGGGGTGGGGAGCGCCTTTGATGATAGCCACGTTGCCGCTGCCGCCGCTTACGTAGCTCTCGTCGCGCGGAATGGGAACCGATTTCAAGGGAAGTCCGGCTTTGGCAAACGGATTTATTGAATAATAGCTAAGGCCGACGACTAGCGCGATCTTGCCTCTGGCAAGACTTTCCGCCAATACCCGTTGATCGCGGCCGACCAGCAGCTTCTGGCCCGCCAGCTTCTTCAAGTAGTCCTCGCCTTTGAGCTTCCAGAGAAAAGACCACATCGAAGCGCCCGCGCCGGCAGTTCGCGGATCGAGGTAGCCGATCTTGCCGGACCATTTGGGATTCAGCAGGTCGGTCAGGGAACGAATCTCCTCGGGCTTCACATAGTCGGTATTGCGCCAAATGAGCTCGACCTGATGGGCGTGCGAGGCGTAAATATAACGCTTCGCATTGTCCACCCAGATGTGTCCGCCCCACCAGCTGTTCGGGTTTTTGATTTCCGGCAGAATCATCGCCGGTTCGAGGGGAGCCAAAATACCCTCGGACAGGAGCCCCGTGACCATCGATTCGCTGCCTCCCATATGGAGATCGAAATAAGGCACCCCCGACCTGGACTCCTGCTGGATTCTCGCGACGATGGAGGCGGCCCTGCCGACATTGAGTTCGGGCTCGATCCCGAAGCGCTGCTTGAAAACCTTTTCTATTCCTCTTCTCAGTTCGGCGCTGACCGGGATAGAGACGACCACCTTGCCTTCCTTCTTGGCCGCCTCTACCGTTCTTTCCCACTCGACGGCCGCAGCCGGTTTTGCCTCGCCGGCGTGCAATCCTCCCGCTCCGACCAAAAGGAAGCAAGCCAACCCACCGAGCCATAGAAAAATTTTGAATCGTAGATACAACTTTGTTGCGCCCGCTCTGTCATTAAAGATCGGCATTGGTTGACATGTAAATGTGCCGCGGATAAGAAGTCAAGGGAATTGATCGCCATTGACCGTCCTCTCTCGTTACGATCGGAAGGATCCTCAGATGGGTAACATCACGACGGCGAATGAATCCAACCCCGAAGCGTTGGAATCGTATTTCACGAAATACCCGGACGTTCCCAAAGAGACTATTCTCAAGCAACACCTGCTGAGCCTCGGTCATTGGTTCAGCGACGCCGCGCTCGACGCTACGGCGGGCGCGCTGGTCAAGTCCTACCGATTGTTCTCTTACGATCTCGTGCCGATGACCGAGTTGAAGAGGGGCGAGCACCGGCGGGTGCCCGAGCATTTCGTCATCCTGAACGGGCCCTACGCGATGCGCCCGGTAGCGATTCAAACTTCGCTTTCGCCTTATTCTCCCTACCTGATCGATGTGGTCGACGGGAGGCTCGTCATGACCACGGAAGGGCGCGTGCTGGCGGAGGTCCGGGTGCCGAAAATGCCTGACTATTATTCGAAAAGTTTGCCTGATGGCACTCCCTATCACGAGATCGTCGCCTTTGGCGCGTTCATTACGATCTTTCGCAATTGCCAATACTGGGGCGCGAAGGAGGAATGCAAGTTCTGCGACATCAATGAGAACGCCCGCCAGATGAAGCTGTCGCGCGATTTTACTTTGACGGCGCCGGTAAAATCGTTGGAAGATGTTAGGTTAGTCTGCGAGGAAGTGACCAGCGACGCGCGCCGACTTGGAGTGGCCGCGCCCGGCTTTGTCCTGAGCGGCGGCAGCATTACCAAGACCCTGCACGGTAAAAGCGAAGTGGATTTCTACGAGGAGTACATACGCGCCATCAAAGGGACCTCGGCCAAACCAAGAATCACCTTCGAGGTCAATGCCCGGCCGCGCAAAGAGGTGGCACGCTACAAAGCCGCCGGCGCCGACAACATCCACTTCAACATGGAGGTATGGGATCGGCGCCTGTTCGAATGGATTAATCCCGGCAAAGCCGAGCGCGTCGGCTGGGACAACTGGGTGCGCTGGATGTGTGACGCGGTGGAAGTTTTCGGTCCGGGGAGCGTCCAGCCGAGTTTCGTCTCCGGCGTTGAAATGGCGCGCCCCCATGGCTTTCAATCCGTCGCTGAAGCGGTCAATTCGACCACCGGCTGCTTCGAATATCTCATGTCGCGCGGGATTCTGCCGCGACCGCAGCAGTGGCGGCGCGAGCCGTCGACGGCGCTGTGCAAAGAAGCCGAGCAGCCCCCGGTGCCATTGGACTATTACATCCAACTCACGCGCAATTGGTACGAGTGTTACCAAAAATACCGCTCGCAGTTGCCCAAGTTTGGCACGCGTAAGGCGGGGCTGCTTGCCGAACGCAACTTGCTGGGTCCGGTGCACGGCGCCTACGGCGACTACGTAATGTTGAGCGAAAATCTATTTCCCGACGATATCGAAGAGCAGATCAACCGGCGCAGCGTGCCGTTTGAAAATCTCGCTGGAGGCGCAGGTGTTTCATGATATTTCAGCAAATATGCGCCAGGTGATGCGTGAACTGGAGGAACAGAACGAACGGGATCAGCCGGCGCTGCGCAGCGTTTCCGAGGACGTCGGACGCTGCCTTGCGCTGCTGGCGATGTCGGCGCCGCAGGGCGCATTTCTCGAGCTGGGCAGCAGCGCTGGCTACTCGAGTCTGTGGCTGTCGCTGGCCGCTCGGGCGAGAAGCGCTACACTCACCACGGTCGAGCTCGATGAAAAGAAAGTCGCCTTGGCCCGAGAGAATATCTCCCGTGCCGGAGTAGGAGGTTCGGTCCAAGCCGTTCATGGCGACGCTCTCGACTACCCCACCCGTTTTGAGGAGATCGCGTTTTGCTTCTCCGATCTTCAACCGCCGGAGCTCAACGCCAGGGTCTACGAGAAAGTGGTCCCGCGCCTCGTGCCCGGTGGATGGCTCGTCATCGATAACGTAACTTCTCCCCGCCTCCAGACGGAGCTGCTAAATCGTGCCGAAAATGATCAGCGGGTAGACTGCGTGCTCTTGCCATTTGCAAAAGGCGATCTCATCTGCCGGAGAATTTGACGCTCGTGCTTTCGAGAAGGAGGAGAGATGCTGACACCGGAAGAAAATGAGATGTTGACGCGGGTTGGTCCTGGAACACCGGCGGGAGAATTGCTGCGCCGCTATTGGCATCCGGTCGCTATCGCAGCGGAGTTACCGGAAGACAATCCGGTGAAATTTGTCAGGATCCTCTGCGAAGATCTGGTGTTATTTCAAACCAAGAACGGAGAACCGGGTCTCCTGCATGATCGCTGTTCGCATCGCGGCGCGTCTCTATCTTATGGCAGAGTCGAGGAACGAGGCATTGCCTGCGCCTATCATGGTTGGCTCTACGATATTCAGGGCAATTGTCTTGAAACCCCGGCCGAGCCGGCGGATAGCAATTTTTGCCGGACTGTGAAGCACAAAGCTTATCCGGTCCAAAAGTTGGCGGGGCTTTACTGGGCTTACCTCGGACCTCATCCGGCGCCGGCGATTCCAAAGTACGACGTCTGGGCGCGCACCGATGGCTGGCACTGGTTGCGCGCGTTGCCGCAACTGGACTGCAACTGGCTTCAGGCCATGGAAAACTCCGTCGACACGGCCCACTTGCATATTCTGCATCAAGAACTTGTCACTGACGGCTTTAAAGTTGAGAGCACGACCCGTGGCACCATCGACAACCTAATAAAGTTTGAGGTCGAGGCATTCGATCGCGGCATACTCAAGCGACGGTTTTTCAAGGATGGCAAAGTGGAGGAGCATCCGCTGCTGTTTCCGACCGTCTTGCGGCAGGCCAATCGCACACAGATTCGCGTGCCCATCGACGACACCCATACTTGGATCGTTTACGTCCACTTCGTGCCGGACTCAGTGGAGCCACGGGCGAACAAAGACGATGTGCCGGTGTACTACCGCAAGCCTTTCAAGAATCCACTCGGCGTCCGTCATCCGTTCACCAAGTTTCGCCTCGATGACGTTGATGCGCAAGATTTCATGGCGTGGGAAACCCAAGGGCCGATATTCGACCGTACTCGTGAACGGCTTGCGGGATCGGACCATGGGGTTGTGCTGTATCGGGACATGCTGCGGCGCGAGATTAAGAAAGTGGAGCAGGGCTTGGACCCGATGAATGTTTTTCGCGATCCCAACCACGCGATCATCGATACCAAAATGGATGAATCCCTGCATGTGGGAAAAGCGGGCTCGGCCACCTATCGCCTGCCGCCAAAGCAGTGATAGGTAACGCGGCAAGGCGGCAAGCAAGAACAATTTTGGATCGGATAATTAACCGCAAAGAGCGGAATAGAACGCAAAAAACTCAAAATGTTGGGGGCGCGATTGATCGGAGGAAATGCCAGGGTCAGACGTTGACAAATTGACTATCTTTGGAAATCTGCGCGGACCCGCTCGGGTCGGGTCTAGAGTCGAAGCAGAAAAGAAATCGGTCACCCATCTCTACACATTCCATCACTGGCTTTCGGGTAGCGAATTGTCGGTGGATCTTATCGTCAATCGATTCTGTTCTGTTTATCTTCCCCCGAGTTACACAAATAATTCCTACCGGAGAGGTTTGTCTCTTGATCACCGTCCGCTGTTGGGTGGGCCGTAAGAGTGCTTTCAGTTTCTGACTAGCTGAATGCCCCAATCCCCGGTGTTTTGACCTCGAGTTTTAAGAGGGAACCGCGCGGGGTGAGATACAGGGTGCGAAAGTCCGGTCCGCCGAAAGCAAGGTTGCGAACCACCTCTGGCGTCTGGACGATGCCGATGACCGCGCCCGATGGAGCAATAACCCAGATGCCGCCGGAGCCGGCGCAAAACACTCGACCCTCGATATCGACTTTCATGCCGTCGGGGACGCCGGGGTTCGCCGAGGACATATCACAGAACACGCGGTTGTTGCTCAGGGTCCCGTTCGGGGCCACGTCGAACGCGCGGATGCGCCGATGGGTACAAACCTCGCCACGCTCGGCCTCCCGGAAGCAGCGCTCGTCCAGCCGGCTGATCGCTACGTACAGGACCGACTCATCGGGAGAGAACGCCAGCCCGTTGGGGTACTCACACTCGCCGGTGGCCAGGTGCACGCGGCCCGTCGGGTCGATGTAAAATACACCGGAAAATCCGATTTCCCGCAGCTCTGCTGGAAGGCGCAGCTCGGGGTCGGTGAAAAAGATGCTGCCGTCGGAGCGGCACACCACATCGTTGGGCTTATTGAACCGTTTGCCTTGCCAGCGCTCGGCGATGGCCGTGACCGTGCCATCCGCTTCCATCCGGGTAATGCGCCGGTGATCGGCGCCTTCGCACATGATGAGACGGCCCTGGCGGTCGAGGGTGCAGCCGTTGCCCTCGCCGGTATTCTCCCGCAATATCGTTACCGTCCCGTTGGGGTCCCAGCGCAGAAGCCGGCTCCTTTCCATATCTACAAAGGTTACAGACCCGTCGGCATGCCAGAGGGGCCCTTCGGTGCGGCCCGTGCCAGTGGTCAGCAAGGTCGGCTCGGTGGATACGAACATGTTGGACAGGTTTTCGGCCATCGTGCAGCTCCTTGATTCGCAGCTTTTTGGTTTCAAGCGGGATGTATTCCAGGGCTTGTATAGATGAATCAATCTCTTCAAAACATCGTCGGCTTGCCAGGAAAGGTCAGATCCTTATTCAAGCCGTGCCGAGTGTGTGCGGGGTATGGCGCTGCTCGCGTTCTGCTCTCGCACAGGGACAATCTAATACATATCATATACGATAATTAAGGCGCAGGATGAAACTAACCATCCGAGAATACATAACGGCGCACGGGAAGAATCCCTTCCGCGATTGGTTGAAGAGTCTCGACATGGGTATCCAAGCACGTATAGGGAGGCGAAACATGACAAGACGCAGTAAGGATTGGAATGTCGGTTTGGCGCAAGATCTGCGCGATCCGGAGTTGGTCCGTGAATTTCTCCTGGCGGCAATTGAGGAGGGGGTATCGATTCAGATCGCCCTGGGAAAAGTTATCCGAGCGATTGGGATAAAAGAGTTTTCGGCGAGAGTAGGAATCGCGAGTCCAAACATCTTGCGCGCGATCAATGCACGCCATAATCCGACCCAGGAAACGCTAAACCGGCTCCTAAAGCCATTTAAACTTAAACTTAGTCTAGCGCCGATCGAGCGGCCGAAACGTCGTCACGCGGCGTAAGGACTGCTGTGACTTTGAGGGTCTAGCGAACGATGTCGAGATCGTTTTTCTGCGGTTCTTTGTCGACTGACATTCAACTGATCACGACCAGCGAAAACGAGCGTTGGCTCTGAAGCAGTGTGAAGTCGTCTCGGTTCCTGGTGTACAGCGTCGCGCCCAGCGAGCGAGCGCTCAAAGCCAGCAAAGAGTCGTTTACCAATGCCGGTAGTTTGCTTTTAAAGGTCCGGTCTGTGGTGCAGAACTTTGGCCAAAATTCCTCCGGCATCCTTCCAGTGGTTGTGACCGGGAGTTATAACTCGACCGACTCTCTCGAAAGGACGGAATAATATTTCTACGCGCTTTCTCCCCGCAGGAGATCGGGCGCCAGCGAGCAATTCTTGAGCTACGATGGAGCTGAAGTAGGTGCCTGGAGCGTCTTGATCGTAAAGTTCACGGATGAAAGGGAGCGTTGTTCCGCTTTGGATAAGGTCGATGTATAGATCCGTGTCGATCAGATGCTTAGCCACTAAACAACCTTTTCTACACCACCCTTGCCGGCGACTTTTTCCAATGACTTGAGAATATCTTTTCTGAAAACCACCAGGTTCAAAGCTGCGTCAATAGCCTCGGTCTCGGTTTTCGCGCCCAGGATCGTCCTGACGCGGCGGATCTTTTTTTCGTCAAGATAATAGTTTTTTCGTTTGAGATTCGTTTTCATAGGCGCTCCTGATACACCGCTGAACGGCTATATGCGCCTTCGCTTCGAGCTGAAGGTTTCGCTTGCGCGGATCATTGCTGTAGTCGTTCTTGAGCGCCCGTTCGATATCGATGGGACGCGTATCGTGCCCCTCAATCAGATTGCTGTAGTAGCAGTTCATGGCTCGCATCAGATCGGCCAGGGCAGTGCGCACGCCATCTGGCAAGCTGCGCCGGAATCCGGACGAGCGGGCGGCCACTTCGATCGCGAGATCGGTAAGCTCACCGCGATGACGTGAACCTTCGGCGATAAGCATCGGCTCCATCAGGGTTACGGTTTCCTTACGATCCATGACCGCTGAAATGTCCGGTTCTATGTCCGCTTTATCACTCACCATAAGTCATAAATATCATTACCTTAGCGCTATTGATAGGAAAATATTCCCAATGTAAAGACCGCTTTCCAGGCAGGTTTGCAGCTTTGCCCTCGTTGATTCATGGGGGGAAGTTACAGGTCTGACATCGGAATTAGCAGGTAGCGTGAGAGAAGAGATACGGCTATATGAGTTGCTGACGAGGTTGTGGCTCTCCGGGGTCAGTGGCGTTTGTTCAGACTCACCCAGTCTGAAATGCCACCCGCGTCACCTGCATCATCCGAGGGGTTGGCCCGACATATTCTCTCACCAGAATACGTGGCTCTCTGTAAGTGTAGACGAGGTTCCCGCTCACGGCTCATTTGGAATGACCAGATAATGCCTTCATCGGCTAAGGAAAAGTCGAAGATTCGATCAGCAGAAAAAAGGCATGCCCGTTCGTGAAAAGCTCGGACCCAGAGCCCGCAACTCATCTGCGACGTTCCTGTAGTTATCGCCGATTACTGAATCGGACCGGGGACAGGAATGTTGTAAAGCCTAGAGACGTTTTCCCGCACCAGTTTGGCGCGCAGCGGCGCAGGTAGATCTCCTAGGTCGCGGGCGACAACCTGCCGGGAGTTGGGCCAGGTCGTATTCCCGTGCGGAAAGTCATTGGACCACATGCAGTTGTCTTCGCCCCACCACGAGA
>JBOHVN010000055.1:0-54105 GCA_050735675.1 Binatia bacterium | reverse complement strand
CCGAAATGATCGGGATCGCCGCCGACGTCGTTCAGCGACAGCAAGCGATTGTAGACGTAAAGGGCCGTATCCTCGAATCCCTTGGCCATCAGCGGCCCGGTCAACTGTTGGAACCGCATCACGAAGTGGGTCCAGTCGTTTTTTTCTTCCTCGGAGTGATGATCCTCGAATTCGAGCAGGAGAAATCGTTCGATAAAATTTAACTCGAACAACAAGCCGGGGTTGGCCGCTTTGGCGCGCTCGACCGCGACGCTGAGCCAACCACGGTCCTCGGCGCTGCATTGGTCGCGGCTGATATAACTGCGATAGACCGGGAAAAACGCCAACACTTCGACCAACGCTCTTTTGAGTCCATAGAGGGTGACGTCGGCCGCGTGGCGGTCGCGGCTGGAAACGTTCTTCAGCAGAAACGCGAGGCCTTCGATGTCGCCGGCCATATATTTGCCGATAATCAATCGCTTCTTCTCGACCATGAGCGCGGCAGAGGAAGTGTCAATTCCGGTAAAGCGCTTATAGATTTGGCTGAATTGTCCGCGCTGCTCACGGGCGCAGAAAACACCGTTCACGTAATTGAGAAATTCATAACCGGTGGTGCCTTGGACCGGCCATGGCGCCGGCAGATCTTCCTTGAAGCCGAGAATCTTCTCAACCGTCAAGTAAGTCCTTGCAGCGTCATGCCGCAGCCAGCGGAGATAACTGAGCGGATCGTAAAGACCGTCGACATGATCGACTCTCAGGCCGGTGAATTTCCCCGCGCGCGCGAGCTTTATCACCAGCGCGTGCGTATGGCGATACACTTTTTCGTCTTCCGTGCGCAGGGAAATCAACTCATTGATGTTGAAAAACCTCCTGTAGTCGAGCTCTTCCGCCGCGACTTTCCAAAACGACAGACGGTACCACTGTTGCGCAAGGAGCCGGTCAAGCGAATTGAAAGTTTCCGGCCGGCCTTTCGTGCCGTTGTACTTGGCCAAGTTGGCATCGAGGTGGCGTTTGATCTCGTCGTTAGCGTTGTAAAGCTCCCATAATATTCTTTTCACAAAAACGATCTGGTCCGCCCGTTCGGCGCTCTCTTCCTTCGGCGCGATGTTCTTGAGCGTATAGAGAACTCCCAGGAGCTTGATGAAATCCAAATGGCCGGCGCCGAGCCGCCGGCGCAGCACACCTAGATTATCGGTCAAAACATCGCTGTAGGATTCGATGTTGACCGGCAGGGTCAACGCGTAGTAGCGGATCGTGAGCCCGCTCGGGTCGTAGTGCAGCGTGATCTCGCCGTCTTCCAAACATTCGCCGTAGAACCGGCCCAAGAACGGCGCCAAGACTTTGCCCTTCATGCTCTCGTAAGGATGGTTCCAGTCGATGTCGAAAAAATCGGAGTAGGGCGACGCCGTGCCGTTCTCGAGCACATCCATGAGCAGGCGATTTTGCGAATCGTAAGCCATGTGATTGGGCACGATGTCCTGGCACCAACCCAAGTCGCGGCGCTGCGCATCGTCGATCAACGCATCGAATTCTTCGACGCTGCCGAGCTCGGGATTGAGCCGATTCGGGTCGACGACGTCATAGCCGTGCTCGCTGCCTGAGCGAGCATGAAAGATCGGCGACGCATAGATATCGCTGATCCCCAACTCTTGAAGATAAGCCACCACCGCGCTGGCTTGGGTAAAACCGAATTGCGGTGTGAACTGCAGTCGGTAGGTGGCGGCGGGAATTCTCATGCTGGCGCTCGGCTCCCAGCTTCGCCGCGCGCGCGCCGCGAAATGGCAAGGACCGTGCCGTTAGCCTCTTCCGCCTCGGCGCTGCTCGGTAGGCGCAGCACCGCCAACGAGCGGTCGCGGAGATCGTAGACCTCGCCGCCGCGCATGAGCCGGTGCTTTTTGCGGTCGATGCGCGCCTCGTAGGTATCGAAAACCACTTGCCAGCGGACCTTCCGCCGGTGCGCCGGCAGGGTAAAAGGAATCGCTTCATGGTGCGCGCTGAGAAGAATCAGCAGCGTGTCGTCGACGATGCGATTGCCGCGGTCGTCGAGCTCTTCGATGGCGTCACCGGCCAGACGCAGGCCGAAGCAGCGCATCTCAGGGTTATTCCAGTCCTCGTCGGTCATTTCCTTGCCGTCGGGCCGGAACCAGGCGAGGTCCTTGACCTCCGAGCCGCGAATCCGCCGTCCCTGAAAAAAATGGCGGCGGCGGAGCACCGGATGCTCGTGGCGGAAACCGATCAGGAAGCGCGCGAACTCGAGCAGCTCGCGCTGGCTGCGGTCGAGCTGCCAATTGAGCCAGGAAATCTCGTTGTCCTGGCAATAAGCGTTGTTGTTGCCTCCTTGGCTGCGGCCGAATTCGTCTCCCGCGAGCAGCATCGGCACGCCCTGAGACAGAAACAAGGTGGCCAGAAAATTTCTTTTCTGTCGCTCGCGCAAGGCGACAATCTCAGCATCGTCGGTCTCGCCCTCGGCGCCGCAATTCCAGCTGAGATTTTCATTGTGGCCGTCGCGATTATCTTCGCCGTTGGCCTCGTTGTGCTTCTCGTTGTAACTGACCAAGTCGTGCAAGGTGAAACCATCGTGAGCGGTGTTAAAGTTAATGCTAGCATAGGGTAGCCGCCCGCTGTGACCGTATAAATCGCTCGACCCGGTCAAACGATAGCCGAGGCCGCCGACCTGCCCGCCGTCACCCTTCCAAAAACGCCGCGCGGTGTCGCGATAGGCTGCGTTCCACTCCACCCAAAGAACCGGAAAGTTGCCGACCTGATAGCCGCCCGGGCCGAGGTCCCAGGGCTCGGCGATCAGTTTAACCTGAGAAATCACCGGGTCCTGTTGAATGATATCAAAGAACGCGCCGAGACGGTCGACGTCATGGAGCTCGCGCGCCAAAGTCGACGCCAGATCGAAGCGGAAGCCGTCGACGTGCATCTCGAGCACCCAGTAACGCAGGCTGTCCGTGATCAGCTGGAGCACGCGCGGGTGAGTCATGTCGAGCGTGTTGCCGCAACCGGTATAGTCCAAGTAGTAGCGCCGGTCGTTCTCGACCACACGATAATAGGAAGCGTTGTCGATGCCGCGGAAACACAGGGTCGGCCCCATCTGATTGCCTTCGCCCGTGTGATTGTAAACCACATCGAGGATCACTTCGATTCCTTCGCGGTGCAGCGCCTTGACCATGCTTTTGAATTCCGCCACTTGTCGGCCGACGGCGCTATCGCTCGCATAACGGGCGTCGGGCGCAAAGAAACCGACGGAATTATAGCCCCAGTAGTTGGTCAGCCCGCGGTCCCTCAAGTGCTTGTCGGCGACGAACTGGTGCACTGGTAACAATTCCACCGCGGTGATGCCGAGAGATTTAAGATAATCGATCACCGGCGGATGAGCGAGCGCCGCGTAAGTGCCGCGCAACTCCGGCGGCACCTCGGGATGGCGCACGGTAAAACCTTTCACATGCAATTCGTAAATGATGGTCTTGTGCCAAGGGGTCGCCGGCGGCGCGTCGTTGCCCCAACTAAACGCCGGCTCGACGACGACGCACTTCAGCGTCCCCGCGGCACTGTCCTGGTCACTGCGCGAAAGATCTTGATCGGGATGGCCGATGGAATATCCGAATAGCGCGTCGCTCCATTGCACCGTGCCGTGAATCGCTTTGGCATAAGGGTCCAAAACCAGCTTTGCCGGATTGAAGCGATGACCTTCCTTGGGCTCGTAGGGCCCATGAACGCGGTAGCCGTAAAATTGCCCCGGCCGCGCCTCGGGCAAATAGACGTGCCAAATCTGATGGGTCTGCTCTCGGAGCGGGATACGCGTCTCGCGCTTTGCTTCCGGCTCGTCAAACAAGCAGAGCTCGACCTTGGTCGCGTTTTCGGAGAACAGTGAAAAATTTACGCCTGCGCCGTCCCAGTTCGCGCCGAGCGGATACGGTTTTCCCGGCCAAATCTTGATCGGGCTCATGATCTCAGTGTTTGGTTCATTGTTCATGCCATGTTCTCCCGTTGAAATAGCGCGACCGTCGATGCGCCGGGCGTCAAGTGGAAAGGTTGCCCGCCGTCGAATTGATCCGGCAGCGCGCTGCCCGGCCCGCGCCATTTCGGCGCGGCTGAATCGATCACCTTGCGCCAGCGCCCGCCCACTAACGTCACTTCAACTGACTGCTCCGCTTCGGACAGATTGGCGAGCATGAGCGCGCGATCCTCGGCCCACCAGCGCTCGACCGCCACGATCTTTTGGTTTGCATGCCCCGTGACTTCCATATGGTCCTTGTCGGCTCGGACCAGCGGTGGAACTGTTTTCCGTAGGCGGATCAACTTCCGGTAAAAAGCGAGCAAGACCTTGTGCTCGCCTTCGTTGCGCAGCTCGTGATGCAGCTTGGCGCTTAAAAAAGTAGCCTCAGCCTGCGGATCGGGCACCTCGCCCTGCCACTCGAACGCGGCAAATTCCGCGCGCCGCCCGCGCCGCACCGCTTCGATCAACTCAGGATCTGAATGACTGACAAAAAATGGAAACGGCGCCGTCTCGCCATACTCCTCGCCCATGAACAAGAGCGGAATGAAGGGCGCGAGGATGACCAGCCCGGCGGCAAGCTTGAGCTGATCGAATGAAACCGCCTGGGTTAAGCGGTCGCCGCGCATGCGGTTTCCCACCTGGTCGTGATTTTGCGAAAACACGACGAATTTCCGCGCCGCAATATCGTGCGAGGAAGTGCCGTGCCGGCGTTTGCGAAACGGCGAATACGCGCCGGAGTAG
Organism: Binatia bacterium; assembly: GCA_050735675.1. Classification (GTDB taxonomy): domain Bacteria; phylum Desulfobacterota; class Binatia; order UBA9968; family UBA9968; genus DP-20. The sequence goes on along the minus strand of JBOHVN010000055.1, from coordinate 49,382 downwards.
ACGAATCCTTCGCGATAGGCTTTGACCAGCTGACCCAAATCGCCGTAATCCTGGTAGTAGCCGCTGCGCTCGCCGGTGAGCAGCGTACGCAGGCAATGATGGAAATCGTCGTTCCACTGGCCGTCGAGCTCGTAGCCGCCGCGCTCGCGCGCGCGGAGCAGTCGCGCGTTATCGTCGGCGCTTTCGGCGATCAGAAACATTTGCCGGTTGTGACGATTGGCCTCGCGGTGCACTTCGATGCTCAGTTCCTCGAGAAAAGTAAACGGCGAATGGTCCAAAATCGCATGCACGGCATCGAGACGCAGCGCGTCGACGTGAAATTCGCCGAGCCAGTAAAGCGCGTTCTGGATGAAATATTCTCGCACCTCGTCGCTGTCGGGCCCGTCGAAATTGATCGCCGCGCCCCACGGCGTCCGGTAACGATCGGTGAAGTAAGGCGCGAAGTCGCTGAAGTAGTTTCCCTCGGGGCCGAGGTGATTGTAGACCACGTCGAGAACCACTGCGAGGCCGCGCCGGTGGCAAGCGTTGACCAATTTTTTGAATCGCTCAGGGCCGCCGTAAGAGTTCTGCGCGGCGAAAGGATAGGCGCCATCGTAGCCCCAGTTGCGTTCGCCGGGAAACTGCGCCACGGGCATGAGCTCGAGCGCGGTGACGCCGAGCTCGCCGAGATAGTCCAGATAGGGAATGATCGCTTCGAAGGTCCCGGCCGGAGTAAAAGTGCCGACGTGAAGCTCATAAATAATGTAGTCGCTAAGCGGTAGGCCGGACCAGCCGGCATCCTCCCAGGAAAATTGCGCATCGATCACCGCCGATGGCCCATGGACGCCCTGCGGTTGAAAACGCGAGGCTGGATCGGGGCGCTGCTTATCCTGACCCAGGTGAAAGAGATACAAAGCGCCGGGAGCGACATCCTCCACGATCGCTTCGTGATAACCGCGGCCGGTTTTTTCCAGCGGAATGAGCCGGTCGGAAGCGAGCAAGCGCACGCCGACGGGCACGATCGCCGGCGCCCAAACGCGAAAGCGGCAGGCGTCCTGTCCGAGATAGGTAGCGCCGATTGTCTGGTGATTTGGCATAGCGCTCTTTTCTTCTCCGCACGCGGCATCAGCCGGCGCGGCACAGCGCCACGCCGCGAATGACGTGGTCGGTGGTCAATCGAGTCAGCTGCTCTCGTTGGTAAAGAACAGAATCGACACCGGCGGCAGAGCGAGAGAGAGCGAAAAGCGCCGGCCGTGGCAAGCCAGAGGAGCGGCCTCGACTCCGCCCATGTTGCCGATGCCGCTGCCGCCGTAATCGCGCGCGTCGCTGTTGAGCCGCTCTTTCCACATGCCGCCGCGGGGCACGCCGACCTGGTAATTCAACCGCGGCACCGGCGTAAAATTGCAGACGACGAGGATTTCGGAATTGTTCGTTCGGCCCTTGCGCAGCAGGCTCACGACGCTCGCGTCGGCGTCACGGCAATCGATCCATTCGAAACCCGCCGGATCGCAATCGAGCTCATGCAGCCCGGGCGCGCTACGGTAAAAGCTATTTAAGTCCTCCACCCAGCGGCGCGCGACGACATGCTGCGGGTTCTCCAGCAAATGCCAGTCAAGACTGCCGTCATGCTGCCACTCGCGCCATTGGCCGATCTCACCGCCCATGAATAAAAGTTTTTTTCCGGGCTGGGCGTACATATAACCGAGCAGCAATCTCAGGTTGGCAAATCGTTGCCAATCGTCTCCGGGCATCTTGCCGAGCAGCGATCCCTTGCCGTAGACGACCTCGTCGTGCGACAGCGGCAGAACGAAATTCTCATGAAAAGCGTAGAGCATTCGGAACGTGACGTTCTGGTGGTGATACTTGCGAAAGACCGGATCGTTGGAAAAGTACTGCAGCGTGTCGTGCATCCAACCCATGTCCCATTTGAGACCGAAGCCCAGGCCGCCGGCATACACCGGCCGGGAAACCATCGGCCAGGAGGTCGATTCTTCCGCGATCGTTTGCACGTCGGGGTAATTCTCGTAAACCGCAGTGTTGAACCGCTTGAGAAAATCGATCGCTTCGAGATTTTCCCTGCCGCCGAAACGGTTCGGTATCCATTCGCCCTCGCGCCGCGCGTAATCGAGATAAAGCATCGATGCCACGGCATCCACGCGCAGCCCGTCGATATGATACTTGTCGAGCCAGAACATCGCGTTGCTGATCAGAAAGCTGCGCACCTCGTGCCGGCCGTAATTGAAGATATAGCTGTTCCAATCCGGATGATATCCCTGGCGTGGATCGGCATGCTCGAAAAGATGCGTGCCGTCGAAGTACGCCAAGCCATGCTCGTCGGCGGGAAAATGCGACGGCACCCAGTCGAGAATCACGCCGATGTCGTTTTGATGCAGCGTGTCGATCAAAAACATGAGATCCTGCGGCGTGCCGTAGTTGCCCGATGGCGCAAAATATCCCGTGATCTGATATCCCCACGAGCCGAAGAACGGATGGTCCATCAGCGGCAGAAACTCGACATGGGTGAAGCCCGTCTGTTTGAGATGGTCGACCAGCTGCGGCGCCAGCTCGTGGTATGACAGCGAGCGATTGCCCGCTTCAGGCACGCGCCGCCATGATCCCAAATGCATTTCGTAGATCGCGATCGGCTTGCCTAAACTGTTGCGTTCGCGGCGCTGCGCCATCCAATGCTGATCGCCCCAGGAGTAATCGAGGTCCCAGACGATGGACGCCGTCTTGGGCGGAATTTCGTTGAAGATGGAAAATGGATCCGCCTTATCGGCGCGGTAACCCATGAAGCGCGAGCGCACGAAATATTTGTAGAGAGTGCCCTTGCCGATTCCGGGTATAAAACCTTCCCAGATCCCGGAATTGGCCCGGCGACCGAGCGGATGGCTTTCTTTGTTCCAGTCGTTGAAACTGCCGGCGACCGAAACCGCCTCGGCGTTCGGCGCCCATACCGCGAAATAAGTCCCCTCGCGGCCGATCGTGGCGCGATGAGCGCCAAATTTTTCATACAGGCGCGCATGCGTGCCCTCATTAAACAAATAAAGATCGTCGTCCGTGATGAAACTTTGCGCCGGCGACACCTGCCATTGACTTTCGCGGGGCGATGACGTGACGCCGGCATGGGTCCCAGCCTTTTCATTGCTCATTCGCAGTCACCTCTCAGGTGCATAATTGCATCTGCCATCAGCGCGCTCGTTCAACTATACTAATAGAATTTTTGCCTAAGAAAATAGCGGTATTACAAAATTTGCCGTACGGCGCCGATTAAGATCGTTGCGCGGCAGCGATGGCTCGAATGATTTCGGTTGGCGCCGGAGTTTCGCCCGCGGCGGGCGGTATTAACGGCAGATGGATCGTGAAAGTCGTTCCTTGGCCGGGGCGGCTCTCGACCTCAATCTTTCCGCCGTGGGATTTAACGATGCGGTCGCAGATCGGCAGGCCCAAGCCCAAGCCGCGTCTTTTCTTCGAGGTAAAAAATGGCTGGAAGATGCGCGGCAAGACTTCGGCATCGATGCCGATGCCGGTATCCGCTACCGTAATAATCATCCCCTCGCTCGCATCGGCTGCCGCGCCAACCGTCAAGGTGCCGCCGTTGGGCATGGCGTCCACCGCATTCAAGCTCAAATTGAGCAGGATCTGCTGCAGCTGCTGCGGATCGGCATACATTTGCGGTAATGGGTCGGCAATCCGGATAGCCGTCTCCACCTTGTTTTTCGCGGCGTGAGGTTGTACCAGACTCATCGTTCTCTGGATAATCTGCTCGACATCCATGACGATGAAGTCGGCGCTCTTCGGACGGCCGAACTCGAGCAGCTCATGGACCAGCGTCTCACAGCGCTTCGCCTCTTCGGCGATGATCCGCACATGCTGGTAATTCGGGTCGGCGGGGCTCATGCCGTCCAACAAGCCTTGCGCAAAGCCGAGAATGATACCGAGTGGATTGTTGAACTCATGAGCCATCGATGCCGTCAGTTCGCCGACGGCGACCAGGCGCCCCGAGGCCAGCAGCTGTTGCTCGAGTTGCTGCGCCTGATTGCGCAGGTGCTCCTCGCTTTGGCGCAGCGCCGCTTCCGCGTGCATGCGCTCCGCGAATTGGCCGATCTCGCCGCCCATGGCTTGCGCCATGTTCAGCACATCGCCGTCGGCAGGACGAACCGCGCTGCTAAAAAATTCGATGACGCCCAAAACCTCGTTGCGCATCATGATCGGAAAAGCAAAAGCCGCGTGGATGTTGCCGGCGCTGGAGAATGAAAGCTGTAACGTCGCGGCCTCTTTCACCGCATCGGCGATCCAAACGGATTGTTCATTCTGCCAAACCCGGCCGGGAAGCCCCATCCCGCGCGCCAGCTCGGGACGCTCTGCGCCAGCGGTAAATTTCGCCGGACTCTGCCAGGTCTGCAAGCACGCCAGCATTTGACTCTGCTTGTTGACCATCCAAAGAGTTCCCGCTTCCCAATCCAACCCTTCGCCGATGACTTCGAGAATCCTGGGCCATGCCGCTTGCGGAGTTTCCGACTCCGCCAGCACGAGCGTCACCGCATGCTCGGTCGACAGCCAGCGTGCTGACTGCTTGCGCTGACTGACGTCGCGGTTGCATTCCAAGATCACGTGGCCGCCAGCGCGGTCATCGATCAGCTTGAAGCGGCTTTCCACGTCGATGCGCCGCCCGTCTTTGGTTCTCTGCTTGAGCTCGCCGCCCCACTCGCCCGCTTCAAGCAACAAAGCTTCGAAATCTGCCCAACCCCTGGGAAATTCCGTGGCGAGCAATTCATGGCTTGACGAACCGACCGCCTCGTCTTGCGTGTAACCGTAAAGCTGTTCAGCGCCGCGGTTCCAGTAAATAATCCGGCTGTCCAGCCGCCGCGCGAAAATCGCTTCGTTGGCCAAATTCAGAAGATCGGCCTGGCGCCGCAAGTATTCCTCCTGTTGGCGCAAAGCATCCTCGACTCGATCGCGTTCATTTTCACGCTCGCGCAGCAATTGCCCGGCACGCTCCATCTCACGCGCCACGTCGGCGAGCTCGGCGATCGGCGAAGTTGCCGGGAAAGAGACCGATTGGCCGCGTCCGAGATCGTGCGCCGCCACGGATAACTCGGCGATCGACCTGGAAGCCCGGCGCGCAAAAATCAACGCGACGCCGAGACCGATCAGCAACATCATTAAGCCGCCTCCGCCCACCGTGGCGAGCGAGCTATACAGTATGGCATTGACCTCAGAACTCGGCACGATGAGCGCGACGAACCAGCCGGCGAGCTGTAAGCGGCTGATCGCGGCGTAGGCGTCAACTCCGTCTCGGCTGACACCGTGCAGGAATTGTTCGTTCGCCAACACGTTGGTCGTGTGCAGCAGAGGTCCGACCGGCGTACCGATAAATTGTTTGGCGTCGCGTGTGCGGCCAATGATGGTGTATTGCGAGTCAAAGAGCGTACCGATCCAGTCGTTGGGCAGCTTCTGGCGGGTCAGGATATCCGTGAAGACCCGGGGCTCGATCGCGGCGCTCAAAATGTAAATAATGGTCTTCTCGCGCGTCACCGGCACGTGAACATGGATGCCGCTTTCGCGTGAATCCGGACCGGGAAAATCGCTGACCACCGGCAGACGGGTTCTGAGCACCTCTTCCAGGCTCGCGCGGCCTATAGTGTTCGCTTCCTTGACCAGGGGCTTGGCAATGTTCATGAGCGGCTCGCCTTGCGGATTGAACAGCGTGAGACTCTTCCAGCTGTTCTGCGTGCGCAGAATCCGCGCGGCGGCGGCGCGGAAGACCCTGACCTCGCCAACGTCCAAAGGCTCGGACGTGGCAAGGGCCTCGATATTGGTAATGGAAGATTTGATTTCCTGATCGATGGCGAGGGCCAGCGCGCGCGCCGTGCTTTCAAGCCCGCGCCGGCGGTTGTCCTGCTCCTGGCGGGCGAACAGGATCATCATGAAGACGGAGAAGATCAGCAGCGGGCCAAGCGCGCCGATGATCAATCGAATTAGATACGAATTGAGCGATACGGAATAGGAAAACGAACCGTTAAATTTAGGTAGTGAAAGGGCCATTTCCCGATCAATACATCAAAGCGCCACAACACGATCGTATCTTTCAAAACAGCGATCTTAACGCTTCTGCCAATTCTTGCAGATCTACGGGTTTGGTCAAGTAGCGGAGAGCGCCCTTGTCAAACGCTTGTTTGATGGAACTCACCGTCGGATACGCGGTCATCATGAAGACCTTCAGTTCCGGCGCGCGTTGAGTTAATTCTTCCAGCAACGCCATCCCGTCCCCGGCTCCGAGCCGGATATCGAGCAAGGCGACGTCAAACGCTCGCCCATCGAGAAGGCTCAAAGCCTGTTCCGCACTCGACGCCGTGGCGACCTGGTATCCGCGTTGAGAGAGAAACCAGTGAAGCAGCGTGAGGAAATTTTCCTCGTCGTCGACGACGAGAATGGAGCGTCGGGCGGGCGCGTCCGACACGGCGCCACCTCCGGCTCCCGGCTCGGCCGAAAGACCAGCCATTCGATGCTTGGGGTTACGCTGTTCCATGCTTCACAAACCCGCGTTCAGCGCCCCGCCGCGCCGGCTCTTGCGTTGCCCGGCGCAGACTGACTCCGCCGTGTTGCGATCTCGGATGTAGAATTCCTATCATTGCGACGCGAAAATTGTCGCGATTTTCCAAATATGAGTCAAGAACTTTCTCTTCAGGGTCCAATCTCGCTGTCCTTGCCGCGAGTGCGTCGGCGACAACAAAAATTCGTCGAACCGCATAAGCGCCGGGCCTTCGAATGAACTGCCAAAAAATAAACCGCACGGTTGGCGACCGCACCACCCGCGCCGGTCGGCTGAGACCCGACACACGCTTCGATATCGTGTTCTCAGCCGCTATATTCTCAGGGCTAAAAGCCCGCACCGGACAATTCAGTCTGTCCACAAGATTTGGTCTAACTCTCACTGGAGCAGAAATTGTACCAAACGGATTAGCGGTAAAAATATTGCTATTCCGTCAATTTCAAAGTTGCGAGGAGATTGATTTGAAGGGATTTAACCTACAACCTAGGTGAATTTTCCGGACAAATTTCGATCATGACGACCGCGCTTTTCTTCCTTGCGCGAGGGAGCATCGCCCGCAAATTCTGCTCGCGAATCCCCGGGCCAGTTTAATCTCTCGCGCTGTTCTTCTACTTGCTGCAAAACTTGTTTACGCAATGCTTCGTTGGCGTTGACCGCGGCGAAGACGCGATGGTCACGTCTATGAACATTTTGTTTATTGCTCACGAAGCGATCGGTCTCTCCGCTCAATGCAACGATGAGATGACCCAAACTAGCCTTCAAGATTTTGCTCTTACTCATCGCGCCTCCTTTGCTCTCGACTGCCTCTCGTAGAACTCTGGCAGCGCGAGGCAGTCATCCCGAGCAAAGCTTCGGTCGAAATGACAATTCGTTTGCCTTTGCGTCTTTGCGCCTTTGCGCGAGAAATCGGACTTTTGGTCGCGGCTTGCCGCGCTGTGATCAAGCGAGATTTCTTTCGCTAGTTCCAAATTTAGCGAGCAGACCTTGAGCGCGCGCTCAGCCGGCCGCCGAAACGTCCGCTGAGTCGATCTCGCGAAAAACCGGCGACTTCCATGCCAGTTGCTGTTCCAAGGTACGCTGGACGGAGAGAACTTTCGTCGCGTAACCCAGCGGGATATTTTGCTTCGCTCTGATCTTTTGCCTGATTCGCGTCGGTCCCCAGTTGTACGCGGTCAAGGCAACCTCGAGATCTCCGAACATTTCGTTGAGAAACGCCAGGTAAGAGGCGCCGACCTGGACATTCACCAGCGGATCTTTGAGGCTTCGATGGCGCTGCCACGGATGAATTCTGCCCTCATCGATCAGCGCCGCAACCGCCGCCGGCTTAACCTGCATCAAGCCCTGCGCGCCGCGCTGTGACACCGCTTTGTGATCGAATCGACTCTCGACTTGAATGATCGCCAGAACCAGAATCGGATCCAGTGCATTTTTTTCACTTTCATCGAGAATGCCGCGCGCCAAGTCGGCCAGTAATCCGCCGTCCATGCTCGCATCTTGCGACAAGAGCCAGGATTCAATCTTTGCCGTCTGATGTTGTTTTGCCGCATCGGCTTGCTCGCTCTCGCCGACCAGACGGCCTGGGTTCGCCAGCAAGAAAAGCAGCAAGACCACGGGAACGACGGTCGATAGCGATTCTATGCCGAGCCGATAGTTACGCTGAGCCATTTTGACTCTCCTGTGATTCGACTCCATGGCGCGAGGATCCGTTCGAACGCTTCGTTATCAATCCGGCCGGTTTTTCGGGCCTGCTTGCGCTCGCGACCGGGCCCATGTCGTCTTCATCGAGCACTTCGGCAAATTCGTGTTGACTCAACCAGAGCTTATCGCCTTCGATCCCGCCGCCGGCAAACGGCCGGTCGAATTTCACCAACCAATTGTTTTGCCCGCGCTGCTCGAAGCGCAGGATCTCCGCGATCTCGCCGCCGCGCAACCAATGTTGAGGAACGATTTTTACGTGCATGCCGACTCCGAACTTTTTTCCGCTCTTCATCGCTCACCTCCAATGCGGCTTTGAGTTGATCTGTAGCATCGGCAATTGCCGTGCCGCTGGAGGAAATTATTAATTATAAAAGATTTTGGATTGCAGGCGAGCCAGCTAAGCGGCGGATTTGGAGGAAATTTCCTGACTATGATGACGGTCGTTTCGGGAACGAAGCAGGCATGGAGATACTTCCGCCGCATCGCCGAAGACATCCAAGAAGGGTTGCAAGCCATTAGTCGGCGCACCGAGATGGGCTCGCGCGAGAGTTCGGCCGCTGCCACTTGGCCCTCGATTACGTCGAAAAAAAAGGCCGCGGCCGTTGGTTGCTGAGTCTCTTTCCGCAGATAAAGAAATTGCAACCGGCCAACTTGCTCAATTCCGCTACGTGCTCTTCTTGCCCGCCGTATCGAATTGCTTGTCCTTCATTCTGCGCATCAGTTCGTCGAAAGATGATCGCGCGATCACGCGGTTGAATTGCGAACGGTAGTTGTTAACCAGGCTGATGTTTTCGATCACTACGTCGTAGATCTTCCAGTTGCCGCTTGCCTGCCGGAGCTTGTAATTGACGGCGATTGCTTCGCCCGTTTTAGTAACGACCTTGGTGTCGACCTCGGCGAATTCCTGGTCCTGCTTTTCGCCGGCAACAACCACTTTTTCGCCGTCGTAACCTGCGAGATTGGACATGTAAGCGTTCTCCATCAGCTCGGTGAACAGCTTGACGAACTCACGTTGCTCCTCCGCGCTGCGGCGCTGCCACTGCGCGCCCAGCGATCGCTTGGCCATCTCGGCAAAATCGAATTTAGGATAGACAACCCGTCGCAACTGATCCAAGCGCTGCTGTTTTTTCGATTCAGCCTGGAGCTGCGGATCTTTGAGAATCGTCAAGACCTTTTCAATGGCGCCTTGAATCTCCTGAGCCGGAGCTCCGGCGTTCACCGGGGTGACCGACACAACCAGCAGTAGAATCGCAGAGAGCGGCAGTAACACCGTCCGGATAAACCTCTGCCTCGTTTTAACAATCATGATGTGTGTTCCTTTCCTACCGTAAAATCGGCCAACCCGATGTTGAGCAAGCGATGTGCCAAGGGGCCACAACTTCTTAGATACGTCGCGTTTTGTGATATTTTGAATTTTTACGCCGGCTGACTGGGGGTCGTTTCCATACACTGCAGAAGGGGTTTTTCTACCTCCCGCGGCTTCCACTTCAGGTCGCCGGATGTAAGACAGTCCCGCTCCTCAAGCGAGTGGCTCGGCGACCTCCACTTGAACTCGCGGTTGATTCGCTGCCCGATGGGCTGAATGCGACGGCTTGTCGCGGGCGTCCGAGTCAATGATGTCCTGAGATGAGCTCTGCGGTTTGCGTTCAATGAGTAAGCTTCGCAGTCCATCGATCTGCGCGCTTTTCTGCAAAACGGCCAAGATGTCCTGACGGAAACTTGGAGCTATCAACTCGGGTCATGAGTAATGCAAATCCCCAACTAACTGCGCTGGCGAGCCAGTCCCAGGACGCTCATATTTCCTGGTCAAGTTCCGACAGCGCCCGCGAAGCCGGACGCTGACAATTATTTATTTCAGATCCTGGAAGAAAACAGTCCGTCGCCGTTAATCGAGCGGCTTTCCTTTCGGGCGCTTAACCCGAAAGCTCAGGCGCCAGCCACCACTGACGGCGTTGCGAAATACGTTGTGCTGAACCACCTGTCCGTCCGGCTCCGCGGCAATGACAGCCTTGGCCGGAGACGACTCCCGGTAGCGATTTAATTTTTTGCCCCGCAAAATCGATCACGATCCGCCTCATTTCTTCTTTGTCGCCGGCGCCGGTGCGCGTCGCTGTGGCTCGCGCGGCACCAAATCCGATCGGGTCCTGGGTCTGAAATTCGATAGGCGATCTCGAACGGCTGTCCAATCGGCGGCAAGCTCCGCGGCATCCAGTAGGAAACGATATTGTCGTTGGTTTCCTTGCGGCTCGGAATCTCCACCAGCTTCACAAATCCTTTGCCCCAATCGGCGGCGGGCGTGATCCAACCGTATTCACGCACTTCGAAGAAGCTTGCATCTCCCTGTTTTTCCTGCTTCGATGACGTGTACCAACGCAACGCGTTTCACTTCACGCGGTAGTCTTCCACCAGCGCGGCGAGAGGAGTAAAATCCCGGCAACGTTCTCAATAGTAGGACAGCGCGGTCATGGCGTTCGTTGAATTTAATAACTAAGCAGAGGAAATTCCTTCAGCTTACTTGTGAAAATACTGACGCGCGGACGGCACGACAAAAAAACTAGATATTTATTCACAATGGGATTTGGCATCCGGCTTGCTGCTAAGAAACGATGGTGACGAAGGATTGATAGGCGTGGACCGTCCCCGCACCGGCCACTATTCATGTGATACGGATTGTCCGATTCAAAATCTTACATTGATCAAGGGAGCCGACTACCGCTTATGAGTCGCGGTTTATCTGAATTGCAATCGGCCTTCGACGGATTTCCCGCGGGCCATTTCTTCTACAGCAACCTGCCTATTCAAGAGACGCTCACAACGATTCGCTACGGCATCGAAGCGCGCAAGGGCTTGGTCCTGATCATCGGCGAGGCCGGCATCGGCAAAACAACCCTGCTTCATAAAATTGCCAAGGAATCGGCGGCTAACGTTACCTGCATCGTCGAATCGGATCCACGGGTCAATTTTACCGAGGTTCTTCGCCTCATCCTGCGGAGTCTCGGCATTGAAAGCGCCGGAGCGGACGAGCCGAGCATGGTGCGAAGCTGTCAGCTCGAGCTGCGCGCGCGCCTGGAAAAATGCCAAATCTTCGCGATGATATTCGACAACGCGCACCACTTGTCTGAGCAAACCTTGCGGCATGTGATCAAAAATTTTCTCGGCGGCAGCGCCGCCGACCCCGACGGAACCCTGGTGCAGCTGGTTCTGGCCGGCAGGCCCGAACTGAAAGTCAAGCTGTCGCAAGCGGCGCTGGTTCCACTTAGGCGGCGAACGCCCATCCTATGCGAGCTTCAGCCGCTCAACAGCCAGGAAATCGGCTCCTACATCGAGCACAGGCTGCGGTCGAACAATCACGCGGGGGAGTTATTCGACACCCGAGCGGTAAAACGCATCGCGCTTTATACCAAGGGCAATCCGGGCTCGGTCAATGCTCTTTGCGAGCGCGCTGCTCAGCTCGCCGACGAATCGACCGGTACGGTCATCGGCGCCGAGCTGATCGACGACGTCGCGCGGGATCTCGGTTTTCGTGAAAGCGCCTTCGTAACCGAGAACATCAACATCGAGAAGAATTTTGAAAAACCCGACCAGATCGAACCTTCCGCCCGGCGTTTTCACTTGCCCGAGGACTACATGGAGGCCGTCGTCGGCCGGACATTCTTGGATTATAACAAGGGCGATGAGCGTCAGGGCGCATTCAGACCTGCAAAGCGTAGGACCGCTTGGAGTTCGGTGATGCTGTTTTTGATTGCGATCGGCGGCGCCGGGGTATGGATGGGCACCGAGACGGCGCGCGATTCACTGAGCTACTGGAGCGGAATACTAAATGGGATGATCGCCCGCATACAACAGCCGCAAGCCAGCGTCAACGGATCGGAAACGGCGCCGGAATCTATGACCAAGGCGGGCTCTCTTGAGCCACTACCGACGCCTGCCATCCTTTCTCCGCCATCCGATCCGTACCCGGCCGGCAACGCCACTCAAGCGCCGCCCGAAACTTCGCTCGAACCGCCAACCAGTAACAACGGCACGGATAATTCTCTAACCCGCGATGCCAAGTCTCGGCCCAGGGTGCCCTCCCCATCGAATGACGAGCGCCGCGCAGCGCTCAAGGCGAGCTCGAATCAGCGCAATCAGGATCTGCAATCGCAAATCATTAAGGCGATCGAAAATCGCGCGATCACCGGCGTCGAAGTCTCGGTGGTCGGCGGCACCGCCTACCTCGACGGCCGGGTGGCCACCGAACGCCAGCGCCGCGCCGCCGAGCGCGCCGCGCACAGCGTTGCCGGAGTCGAGCGCGTGCGCAACCGCATCTCGATCAATTTCGGCTAAGCGGAACATCGATCAAGCGCCGCGAGCCGACTTGAGACTCCCCGCCAACACGGTTAAGGCATAAGGGTCTCAAAGACTCTCAGATGACGGTTAAGGTTTTTTTCTTTTGCTCCTCTGGAACTGCTTTCATTAGTCGACGCATCGTCGAATCGTGCAATGCCAAGCAATCAGCTGCTTCCGATCTGACTATAGCCATACTTCTTTACAGTTTCTGAAATCGCCTTTCTATAAACCGGTCGTAGGGATCCCTAATTCGGGGCCTGGCCCAGTCGAGTGACGTCTTCGTCAGGTTCGAAAAATTGCCGCTGCTCCGCACGGAGCTTATCGCATAGACGGCCTGGAGGTATTTCCACATCGCTGTAGGTCAGCACTTGATTCTTTGCGATATCGCGCTTGAGACGACAGCCCTCGGCCAAACCTATCGGCAAGAGATTTTGCTCGCTGGCGGTGCCGTGATTTTCACACAGTCCGTATGTCATGTAATATCCCATCCCGTCGAGCACTTCCCCTGCTTTCAAATCGATCTTGGCAGTCGTGATGACGTCCACGACCGGCCCGTTTAGAGGGGTAATCGCAGCATCGTGAAACAACACGGCCCTGGCCAGAGTATTGGGTACTTCAAAGTGACAGAGATGGTAGGCAGTGTAGAAACAATACAATGGGCCTTCGCCTAGCTTATACAAGTTCAAATAATGTCGTTGCGCGGGGTGATTGTGTGTTCCTAGCACAAACACCCCGGGGCTCGGCGCCGCCCCGACCACATAATCTACGAGACCTGGACCCTCGAGCATCTCCTCGAGCGGGTACCAGTTGACGGCTTGTTGAATGGGTGCCCCGGCAGGGACGGTCGGACCGTGCATCCCTCGCTTGACAACCCGCATGCCCGTCGCGTTGGCCACAATGGCCTGTTCGAATGACATCTTCGTGCCGTCGGCAAAGGATGTCACCATATGCGGCTTCTGCTTCCATTGGCGAGCAAAGAATTCCTGAGTCGTCGGATTGCGATAAGGATCGTGGAGACCCTTGATATTGCCGCACAGCACGGGACGAACGCCCAGGCCTTTGACAAACCGATAGAGGTTCATGGTCACGCCAGGTTGATCTCCGTCAGCGTTTGTGAGGACGACGCCGGCGTTATCGGCATAATGCTTGAGTATGGGCCCGACCGTGCCATCAAGCTCAGCGTTCATCATGATCACGTGCTTGCGGTTCTCGATCGCCTTCATGACTATGCGGGCGCTGTACTCGATGCTTCCGGTCACATCAATAACCGCATCAACCTGCTCAGCCTCGCACAATAGAGAAGCATCTTCGGTGACGGCATATTGCCTCCTCCGAATGGCGTCTTCCAGTTCGCCGACGCTCTTGACCGCGCGCACGGCGTTAGCTCCCGCTTCCGAGTAAGCGCGCCCCGCTCCGTCAAGCCGGCGGTTGGCTATCGCGACGAGATCCATTCCCGGAACCGATCTTAATATCTGGAGGGCGACGCCGCGTCCCATAAAGCCCGCGCCGACCATGGCGACTCGTACAGGGTTTCCCGCCAGTTCTCGCTCGTGCAGCGCGCGATCAATGATAATCATCTTTGCGAATTTCTCACTCGATGCTTCAATGGCTGCTCCAGCCGATAGTCCGGCCAGGTTTGGTCTTTCACCGAAATGACTCGGACCTCGATGGGCCAACGAATGGCAAACGCGGGGTCGTTATATCGGATGCCGCGTTCACGCGCGGGCGCATAAAACTCAGAGGCTTGGTAGGTGACCTCGGTCCTGTCTTCGAGTGTCTCAAATCCGTGAGCAAAGCCTTGGGGCACATAAAGCATGTGACGGTTGTCTGCGGTCAGTTCGAAGCCTTGCCATTTCCCGAAAGTCTCGGATCGGGGCCGCAAGTCGATGATAACGTCATAGACGGCTCCCCGAGTGCAGCGCACGATCTTTACTTCTTCATAAGGAGCAGTTTGAAAATGCATGCCGCGCAGGGTGCCTCGCTTTAAATTGAAAGAGATATTCACTTGCGCAGTGCGATTCGCCAAACGATGGGCGTCAAATTCCCTGTGGCACCATGCGCGAGCGAAGAAGCCGCGCTCGTCGGCGATGGGTTCGAGCCCTATGACGTAGGCTCCTTTCAAATCTGTTGGGTTGAATAGCATTGCGAGTCCGCCCAGGAATCGTCGGGTGATCGCGGAAAATCGGCGGCCTCGGCGATTCAAACCGGACTGGTTGGGCGAAGGCTGCCCGCTTCTTCGTGACCTGCCGACGGCTTGCTCTGATTCTTCCAAAACAATTGGTCGTCAATCTGATCGGTGCGAAGAAGATATTCGAGTTGTTTAAGCCGGGTAAAGGCCCGAGACTCGAACATTTCTCTCGTTAGGTCAATTCGCTGAAAAATTTCGAGCAGCTCAAGGGCTCCGGATGCCGCCGTATCGCGACATTTGAATCCTGGGAGAAGTGAATGAATCTTATCAAAGCGTACCCGGTAACTCCGGTTGTCTCCGTCGCTCTTTCCCAACGTCAACTTGCAGTCTGGAAACTTGTCGGACACGATCCGGGCGATTTCCCTGATTTGGTAATTTTCATTCGTCGCTCCCACGTTGAAGACCTGATTATGAACGATCCGCCGCGGCGCTTCGAGCGCGCAGGCAATGGCGTGGGCGATGTCGCGCACGTGAACGAGCGGACGCCACGGAGTCCCGTCGCCGGTCATTTTGATTTCTTTCGTCACCCAGGCCATCCCCGCCAGATTGTTCAGAACCAGATCGAAGCGCATTCTCGAAGAAGGGCCGTAAGCGGTGGCGTTGCGCAGAAAGGTCGGAGAAAAATTATCGTCCGCCAAGGCCGCAACGTCTCGCTCGACCAGAACTTTACATTGCGCGTAAGCCGTCTGGGGATTCACTGCAGATTGTTCGTCTTTGAACTCCTCTGCCCCCGCGCCGTACACGCTGCACGAAGAGCTGTAGACGAATCGAGGAACTCCGGCTTTTTTCGCCAGGGTTGCAAGCGCCACGCCTCCCTTGTGATTGATGCTGTACGTCAGCGCGGGGTTGTGCTGCCCGAGGGGATCGTTAGAAAGTTCGGCTAGATGAACGACCGCATCCCTTCCCTCGAGATGGGTTTCCGTGACGTGTCTCACGTCCTTGTCGATGCACGCGGGAGGACCCGCTCTATGAGGATCAAAAAAAGATCCGCCGCGATAAAACCCGGAGTCGAGCCCGGCGACACGATGACCCCGTTCCGCCAGGCAGCTGGCCAAGACGCTTCCGATGTATCCGTCGATGCCGGTAACAAGGATGTTCATGATGCCCTCAATTGTTTGTCTGTAATCAACTGTTGATCTGGAATTTTCCAGGGAGCCTCTCCCGTGGCCCACATTTTTTCCAGTATGTTTTTTTCCTTCAAAGTGTCCATGCACGACCAGAAGCCGGAGTGGCGAAAGCCCATCAATTGGCCGTCACTCGCGAGCCGCTCAATCGGAGCATGCTCCCATACCGTGTCGTCGCCATCGATGTAGTCCAGAGCTTTGCGGTTCAATACGAAAAAGCCTCCGTTGATCCAGCCTTCACTCTTCTCCGGCTTTTCGTAGAACGTGGCTACCTGGTCGTCGGAGAACGCAATGCGCCCAAATCGTGCCGGAGACCGCACTGTTGTAACCGTGGCCAGCTTCCCGTGCGCTTGGTGGAATCTAAGAAGCGCGGTGATGTCGAGATCGGTGACGCCGTCTCCGTAGGTCATCATGAAGATCTCGTCTTTTTGCAGCCAGCTTTGCAAGCGCTTGACGCGGCCGCCGGTCTGCGTATGAATCCCCGTATCAACCAGGTCGATTTTCCATTTGGGGTGGTTGCCATGACGAAACGCGGTTTTCCCGGTTGCCAGGTCGATCGACATGTCGTTATTGAGGGCATAGAAGTTTAGAAAGTATTGCTTGACGACTTCCTGCTTGTACCCCAAGGCGACGATGAACTCGTTGACGCCGTGGGCGGCGTAAATATTCATGATGTGCCACAGCATTGGCTTGCCGCCGATTTCTACCATCGGCTTGGGCCGCAAGCTTGTCTCTTCGGACAATCTGGAGCCGAGTCCACCGGCGAGTATGATCGTCTTCATTGAGCCACCCCCTTGTCATGACAATTACTGGAATTCAGCATGGAAACATCCCCATCGGCAGCGGTCATCGCTTCAGTCGGCGCGCATAGCATCCACGAATTCGGCTCTTCCGTTCGAAACGCCGGTATTCCTGGCAACGGCCTCGCCGCGATTGACCGCATGACGGATGTATTTGATCCTTTTCTCGTTGAAAACTATTGACAACAGACGGAGTATTATCCGTGGAAGCATCGTCCACGACGAGGAGTGTCCAATCCCCAAAAGTCTGATCTAATACACTCGCGATCGCGGATTGGAGAAATTCCGAGCGGTTATAGGTAGGAACAATCACATCAACTGTTCCCATGTCGCTCCTCCAAATGGCGTTCTGGCGAGTACGAGCCGGCAGAGTATGGCATTGACAGATTCATGAGCGACCTATCGGGCGCCTATGGAAGACCTCAGGGTTCAATGGAATCCGAGGGATTCATATTCGACAACTTCCATCCTTGTTTGGGATTACCGAGAATTCGGTTATTGACCGCCCGATTTTTTCCCCGTGAACTGTCGAACCTATAAGCGACCCCGGACGCTGTGACGACATTGTTCCGCACTTCGTTTGCCAACAGCTCGCCTGCCAATGCGATCCCATTCGCGACGCCTTTAATCGTATTTTCCGCCACGACGGAATTCTGGATGCGCTTTAAATCTATCGCAAACCCACTGTTGCCGGGCGCTTCGTTTTCAATGGTATTTCCAGTCACCGTTAACCGATTAAACAGAATACCCGCGGCGTGAGACGAATTGGCAAATACGAGCTGACGCGTTGCCGGTGCCGTTGCCTCGATCCGGATTAGATTGTCTTTTATCGCGATATCTTCAAAAACGTTTCCGCTCGCTGCTTTGCTGTTATTGAGCGTACCGATGCGAATGCCATAGCCTTGGGTGTTCGTTCTGATAAGGCGATTGCCCACGATAGTAATCCGCCGAAAAACACAATTCCGACTCGAGGGCGGGTCGGTTACGACATGGAAGCCGGCTCCGGGAGGATCGATCACCGTATTGCCCTTGATGAGATAATCTTCGGCAATCGCGTCGTTGCCGACGGTAAAGACCCCTATGCCGCTGGTGCCTATCGAGCCCTTGACGGTATTGCCTTCGATGACGACGTTCCTCGAGTGATCCACTTCCAGCTGCAAGTATTCAATGGTGTTGTTGAGAATTTTTATGTTCTGACTCGGTTCCGCTCCCTTGCCGAAGACAAACGAGTAATGATCGCCGGCGCGATTATGCTTTGGCGCGCTGTCGATAAAGGAGTTGTTTTCGATTAAGACACCCTTGGCCGCATAGAACACCACCCCGCCGTACGAATGGATACCGTTGGCGTCGAAAGCAAGCTTCGTGATGACGATATCGCTCGACTTCTCAAACGTCGCGATACGAGCGGCGCCGGTCTTCTGCCTGATCACTGATTTTCGTTCGTCTCCCATGAAGGACAACGCTGAACGGTTTTTTACGGAAAGATTCGAGACATCATAAGTTCCGGCAGGAAAATAGATGGTGCTCCGTTCCGGAGCCGCGTTGATTGTCTTCTGAATCGCCGCCGTGTCATCTGACACGCCATCCCCTCTCGCGCCGAACTCCATGACATTCAAAATCTTGCCGTCGCCCTGGGCGAGAGCGTGACGATCGACAAACTGTGGTATGCCGAGGCTGTCGGTACTCCGCTCAATTCCTTGCGAAACCAGAAGAGAGACGGTCACGAGACCCAGCGCTAAACCTATTTTTACGCTTGTTTGTTTCATAGCCTGCCACCTGCGTGTACTTGTTCTTCCTCGGCGCAAGAGATCGCCTTCTCTTCGACGAGTTGATTGTATAGACGATCCAAGTCGCTGATGAGACGGGGCAGCGTGAACCGTTGCCGAACCGCCTCGGCTGCATTCCGGCCCATCTCTTGCGCCGCGTCGGGACGACGCAACAAGTCAAGAACCGCATTCGCCAGCGCCTCAGCGTCCCTGGGCGGAACCAATCGTCCTATCATAGAGTCGTGGATGAGATCTGGCAGGCCGCCGACCCGAGTCGCAACCACGGGGCAGCCGGCAGCCATCGCTTCAATGGCCGACACGGGAGTTCCTTCGTTGTCTGACGAGACGGCCAAAACATCCAGATCGGCGTAAATGCGCGGCAGGTCGCGGCGCCACCCCGTAAACAGCACCCGGTCGAGGAGGCCCAGCTCTCGCGCCTGCTGCTCGAGTTCGGAGCGCAGCGCGCCGTCGCCGACGATGACAAATCGAGCCGTGTTCTCGGCCGCGATTTTCGCGGCGGCGTCGAGAAAAAGGCGGTGATTCTTGATGGGGAACAGCCGGCCTACAATACCCACGAGCCGGACTCCGTCGCCGGCACCGATCTCACGCCGAAACTCACCGCGCAGAACGTTGGACTTGAGAAAAGGATCCAGATCAAAGCCAAGGGGAATGACGGTGATCCTGTCCGCTCGGGCGACGCCGTGAGCCACCAACTCGGCTTTGACTTGCTCGCTTACGGTCACCAGCCTGTCGCTAATTGCGGCCAGCGACTGTTCTATCCGGCGTAGCAGCCAGTTCTTAAAGGGCCCGTAATAACCGTCGAGCACATGTCCATGAAACGTGTGGACGATAACGGGAACGCCGGCCAGGCGCGCGGCAATGCGCCCCAAAAAGCCCGCCTTGGCCGTGTGAGTATGCACAATATGAGGACGCTCCCTGCGGATCAGCGAATAGAGTTTTATCAGCGCTATGGCGTCGCGCGGCGCGAGGCTAAAAGCAGTGACGATCTGAGGAATGACATTTGGCTGCACGCCATGAGACAACGCATAGTCGAGCATGGAGCCTTCCGCTGCACTTTCACTTCCGGCAACGAGCAAAGGCTCGTAACGAGCCGGGTCCAGCCCGGCGGTAAGGTTGACGACGTGGATCGCCGGACCACCGACGTTTAATCGGCCGATGATGCGAAGGACTTTGATTTTCCTGTCAAGAAAGACCGGCGCGCGCATAATCGATCACATCAGCGACTTGTACACGGACAGCGTTTGCTCCGCCATTCGCGTGGCCGAAAAGCAACTATGAACCCGTTCTTGTCCTCGTCTTCCCATGTCCCGCGCCTCGTTCGGATGCGTGAAAAGCCAAGCGATCGCATCAGCGAAACCTTCGGGATCGTCGGGTTCAACCAACAACCCCGTTTCTCCATCTAAAACGATCTCCGTAATCGGCGGAACCCTGCTTGTCACGACTGGCTTACCGGCCGCCATCGCTTCGATGATCACCTGACCAAAACCCTCGGCGCGAGAAGCAAAAGCAAACACGTCCAGCGCACCGAGAAATGAAGCAACATCGCTCTGAAAGCCAACCAAACGTACTTGACCCTGGAGTCCCAGACCGCCGATGAGCCGTTCTAGTTCCTTGCCATAATCCCATGTATCCGCGCCGGCGATCAGGAGAGTCGAGCCGCCAATCCGTTGGCACACCCGAGACATACCCTGGATAAGGCAAGCGTGACCTTTTCGTGGCTCCAGGCGCCCTATGGAACCTGCAACAAGCTCTCCGTTCATACCCCATAGCTCACGATAGCTGACCTTCGACTGAACGAATCGCTCCGCATCAAGCCCATAATGAATCACTGACACCTTTTCAGAAGAGATTCGGTGTTCCGTTACCAGCCAGTTCTTGACCGCATGTGAAATTGCGATCACCGCGTCGGCACGGCGCCAGATCCCATGGAACAACGGCAACGCCCATCGTGCCGACCAAGACTCGCTGTGAATATCATGAATGGAGCAAACCCAGAGAACGGAAGGATGAAAGACCCGACCAAGAGCAAACGCAAAGTCGGCCCTAGGCAAGTGCGTATGGACAATATCCGGCCGCTCGCTCCGCACTAAGTCGATCAGCGGCTTAAAAAAACGACACGAATAACGACCGTTGGCCTCGAGATCGACGACTCTAAAACCTTCCGCTGCAAAATCAGAACGAAGAGAACGGCTTCCCTTTATTTTGTCCTTCAAGCAAACTACCACGATCTCTACGCCGTGCCGCTTGAGATGCCGGCACAGAGTTAACAAATGTAGTTCCGCCCCTCCCGCCGAAAGCGTGTTGATCAGATGTAGAATCTTCATGAGGTAGCCTTAGCTATCCTTGCCCGACCTCAAATTAGCCGAAAACACGCTGGCGAAAATTAAAGAGAACACTGAGTCGAGTGATGACCACTATAAAAACCAAACCCACCAACATGTGCGGCCAGGCTTCAATGGACTTCAGAAATAGGTTTAACCCGTACACGGTGGCAAATGCATAGAGCGCGGCGTTAAGCGTGCCTTTGCGGAATTTCGCGTACAGCAGTTTCATCAACATGCCGAAGAGCGGCATGATGAGCATGATCCCGATCACGCCAAAGTTTAGATACGCGTCGCCGATCAACGAAGCGTGGAGTCCCCACCGGTCTTCGCTGTGAAAGCCCACGAGAGTTTCGACGATATAGACTCCCGCGCTTCTTCCAGGAATCGGCAAGAGCTTCGACAGCGGGAAAGTGAGGGTGCCTAGGAATGTCTGGCCCCCAAGCACGCCGGGACCGATAACCACAGCGCCGGCCAAGCTGTGTAAATGGCCAAACTCGACAAACATCGAATACTGGAGATATTCCCAAATCCCTTGCAGTGATACGGACTGGCCAAAGGCGCTGAGGCCATGGCCGCCACGGTAGAGAGCAACGAAGTGAAACAGCCAAGTTGCCAGGAGACCAACGAAGAGGCCGGCAATGATGTATTTTATTTTGACGTGAAGAACCGCCCAACCATGACGCTCGCGATTGCGATACCATTGCAGCAAGAGCCCCGCCGCAAGAGGGGTTATGGCTCTGCCTCTTCCACCCAGAGTCAACAGAACCACTGTGCATGCCAAGACGGGAATAAGCGCAATGCGGCGCCTATTTCTTTCGAGGAGATAAGCCGAAAGGAGAATGCTGCCGGCAATCGCCATGTAGATAAACCTAAAGTACACTCCCGTGCCTTCTTGAATAGTTGCGTTGCGGATGGCTCCCGTCACAATGGCGCCAAGGGAAACATTCTTGACTATGAACACAACAAGCGCCGCCCCACCGACCAGCATACCGAAAAGGGCCGCGTGACTGATGCCGGCGGGAAAAGAAAAATTCAATCGTGAAGTTTGGAACGTCCCACTTTGCAGGAGGAACCAGCCCAAAACTATTCCTGCGAGACTCGTCAAAGCCAGAACATGGGCCCAGGGCCAGTCTGAATCTGACAAACGCATGAGCCGGTAGAATTGCGCAATGTCCTCTGGCGGCTCTACTCCAACCAGCAGCAAAAACGCGGGGCAGCTATAACGAACGATACCAATAAACAACACAAAGCAGAGCGGGTTGAACACGTCTCTCGATGCAACGACAGTGGTGCCGAAAGCTACGACAATCCCCGAATAAGCTATCGCCATGAAGATAGGGATAAGGTAGGATTCTCTTGACCAGAGCGCGCAAAGACCTAAAAAGAAACCGGAGAGGATTAGCCACAAAACAAAATAATTTTTTCCTCGAACGAGAGTGTATTCTCTCTCCTTCACATTGTGGGATAAGATTTCGTAGGAGTGACTTGGAACCATAACGCTCCGGCGTTACTGCACAGCAACGCGTCGGTCATTACACTGCGGAGTTGGCCTAGTGCAGAGTATATTAAAGTAGTTCCAATCCGGATGCCGATCCACGTATGATTTTAAATTTGCGAGATTATTTTCAATGGCTTCGAGTTTACTTGTCTTTTCGTTGACGAAGCCTATTTCAAACCCCAGCCGTAACAGTTTGTCGAGAAGGTCATCCGGGCTGCGATCTCTTCCGCTCATCCGCAAAGGGTTCAGCTCTACAAGTAAGGTTATGGTCGGTGAGCGCTCAAGGAGTCCCGTCATGGAGTCGAGCACTTCGAGCTCGCACCCTTCGGTATCGATTTTCACGAAATCAGCGACGATATCCTCCAATGCTTCGTCAAGTCGCGCAGCTTTCACTGAGACCGATCCATTCGACTCACCGGTATTTCTAACCCATAGGCTGTTGTGGCTGGATCTTTTCGACCTGTAGAGTGTTACGGTCGAGTTGCAGTCGACCACTGCGGCTTTCACGCATGCCACGTTTTCGAAGCGTTTTGTATTTCGTTCTAAGAACTCAAAAGTTGCGGGGTCGGGTTCAAAAGCATAGACCCGTCCGCTTTTACCGACCTTTCTCGCGAAGCGAACAGTGAAGTAACCAAAATGGGCACCGACATCGACAACCGTCATGCCCGCTCGTAAGGTTCTTTTGACAACGGCCGTTGTGCCCGGTTCATGCAATCCCAAAATATATCGAAAATAAGAGTGCGCTTGGTCCGACGGACATTCAAAACGTTTTAGTCTCATTAAAACGTGGAGTATCAACCTGGCCACGGTGCGAGTTATCGGATGCAACGGCCTTGCATAGGTCCGCATCAGATTGTAGAGGCTTACTATCCCGCTAACGCATGACACGCTCCAATTCATCTCATACTCCTAACCTGTTGCCTAAACTGTCTCTAGTTGGCAGGACCACCGTAACCTCAATGCGGCAATGATCACTTTAATGAATGACGCCAAAGGTCCGTGCCATCATTTTAGCGATTGCAGGGCCGTTAAACTCTCAAGCTTTCAACAATCCGTGCCGCTCGATGGTTCCAAGTGTAACATTTCGCGTCTTGCTCGGACCGCCTTGCCATCGCGGAGGCCAACTCGTCGTTCTCAAGTAAATAGCGGATACCCTCTGCCAGCGCTGACGGACTGTCTGGTTTCACTAGCCATCCATTCTGACCGTGCCTGACCACCTCAGTAATCGCTGGCAATTCACTGGCCACAATAGGGACTCCCGCTGCCATATACTCAAAGAGTTTGAGAGGGCAGGTGTATTTCGCGGCTTCGACACCCTTAGCCGAATGGGGCAAAACCAGGATGTTTGCAGCTTTTAGATATATCGGTACCTCGATGGCCGGCACGTAGTCCAACAGGACGACATTGTGCGTGTCCAACTCCACAATTAACTGGCGTAACCTCTCCTTATCGGCTGCGTCTCCGCCAACGATAACTACCGTGACATTCTTCAACATCGCTGCTGCCTTAACCAGAACGTCCACGCCCTTCTCGCTCCGAAGCTGTCCGGCGTACACTACGATGGGATCGGCGGATGGCAGCCCCAATCGCTGTCGCGCGATGTCGCTTGTACAAACGTTGGCAAATTGTTGCAGATCAACGCCGTTGGCAAGCGTCATAGTTTTTTCGCGCGGCACGTCAAACAGACTCACTAAATCGTTGCGGAGATGTTCGGTAACGGCCACAACCGACTTGATGCTTTGGCGCCGACATGCGGGTCGGGTAAACGGATTTTCTATCCCGCCAGT
This sequence comes from Binatia bacterium, assembly GCA_050735675.1. Classification (GTDB taxonomy): domain Bacteria; phylum Desulfobacterota; class Binatia; order UBA9968; family UBA9968; genus DP-20. The sequence continues at coordinate 25,312 of JBOHVN010000055.1, read as the reverse complement.
CGTATAGTCGTGATGAATCTCAAATACCGTCGGCAGGTTTCGGAACCCGAGCCACCAGGCAAGCATCGGTTCTCGAACAAAATAGAACAGAGCCTTTTCCCTGCTGGCTAGTTGCACCGCGAAACCAGACCAAAAGAAAGCATGAACAAACGATGGAGTACCAAACGATCCATCCTTAAGCTTGAATTCTTTTCTCAGAGGAAAAATGCCCCTCGGAAGAGGCTTTAGGTTTACGGGCGTCTTAATATTGTAATACTTCACGATGTCTTTAGGCTTACCCGGCTGAGGAATGTAATATAAGCTTACGCGCAGTCCTAAAGCGGCGAATGCTTCGCACATTCGGACAGTCTGAATGCCATTTGCCTGGCGCGTCGGTAACCAGCCAGCTCTTAAAATGACTACAGAACCTTCCATTCCTGTTGCCTCAGAACTAAATGGTCTCTCTGGTAAGCCCGCGAGGTCCTGATTGTTTCTCTACTAACCTGGCGAAAAGGTCGACTAGTTTAGTGGCAAGACCGTTCAGGCTATGCCCATTCACCACCTGCTCTCTCAGATAGAGTTCCACGCGCTGCCTTTCCCCTTCGCTCAAAGATAATGCCCAGTGAAGTCGGGCGGCGAGACTCTCGGCGTCGCCGTGGGGAAAGAGCAACAGCGCTGCGTATTTACCCAAGGTCTCTCGAAAGCCGTCGTTTGCGGCAACGCAAAGCTTCCCGCAGCTCATTGCTTCCCACGCGACTTTGTCTCCCGACCCTGTCGGCGTCAGGTTGACATACACCGCGCAGCGTCGATACCAGAGCGGGAGCTTCTCCATTGAAACCGCGGGCTCAAAATGAACGATGTTTTCAAGTCCTAACTCGCTCATCTGTTCATGGAGTGATCGGACATGCGACTCGTCACGGGGAGCACCAGGTCCGCCGACCAACACGATTCGGAAAGGCCGGTTCCAGGTTTGTCGTAACAGCGAAGCCGCCTGAAGCAGGGTCGGGTGATCTTTGACGGGTGACAGCCGGCCCACGCAAAGAACGACCGGCGGCTCGTCCGGCGGCACTGCCGCATCGGGTGAGAACAGCTTCGTATCGATACCCTGTCCAATCGCAATCAGCTTGTCGCGCTTGTAGGGATAAGCCGTCGTCACGCTCGCCAACATTTGTCGTGACAAGTGGTGCGCCAGCCGCAATATCCAAGTTAAACTTGGATGCGCATACCAGGTTACAATCGGAATCCGCTTTGCTTTGAGTACGGGACCGCCAAGAACAGTGAAAAGCGGCATCATGTGGGCGAAACAGATGTCTACGTGATCTTTGCGCAGAACATTCATAAGAATTTGATAAAACTCAAATGCCCGCCGCGGTTCACTGTATCCCCGCTCTTTACCCACTGAGTAGATCCTCACATTGCCTGGCACCTCGGCGCGCCCCACCCTCATCGTAATCACATGAACAAACTCCACACGCTCGGCCAGCTCGCGTATCCAACCAGCCGTAAAGCCCAGAATGGGATCCTCGGTATCTACGGCGAGGCAGAAATAAAGAATACGCATGTTAAACGCTTCCGGAAACTTCAAGCATCCGATGATAAGCTCCGACATAGGCCTCCGTAGAGAAGGCGCGCTCAGCACAGTCATGAGCTCTGCGTCCCATCTCGTGAGCATCGATCGGATGCTGCAACACCCAGCGCATCCGTTCCGCCAGCGCGTTTTCATCGCCTGGTTGAACAAGAAGTCCGGTGACGTTTTCCTGAACTATTTCTGGAACACCGCTTACAGAGCTCGCAACTACGGGCAGTCCAGCGGCCATTGCCTCATAGATAACCCGCGGCAGTCCCTCGGAATAACTAGGAAGCACAAGTAAAGAGGCCTCGCGCATTCGGCTTGCCAGCCTTACCTGAGGCATCTTGCCAAGGAACTCGATCCTTTCCGCTAACCCGGCTTGCTCAACTTGTGCTTTTAACCCTGCCGCATACGCGCGATTATCGTCCGATCCCGCAATGACGAGGCGCGACTGCGGAAAATCCTGCGCTATTCGGATAAACGCGCTTATCAGGTGATGAATGCCCTTTCGTGGGATTAAAACGCCGGCATAAAGAATGACCTGCGAGAATTGCGCGTCCCTTTTAGCCCCAGCCTGTAGAAATGTTTCTATGTCTGTCCAAGCAACAAATTGAAAGGTCGGTTTTCCGGGCGCCCATCGTTTCAGTTGTTCGCGTGTAGAGTTAGAAACGGCCCGTAATAAATCAGCATGTTTTAGGGTAAATCCCGCGGCACCGCGCATGACAAGGCGGTAAAGCCGCGGCAAAAAGACTTGCCTTTGCATAAATAAACTCTCTTCAAAGTCCCCGTGGCTCTCCACCACAAGCATGACTTCGCGTCCAAACCAGCCCGCGATCCTTTTGGCGAAAACCGCAGCGACACCTTCGTACGGGCTTTGCGTGATCAAAACCCGAACTCCATGCCGAAGAATGAGCCAACTCGTCAATATCTGGCCCAGGAAGAAGATCTCCAGATAACGCAACACGGAGAACGGCAGCTCAGGCAACAGATAAAAGTGCGCATGCTGCGTGAATTTCCGAGCCCTAAGACTTCCGGAGAAACCGATAACGAAAAGTTCCCCTAGCGACCTCATGGTTGCAAACTTCTTGTCGCTGGTAGGGTCAAGCGGCCGGTTATAACGCGCGCCGCCGAGGAAGCAAACTTTATTAGCCATGATTCAACTCGTTAGTATTTGTTGGTACATCGGCACTAAGATCGACCAATCAAGATTTGTTCGCGCATATGCGCGACCCGCATTCGCCAACGCGGCACGCTTGTCGGCCGATTGCGCCAATTCCACCAACGCCTTGGAAAAGGTCTCCTCAGATTTGCACACGATCCCACAGCCTGCCTCTCTTAAAATGAAACTCTCGTCGAGATTTGTTGAGATAATGGGGACTCCGCATGCCATGAACTGCGCAAGTTTTACGTTAAATCGGCCGCGCGGCTGTGCCCAGGTTCTCGGGTAAACTCCTATGTCAAAATTTGAGACGTAATTCAGGATGTCGGAAAGAGACACGTAGCCGAAAACCTTAATCCAGCCTGGGCGTTTTGCGGCGTATCTTTGCACCGATTCGTTGGCTTCTCCGAACAGCCAGAGTTTAATCCTCGGCTCGATCTTTCGCGCTTCTTCGATGGCGGCGAAGAGAAAATCCAAGTCATCTTGGCCTGCCCGGGCTCTCCGCTGCCCATCCGAAGCCAATGTCAAGGTCGGCGCGTGATAACCTACCACCACATCCCGATCTCCTTTGAATTGCGTACGAATCTCGCGGATTCTTTTCTCATCGATCTGCTCAACCGACACTCCTTGCGGGATAACGTGGATCGGGCAAGTGACCCCTTGCTGTCGATAGATCGCTTTTGCTTGCTCAGTTGTAACCACAATCGCTTTTACCTGCGGCAACTTGAGGATTTGAAATTCCGTCGTAGTAAAGACAGGATCGTCCATATCCACAACAACTCTTTGATTTTCTGGCCAAGCCGGGATCTGATGCGTATCCACGGTAAAAACGGTCGGATATCGGTCGGCAAAGTATCGAGCCACAGCGGGATAGGTGAGTCCTCGCCTGAGAGCCTTCCATACTCGAAACTGCAACCCCCGTACGACTCGGCGGTGGCTGAGAGTCACCTTGCGAAATTCAACTACTGGCTCCAGGCGCGGAAATAAAACCGCATAGCGGGGATTATTATGCTTACGGAACCAAAGCGTGAAACAGAGGGCCGGTTTCTTGTCAGTTATTATTGATGGATTCGATTTCATTCTGTTTCTCTGTCGTTAGTGTTTAGCGGTTCCCGCCGATTACGTCGCGCGTTCTTCGCTTGCATTGAGTTGTCTCCATAACCACGACCCGGAAACGCACGTTCCCACAACCTGCAATGCCAACATCCACGCCGATGACCCCATATAGCCCCACTCCCGTATGACGAGAGGATAGATCAGTCCAAAACCAACAGTCACAAAGCAATTTAAAATAAACAGTTGCCGAACATGGCCTTGTGCCAGATAAATTAAGCGGACCCAGAAAAAGGCAAGTGATATTGCAGACCCAATGAATAGCAATTGAGTCGCGGCAACAGCAGGGATATAAGCTTCACCAACAAGCAGAGGCAATGCAAACGACATGAGCCCGGCGCCTAGCAAAACAAGCAATCCTAAGGGGAATCCGATCCAGAGGGCGACCTTCTTAACCTTCTTGGAAAAGGCGCGCTTTTCGCCCAGCCCCCATACTCGCGTCAGTTCGGCGTAGGCGACCGATTTGAGCGGTCCCAGCAGATATCCGGCTAGATTAGAAATGCTCTTTGCCAATCTGTAGAAGCCGACCTCGGTTGGGTTGCGGAAATATCCGAGTAAAATTGTATCGAGCTGCCTCGGAATCATCCCGATCAATGCGGTCAGGTCGTTGTAGGCGAAGAAAGTGAATATTTCCCTACGCCTGCCCTTGAGAGCTTTCAGGCTGCCTCGAAGGACTGGTCCGCCCCAGGCGTGACGAATGAGTGCCCCGGCGACACCTGCGTACAATAAACCCGTTGCTGTCGCAGCCATTGCGTTTGCCCAAACCACGCCCACTACTTGCCAGCCGGCCAACACGAAGCTAATGACCAGCACGACGCGCAAACAGGTCGTGACAATTTCAATGAAAGCAATCACTGGAAACCGTCCAAAAGTGGCCAATACCGCATTGGACGTTCCCACAAGCGCCTGGGGAATGAGTGCCGCTCCGCATAGGACCATAAGACCAGCTACAGCGGGATTGTGCGCGATACTCTGGGCGGCCCAATGAGCGGTCAGCACCAAAACCAGGAATGTCAAGCAAGCAATCGCCAGATCTACACCATAACTTAGTTTGCACATCGCCCGCGCTCGGTCGTGCTCGCCTCGTGCGTGATATTCGCCGAGGTACTTCACCGACACCGACACTGATCGCGCATCAAAAAATCCGTGAATGAGGCTTGGGTAACTCATTACGAGCGCGGTCACACCGTAAAATTCCGGCCCTAGCCAACGAGCGACGAGTATGCCCTGGACGACGCTCAGTGCTGCTCCGACAAAGTTAGCAACCGTCAAGACCCCGACGTTGCGCACGAACTTTCGTGCAAGAATCCTCGTGCGAAAACTCTCGCATAGAGTCGCCAGAGACAATGTCTGCCACGTCGCTATTTTACCTGCCCCTGTTTGCATGAGATGAGATGCTCCGATCACTCAAGGCGTAGTTCGTCAGCTGCGTGTGACGAAGCGTGAAACCAGTTTTATCCTCCTTCTCCACCACGCCTCATTGCTCACCCTGCACAATTGAACGACCAGCGCCGCTCTAGGCCTTTCATAATGGCGGAAGGATTTAAGAGACGATAGTTCAGTTTCAGCGCTCGCATGCTCAGCGACATAAAACCTCGATTGTCGAAACGCCATGCTTGAAGCGCTAGAGACGCGACCCTTTTCGCGGCGTCCCAGGATATTTCTCTGCTCTCCTCAGGGCTGAGAGAATTCTCCTTCGCGAACTGCCAATAAAGGTCCTGGATCAGGGCAACGGTCGCACGAATTTGAGAAAGATTTTCAAAAAGGGGCCCGACTCTGGTTTGCCGCAGGCCAGCTACCGCTTCTAGCGGCGGATCAACATTCAAGAAGTCCTTAATGAATGAAGCCAATAACCGGACGTGAGTTTCTCTGACAGCGTGAAGGTGAAACTGAGTAATACTCCCAGGCCAAACCCTGTACTTATAGAGAATTTCTTGAACACAGCTAAATTCAGTGATCAAGCTTGCGCGCAACCAGAGATCCACATCCTGGGCGTGAATCAAGTCAGATCGAAAGAAATCGAGTTGCTCTAAAATTTCACGCCGCATCATGGCAGACGGGCAACAGCAACACATACCAAAGAAGTGGGTCCACTTGAGCATTTTTGGGCTGCTGGACGGACACCAGGCGACTCTTGGCGAACCATCCTTATTCATTTTATGAACCCACGCGCCGACGATTCCAATTTCCGGGTACGCCTCCAGATATTCCAACTGTAATTGGAGTCTGCGAGGCAAACTAATATCGTCCGCGTCCATAAAAGCGACGTACCGAGCGCGCGCCAACCGGCAAGCGTAATTGAGAGCAGGGATCAGTCCCTCCTGCTCGTGGTAATAGACGCGTATCCGGCTGTCGAGCTTTTGATACCCATCAAGAATGGCGCCGGTATCGTCTATAGAGCCGTTGTTAATAATAACAAACTCGAAATCGTGAAAGGTCTGACCCAGAATGCTGGTCACGGCCTCATCCAAATACGCCGCGGCGTTGTAAGCTGACATCACGACGCTAATTTTAGGAGTAGAAGGCATAGTTCATACGTCTTGGGCCATGACAATCATCACTTTCGAGAACCGTGTTCAGTTGTCGCGCTGATTCCTTCGCAGTGCACAGTCTGTGGCTACCAAAATATCTAGATTTTCACATTTCAACTTTCGTATTCCGCAAGCGCACAAATATTTTTATAGGTGTGCAAAGTCTCTGTAGAAACCGGATGGTCCGAAATGGACCGTCGCAATGAAGGTTCCGGAAAAGAATGATCGACTGGTACTCCTACAAAGGCTTCAAATCGGGCCAAGCCTTCTCTTGTAAACATTTGGTCAAAATGTACAAACAGCCAAGTCCCTTCATGCCGGTGCCGCTCGAGAATATGCCTGTAAGTGAGAGTCCACGTGTTTAATGCCTGTTCAAAAGTGATATGCTCTTTCTGGATAGGGGCAATATGATCCTTCACAAGCTTTAGGATGCTCAAGGCTGTACTTGCAGGATCTCGAAACACACAAATATACACTGAATCCTTCAGTAGAGGCCTCCAGGCCGGCAGCGTGTAAGCAAACCGTGGGTCCTTGAAACAGAATGGTTCTCGCCGAGTCAGATCACGCATCTTTAGAGAAAGCTCTGCGGAACAAGGCATATCTATGTCTAGCGGTACCTCTGCTAACCACCGATGCCCAGTGATCGGCCATGAGTGAAAGAACCACCTCCCGAGCAGCCTCGGTCTCGTACGGAGGACTTGGGCGAGAAGAGCCTCGTTGATGCGAATAATTTCCCGATCCTCAAAGAAACCTTTGGGATTGCTGTTCTTTGCCTTAAGCAAATTGTCTCCCATTAAAAAACCAGCTTTTGCCAGCGTGCCAGCGACCATGCTGGTGCCGCTGCGTCCGGAACCTAAAATAATACAGTTACGCATTTGTAAATTCGGTATCTAAGAGAACTTCCTGCACAATGCCGATTTGCGCTTGCCCGCAAGAAGAAATCCACATCCTCGGCGTGAAGCACACCCTCTCGATATATAAATAGCGCTGAGCTTTTTCGAGCCAGTACTCGTAGATTCTTTGGTTCTGTTCAGGAGAATAGCAGCCATGTCTCAGCACATGCTCTCGCAACTCCTGTTGGGTCATCACTCCAGCCCTACCGTCAATCAGCACCGGCACTACCTCCTTGGCTACGTCCGAAATACCTGTTTGGTGTCCGTCATCACATTAAGGAAGCTGAATGTTTCAACCTTGGCTCCGTCTCCTTCAGACCTTGACGAAATTCGACCGGACTGAACAGTCGTTTGATAGTCCTAAACATCACCTCTCGAAACCGCCGCCTCCAAACGCATTAACATCTTCTTTTTCCAATTTGATAGTTGTAGCCATTGATGAGTTATTCGTAATTCCTCGGTTCAATGATCGAGCTTGCCGTTCACGAAAACATACTCATTCGATCAACGCATAAGGTAGGAATTCTAGTCGAATCATAAATTTGCTTTGCCTCATTGAAGTTGCTCTCCCAATACACATCCGGTTTAATTCTCAAGAGGGTTTCCGCCTTGTATTTGGTAAACCGTCCGTGCCGATCATTTATCGATGGAAGATCCCAAAGAATCAATTTTTTGTAAGGCACGCGGTTCTTCGCTAACCATTCTTCGGTTACGGTGCGATAGCGCTCGAGTCTACTGGAGACAATCGCGTCGATTTCATACAGCGGCACGAGATAAGGTTTTGCGTTTCGCATCCATTCCAAATAAGCAGCTTCATCGGCATCTAATCCCTTGGGAGGATCATGACAAATTACACCGTCCAGATCCGTCGCAAGATTGCCCTTTTTCGCATGCATCAGATTCCATTCGAAAAGAACGGGGTCCGGAGTGATCTTGTAGTAGAGGTCAACCAGCTGTGCCGCTTCAGCAGTAACGAACAACGATGCCTTGGTGATCTGAAAATCCCCTTGCTGCCGCAAGGTGGCTAACGCGCTCCGGAGTTCTCTTCCTTTTGATACTCTGTCGTCGACCAGTAAAATCTTCTTAAATCCGACGTTTTCATGGAGTAATCTATTTGTCATCCAGACAGACTTTTCAGTAAGACGGTCCGGTGTCGTTAGAGGCTTTCCGAGTTTTGAAGCGATAATAGTGGCTACCAGGAGTCCGCTTCTTGGTATACCTACGATCAAATCGTACGCCTCCGGAAAGGAGCGGACCCAGCGGTTAGTGCATGCTACCAATTCATCGAAGGTCACGAAGTTCAGGCGGTTTCCCATGATGGCTTGCTCAATGCTTCTGCAATGGAGATAGGTTTTCGAAGCTAATGCGCTATCGCTTGATCTCAACGACGCTCTGAGCCTTCTGTAAAACGAAGCAAATGCGTACAGTGAATTCTCGAAGCCGCTTTCATTTTCCTTGGCTGAAGCCTTCCTAAGATAATCAACCGCGGGTTTCGTAATACTACTCAGGATCGTCATTTTCCCTTTCACCCATCTGCTGGACCTAGCCGCCAAATTGGCTTTCAACACCTAGCGAGCGTCCCGCTGCTAGCGCGTCCTTCAGAGACTCCGCCCACACTGTAATGCCGCAACTCTTCGTCGACGTTTCATAAAGCTCTTGACCTTCCCCTACACGAATCGTCTCCATGAACAAATAAGCATCGCCACGCATGTCTAGGCCTGAGTATGCGCCTGTGCTCGCAAAACAGCCTCGGTCTTCTCAAACATTACGAACGGCTGAAATCGTTGCATCGTTTGCCGAGCCGCCGCGGCTAACCGTCGCCTTTCCGTTGACGAAGACTCAAGCTTCGTCAGACTTTTTGAGAGCGCGCCGTTAGAATTCGGAGCGATCAAGATTCCGTTTTCACCGTGCCGCACCAATTCCGGCGTTCCGCCGACCGCGCTTGCTATAACAGGCAGGCCGGCACACATGGCCTCCAAGACAACGTGGGGAAATCCTTCGTAAGTGGAATTCAACACGAAGACATCGCAGGCAGCCATCAAACCAAACGTATCCTCTTTGTTTCTTTGCCCGGCAAAATAAACTCGGTCCGCCAGGTGACAAGTCCGTGCGACTTCCTCCAGCCGTTTGCGCTCAGGTCCATCGCCGACGATGACTAAGCCGGTCTCACCACAGGTACTAACTGATTCAATCAGACGATCGACCTGTTTCCACGGAACTAGCCGTCCGACTGTTACGACGTTGAATCGAGTCGATAGCGGTAGGGTCAAACATGTCGCGGGAGGCAACTCCACCGCATTGTAAATCACGATGGTCCGGGCCTCGGCAACGCCCCAATGGGTGACCGCGCTGGCTAAATACTGGCTCGGGGCGATCACGGCATCCGCTCGGCGCGCGCAAAAAGATCGTAGAGCCTTTAGCAATGCGACCTTGAGACCATGCCTACGCTTTTGAAACTCCTCGAAGCCTTCGGTCACCCAACCCTTGTTTGTCGCGCGTTCCCACGCCCAATCGCCGACGATCTTTTGCACCAGCGGTTTACCGAGAAAAAAGTTCGCGACCGCTGCCTCTAGATGAAGTCCGTTGACATAAATGACCTGGGCGTGTCGACCCTCCCGCAGTATGGCCGCCACGGTGAGAACAAATCGCCACGGCCTGAACATAGCGCGTCGGATACGCACAACGGCGAATGGATAGGATTCGTCATCGTGATCGATATTGTCGCTGAGAGTTACTACTATGATCCTGTGCCCACGATTTACCAATTCGCTGCTGATGCCAGGAACATAAGTCGCGGGTCCGCCGATATCCGGCGGAAAGATGCCCGTTACCATCAGCACGTTCATCTGAGAGACAGTGTGATCCATTGTATCTATGCTTGAACGTCCTAGCTTCTTACCTGTTGCCTCACCTCAAAGACTCCAGTACAGCAAATCTTTTCTCGCACGCAGCGTGCTCATCGCGCCTTTCAGATCAACGAACACCGCCGGGCGGTCATGGTTTGCCAGCAGTTCGATGTAGGCTTCCGCGGGTATGCCTCGGAAGATCTTGTGCGGCACCGCCAACACGACTGCGTCGAATTTTTCATTGCCGCCGAACGGATCGGCGACGATGCGGACTTTGAAGAGCGTCAGGTCTTTCGGGCGGACCAAAGGATCCGCTACCGCGACTTCTATGCCATGCTCTTCCAGCTCGCGCATCAACTCGGTGACGCGGGTATTGCGCACGTCGGGGACGTCTTCCTTGAACGCGCCGCCGAGCACCAGCGCTTTGGCGCCGCGCACGACTTTGTCCGATTGAATCAGCAGCCGGATGGTTTCCTGGGCGACGTAGCGTCCCATGGAGTCGTTGATGCGCCGGCCGGCGAGGATCACTTCCGGATGATAGTCGATCTCCTGCGCTTTGTGCGTCAGATAATAGGGATCGACAGGTATGCAGTGGCCGCCCACCAGGCCGGGCTCGAAGGGCAAGAAGTTCCACTTGCTGCGCGCCGCTTTGAAAACCTCCGCGGTGTCCAGACCGATGCGATGAAACAACACCGCAAGCTCGTTCATCAGCGCGATATTGAGATCGCGCTGGACGTTTTCGATGACCTTGGCCGCTTCAGCCACGCGAATACTGGGCGCCTTGTGAATCCCCGCTTTAACCACGAGCCCGTACGTCTGGGCCAAGACCTCGGCCGTTTCCGGGTCCTGTCCCGAGACGATTTTCATGACGTTTTCAAAGGTATGCTCGGTGTCGCCGGGGTTGATGCGTTCCGGCGAATAGCCGACTTTGAAATCGCTGCCGCATTGCAGCTCCGACTCGCGTTCCAGGATGGGAACGCAGATCTCTTCGGTGCAACCGGGATAGACCGTCGACTCGTAGACGACGATGGTTCCCGGCGTCAGTTGTTGCGCGATCAGACGGCTGGCCTCAACCAGCGGGGTAAGATCCGGCCGCTTTGCCTTATCCACCGGAGTCGGCACGGCGACGATGATGAGAGAGGCGCGCCGCAGTTGCGAGGCGTCGGCAGTCAACTCCAGTGGCGCCACCGACAAGTCGGCATTGCTCATCTCACCATTGCGATCCAGGCCATCTTTCAGCTCGGCGATGCGATTCTGATTGATATCGAAGCCGATAGTCGGCAACACCTTGCTAAATGCCGCTGCCAATGGAAGACCCACATACCCTAAACCAACGACAGCCACTTTTGACGGTAAACTTGCGGTCATGATTATTTATCAGCGCTCCTCCTCGACGAAATCCAGCCGCAGTTGCTTGATCCACAATCCCTGTTCTTGGCAGACAGTGCGAATCTGTTCGGCGTGCCCGTTGGCCAAAATCTTGGGGGACGAGATAATGCAGCCTTCCACTTTTGCCCGTTGGAGGATTTCCGGCAATTTCTCCGCGCCCCCGTAAATTCGCAGTCCCGCCACCGTACGTCCCTCTTTGCGCGGATCGTCGTCCAGGAAGCCTATCGGCTCGTACTCCACCCGGGAATTGGTGCGGCACTCGCGCACCACTAGATCTCCGCCATCGCCCGCGCCGTAAACCAAAACCGGGATTTTCTCGTTGCGGGCGCGGGCCAGCACCAAACCGAACACACGAAATGACAAGCGGCTAGCCGCCATACCCAGGAAAAGCAGCATCCCGTAGGCGATGAAAACGATTCTCGAATAGCCATCGAATCGGTAGAACAAAATGAGCGCGATCATGGAAAACATCGTGGCACAGGCCACGCCTTTGGCGATGCGCACAAGATCTTCCAGACCGGTGTAACGCCACAAGCCGCGGTAGACGCCGAAGAGAAAAAACCCTATATAGCTTGCGCTCACCACGATGGGCAGCGAGGTGAGATAAAGCTTCATCAAAGACTCGCCCAGATGAAAATCAAAGCGCAAAGCAGTCGCCAGATAGTAAGCAAAGGCGATGACGAAAAAATCGAGGATCACTTCCAGCAGCCGGCGCTTGTAGGTGAGTGCGTCCAGCAACACGGTGAGTTTTTTCTGCGCCTGTTTTTTTCTGCTCTCTTCCTCTGAAACCACCTCGACTTGGGCCAGATAGGCGGTAAAGAGCGTGAACGAGAGCAGCACCAGCGGCAGGAATACCAGACTGAGGGTATAGGAAAACCCTTTGATGAAAACCGCGCTGGCCCCGGCGATGGCCGCCATGAGATACAGCAGCAGGACCGCCTGGCGCTCGCTCAATCCCAGGATGACCAATCGGTGTGATGCGTGGTCCCTGCCGCCGTGAGAAACGGGTTGGCCGCGCAGCAAGCGCGTCACGGTCACCAGCGTGGTATCCAGAATGGGGACGAGCAAGATACAAGTCGGTATGGCGACCAGGGAGAGTATGTTGGAAGCCTGACCGTTGGCGTGAACCGTGAGCAGACTGAGCGCCGCGCCGAGGAAAAGACTTCCTGCATCTCCCATAAAGATCGACGCCGGAAAAAAATTGTGCAGCAAGAAGGCGCCCAGCGCGCCGGCGAGCGCCAGAGCCAAGACCCAGTGCTGGGCGTCTCCTTGCTGGGTAAACAAAAACGCCAGATAAAGGGCCGCGATCAATGCGATACCGCCGGCCAAGCCGTCCATATTGTCGAGGAGATTCAGCGCGTTTGTCAGTCCGACAATCCAGATTGCGGTCAGCAAGGCATCGAGCGGGGCCCAGCTGAAGAATTGCAGAGCATAGCCAAAATAGACGGCGGTGGCCGCGCTGATAATCTGACCGATAAGCTTAGTGGTCGGATTGAGCTGGCGCAGATCATCGTACATCCCCACGATAAACATCATTGTAACGATGATAAAAAAGGGCAGAGCCGTGGAAAGATTGGGCGTCAGCAATAATACCGGCGGAAGAAAACCCAGGAAGAAGGCGAGACCGCCCAACATCGGCGTGGGTCGCGTGTGCCAGCGGTCTTTCTTCGGTTGCGCCACATAGCCCCAGCGCGCCGCCAATCGCCCGACCAACGGCACCAACAAAAGCGTCAGCAAGAATGAACTTGCCGGTACCAGAAAAAGCATGCTCCACGCCGTATCCATGAAAGTACTCCAGACCATGGTCGCTCACGATTCTCTAGAGCGTGGCCTCCGAAAGCGCAGGCATGGCGCTGATACGCTGCCCTTCGACTTGCGCCTCGAAGTAGTCAATGACACTTTGCACGATTTGCCGTATGTCGCGGGTCGGTTGAAAATTGACCAGGTTGCTGATTCTGCTGATATCGGGCACGCGTCTGTGCATGTCCTCGAAGCCTTCTTCGTAAGCCTCATCGTAGGGAATGTAGTGAATCGGCGAGGCGCTGCCGGTCATCGATTTCACCAGAATGGCGAGGTCGCCGATGCTGATCTCTTCATTGCTGCCGACGTTAAATATTTGACCTACGGCGCCGGGATGCTCGATCGCGAGGGCCAGGGCGCCCACCGTGTCTTTGACGTGGCAAAAACAGCGCGACTGTGTGCCGTCTCCAAATACGGTAAGCGGTTCTCCGGCGAGCGCGGCGCGCACGAAGGTGGGCAGCACCATGCCGTATCTGCCGGTTTGGCGCGGACCGACGGTATTAAAAAGCCGCACGATGACAACGGGCAGTCTTTTTTCTTTCCAGTAAGCCAGCGCCAGAAATTCATCGATGGCCTTGGAGCATGCGTAGCTCCAGCGGCCTTTTTGCGTGGCGCCCATGACCAGGTCATCGTCTTCACAGAAAGGGATCTTGGTCGATTTGCCGTAGACCTCGGAAGTACTGGCAATCAGCACTTTCTTTTTCTTTTTGTTGGCGAATTCAAGCACCACCTCGGTTCCTTTGACATTGGTTTCGATGGTGCGGACCGGACTTTCAACGATGAGGCGCACCCCGACGGAAGCGGCGAGGTGAAAAACCGCATCATGGTCGTCGATCAGCTCGGCGAGCAGAGGGCGGTTAAAAATCGAGTCGACGACGTAGTTGAAGCTGCCGCTGGATTTTAATTTCTCGATGTTCTGGATGGCGCCCGTGCACAGGTCGTCGACGACCGTGACGGTATGGCCTTCGCGCAGAAGCTTGTCGGCGAGATGGGAGCCGATAAAACCGGCCCCGCCGGTGATTAAATAGCGCATGTCATTCTTTCTTCCATAATCAAGTTTGTTCGCGTCGCCGCACTCGCTCATCCCGGGTGAACATTTTCTGCCGCTCGTTCATGCGAGTCGCACGGAAGAATAATATTCGCCGTCGTAATACTGGTAATAACCCTGATAGTCGGCGCTGCGCAGATCGACTCGATTGAGCACGACGCCGAGAAGTTTCGCCCGCCCGCTGTTCAACTCCGCCAGCGCCCCTTTGACCCAATTTTTCGGCGTGTCCTGGCCGCGCACGACAAACACAACTCCGTCGACCAAGGTGGCAAGAATGACCGCGTCGCTCACCGGTATCACCGGCGGCGAATCGATTAGAATGAAATCGTAACACTGCTTGAGCGCCTTCAAACCGTCTTGCATTTTTTGCGAGCCAATCAGCTCGGCGGGATTGGGGGCGCCCGCGCCGCAATTGAGCACCGAGAGATTGGCCACCGAGGTGCGCTTGATGACCTGTTCCATCGCAGCCTGGCCGACCAGAAAATCGGTAAGACCGCGATCGTTGTTCACGCGCAGCGCGCGGTGGCACTGGGGCCGGCGCAGGTCGGCGTCTATGACCAGACAGTTGTAACCGAGGTGCGCGAACATGATCGCCGTGTTGGTCACCGAGATGGTCTTGCCTTCGCCCGCCGTGCTGCTGGTAAAGAGAATCGTTTTGGGCGGCTGTCCGGGCCGGGAGTAGAGAATCGCCGTGCGCAGCTTCCGATAGGCTTCGGTGATGAGGGTAAAACGCAGATTGGCCGGCACGGCGCTCTTGCTCGGCACACAGAGTTTCGAATCGAACGCCGGCTTGCGCTTCGTGAACGGCAATTTCCAGCGGGTGGCGTTTTTTGGCAGGCTAAAAAAATCCGGCACCACGACCAGGTTGGCCAGGCGCAGATGGCGCTCGACATCCTCCGGCGTTCTCAGCGTATTATCGAGATGCTCGGATACCAACGCCAAACCGAACCCGGCCACCAAGCCTAGGGCCGCGGCAAGCATCACGGTAAGCCGTTTGCGGGGCTCGGACGGCCATAGCGGAACTTCCGCGAGGTCGACAACCGAGACATTGGAGGCCGGAATTTCCGACGACAAGGCAAGCTCTTTCAACCGCGCCAACACGCTGTCATAGAGTTGGCTGTTGGTGCTCGCTTCTCGAGAGAGAATGGCATAGTCAACCGAGGCATCCTTGAGCGCAAGCGCCGCGGATTTCTGATTGTTCATCTCCACTCTGAGCTGCCGCTCCTTGCCGGCCGCGGCCATGTAGGCGGAATTGATACTCTCCACCACGTTCTTGATTTGCGCCCCGAGCTTTTGCTTCGTCTCATCCAACTGCATCCGTAGTTGCGCCAACTGCGGATAGCCGGGCTTGAACTGCGCCGCGAGATTGGCGTACTGTGCCTCAAGCTGGACCATCTGCGCTTTTAGATTCTGAATCAGCGGACTCGACACAACGGCGGGAAGTGAATCGTACTCGCGCTGCTTGATCAGCCGCGCCTGAGCTTCGAGACCGATACGATCGGCTTCGGCTTCGGTCAACCGCTTGTTAAGATCCGCCAAACGATCCACGACGATATTCTCTTTGTCGTCAAGCGAAATGATTCCCTTGCCCCGGCGAAATTGATTCAAAGCGGCTTCCGACTCTTCCACCCGTTGCTTGAGTCCCGTGAGCTCTGTTTCAAGAAACTTTCTTGCCTGTTCGCTCGCCTGAGACTTGAGCCTAATGCCTTGACGAACGTATGCCTGAGCATGCGCGTTGGCGATGCTAGCGGAAAGCGCCGGACTGGGACTGCTAATGGAAATCCGCACCAGGCGGCTGCGTTTGACCGCCTCGACATCGAGCATTCCCTGATACGCATTGATCGACTCGGACTTGACGTCGGACGGAATTCCCGCGACTTCGGCTTGGTTGCCCCACCTCATCCATGCAGTCGCCTTGGACAAGAGTCCGTTAAAAACTTCGATCACGTTCTTCCGGCGCCCCTCGCCGGTGAAGATGGGATTCTTGTCCAGTCCCTGTGATTTGATTACCGCCGCCGCGAGGCTGCGGCTTTTCAGTATCTCGTATTGGCTTTGATAGTAGTCCGCATCGCTGGCCGAAGACTCGACGGACTCGGAGAGAACCGGCTGAACATTGATGACCTTGGGGCCGTAGCGCTCGATGAGCAGGACCGTCTTCGCCGTATAAAGCGGCGTCATGGACAAAACGATAACCAGAGCGCAGGCGACCGCGGCGGCGACGCACACTGCAATTTTGCGTTTATGCTTTTTGAGAAGCTGCCAATAGCTGCGCAAGCCTGGGACTTCGTCGACATCCACAAAGCGCGCCCTGGAGAGTGGATCATCAGACTCGGTGTCGCTGACAGCCGGGTGCCCCTTTGAAAAATGATATGGCGAAAGGTCTTGCATAGCGTGTGATTCCTGGGTCAACCTTGGGTTATCGGATCAGCGGAACGCTGGCGCCCACGCGCATGACAGTCGTAAAAAAACGATAGATGCCGTAAACGACCATTTTCGGACCGGAGGAGGTGACATCGATGACGTCACTTTCCATGACGGGGATATCAGGCTGTTCTCCGCGTTTAATCGCATCGAGATCCGCGGTGATGGTAGCTTTATGACCTTGCTTGTTGGTTCGTATGATTTGGACAGAGCCGATATCCGCCGGATACATGCTGCCGCCCGCCGCAGCCACCGCCCCTAGGACCGTGAGTCCCGGCGTAATCTTGTATGAGCCGGGTTTCTCGATCCATCCTTGAACCAGGACTTCGC
This sequence comes from Binatia bacterium, assembly GCA_050735675.1. GTDB lineage: Bacteria > Desulfobacterota > Binatia > UBA9968 > UBA9968 > DP-20. The sequence goes on along the minus strand of JBOHVN010000055.1, from coordinate 8,233 downwards.
CCGCTCCCGGTACCATGATGACGTCGCCGGGCCGCGCCGGCACGGCGAGGTACTTTTCGTTGCCGCCCCGTATCATCGTGGCGAGATTGATCACGATCGGATCGACGTTCTTGAGAATCAGCGGAGTCGCATCCTGGCTGGTCAACTGCGCGGGCAGAGCGGCGGCAACAATCTTTGCCTTCTCAGGGTCCGCGGACTCCGCCGGAATAAAAAGAATCCGTTCGGCAGCCGTCGGCGTTGTTCCCCCCGCCTGAGAGATCATTTCAAAAATTGTATCGAAGTGGCTGCTCAGTTTATAAAGGCCGGGCCTTTGCACGGCGCCGATCACCGCCACCTGTCGACTGCTAAACTCTTTGACGAACAGACTCACTTGCGGGTCATGCATGTAGTTGACTTGCAGGCCCTTGCGAATTTCATCTCTGACCGCCTTTTCCGTCATTCCGGTGACTTTCACGAGGCCCACGAATGGCAGAGAGATGGTGCCGTCTCCCGTGACTCTCACCGACAAGGCAGTGATCTCCTTCATGTTCGCTACATTGACTTCCAGCACGTCGCCGGGACCGATCGGGTAATCGTTGCCGGGGCTTTCCTGCCGGCGTTTGTTCCAAAGGACGGCGAGCCGCTCGATCTCATTTTCCGCCGCGGCCTTGTCCCGGGAAAGTGAAGCCGGCGCGGCTACCTTGTTGCCGGCTAACTTTTCTCCATCATTCGAAGCAACGGGCGAGCAGCCGGCGAACAGCAGCAATGAGATTCCAAGCATCCAACTTTTAAAAAGCATAGGTCTCTCTGCGCTGCAGTTTATTTGAACCTCGCAACAAGCTAATCAAAAAACTGTGAAGCCTTCGTCAAGAAATTGTGAAGCCTTCGTCAAAAGTCGCCGCAATGTTGCGTCTGTCCGGTTCTGTGACGAGCTGCCTTTCATTACATCCAATTATTCCTCCGCTTTTCGATGAAGTTTTGCACTGGATTGAGTCACTGCTGATTCGCTTCCACACGTCATCAACAACGCGGCTCCCGAAATCAACGCGCGAGACGCTTCGCACCGACACGTCGAAAGACTCGAGGTCGAAAGAGAAGAATAGCTACGCGAATCGTCAACTCCACTCCCGCAGCCGAGAGGAGTTTTCATACACTTTGCTTGATTTAGTTGGGTTAGCCCGAGTAGCACGCAAAGGGTATGCCTTGCCTGCTCTTCGATTAGAATAGTTCAATTTGCGATGCTTTGTTCTTTTTGAGATGCTTTGGTCTTTGCAGATTTTAGACAGCAGCGTTTCATGGGAAATTTTCCTTCAAAAAAGCGTCTGCTATTGGCGACAGTGAAGAAGAATTCTTGAGCGCCCAGAGTCATATGGATCGCCCGACTGAACGCGCGTGGAAAAGAAATTTCTTGTGCTCCGCTTCGAAGCCTTGCGCGCGGTCTTTCAAACGAACGTTGCATTACAATTGATTATCACGATCGTCGTCTTTGCAATCGACCTCGTGCTGGCGCAGCCGCTCCCACGATTCGAAAAACTGACCGCAACCGTTGCATTCGAATGACAACACCGCTCGTTTTACACCATTCGATGAATCTTCTTTCATCGCCGCCTCCTAAAATGAAACATTTTTGCCGCGCACGTCGTGGCTCCGCGACCGAGGCCGTGCTTGCCGAACTAACGTCGCATGTGCGAGCAACAGCTATGCCATCGGTTCTGACTGCGAATTCACCCGTTTGTCCGACATTTGACGCGCGCGAGGCGCAGCGGAAATAACCGTCGTGTGGGAAACTCCCTACAGTTTCGCCAGTATTTCTTCCGTCAAGATTTCGCCTTGGACAAGATTATGATGATTCCGTGCGCGAGCGTACGATTGGTCTGACGAGGTAAACCGATGCAGCAAACGCCCGTTGCGCTTGACCGAACATCTATCGATCGATTACCCTAATGTTAGTGCGCGGCAATGATTCGAAAACACTAGCCGCAATTCTTCACGCTGAGGACGATTCCGCTTCCGGACGATTGTACAATCGATCGCGAACGCGCAGGCGACGCAATCAAGGTCGTTTCCACGGGGTCAGGAATTTTTAAAAGTCCTGGTGGACAAAGCCGGGTTATTTCAAGGATCCAACTCCGGCTTACGCGCTAGAAACCTCCAGCGCCGTCTTTCTCCCGCCGCTTCTTTACCGCAGTCGGCTGACATGTTAGCTAATTGTGCTTTAATGTCTGTGGAGAAGGAAGGTGCCCGGTGGTGCCGCTGGTCTTCAAAACCAGTCTGGGGGTCGTAAGGCCTCCGGAGGGTTCGACTCCCTCCCTTCTCCGCCATTTCTGAACGGGCGTCCCACGCACAAGCAACGCGTGATTCAGCGCATGGGGCAGGGAGCCACGCCGGGTTGCAGCTGAGGTCAATTCCAGGTCACCACATCCGTGATGACGATTTCTTCAGACGAAACCAACGAGCGCGTACCGTCATCCCAGCGCACGTTGACCAGTTGTCCGCCCTCGCCTTCGAGTTCATAGACGATGGTTCCTTCGGTCGCCGCGCCGATCGTGCCGTCGATATCGAGAATTTCACCAGCTGCGCGGCAGCGAACTCCTTTAAGGCTGACATCTATCATAATCGCGCCCCGATCAATTCATTAAAGTTTACGCCAGCGGTTTTTTTCTTCGAGGAGGGCACTCTAATCATGGTTAAGTGTTCAAATCAACACTCCGCCGAAAAAATAGCGTTGCTCGTTGCCTCATGGATTCGCTCCGGCGCGCAGCCGATGCGCCCGGCTCCCTGGCCTAAGCCACCAGCGTAATCTGCAAATCCATCACGTTGGTCAATGTCGGGCCGGTTATCAACAGATCGCCTGTGGCATGCAGAAAACGGTAAGCATCGTTCCTCGCCAAAAACATCGTGGCGTCGAGATTTTTTGCTTCAGCCCGAGCGATCGTCGCTCCGTCGACGATGCCTCCGGCCGCATCCGTAGGCCCATCAGTGCCATCGGTACCGCCGCTAAGTACCACGACGCCATCGAGCCCGTCGATCTCGATTGCCGCGGCGAGAGCGAATTCCTGGTTGCGCCCGCCCAATCCGTCGCCCCGAATGGTAACCGTGGTTTCACCGCCCGAGATAATGCAAGTTGGACGCCCCGCCGGCTTCGTCGCCCGGAGCAATTGTTTGATGCGTTCCGCATAGGCCTTCGCAACGACGCGGCTCTCCCCCTCGACCGAGTTCGAGGCAATTGAAGCGTCGTAGCCAAGGACTTGTGCCCGTTCCCGCGCCGCCGCGACTGCCAGGCGATTACTGCCAACGATGACATTGTGCACTCGTTGAAATACCGGGTCGGAGGCTTTCGGAGTCTCGTCAACCGCGCCCAGCGCGCCGCGTTCTAACAACTCAACCACCGCAGGCGGAATCTGGCGCCGGATTTTGTAATGCTGAATGATGCGCAGGCAATCGCCATACGTGCTCGGGTCGGCAACCGTCGGACCGGACGCGATCGCCTCTACAGAGTCGTTAACGACGTCCGAAAGAATCAGCGAAATCATTTGTGACGGCGCAGCCAACTGCGCAAACCTTCCTCCTTTGAGGCGAGAAATATGCTTGCGCACGGCGTTAATTTCTTGGATGGCGGCGCCGCTCTTGAGCAAAACCTCCGTGGTTCGCTGTTTATCGGCCAGCGTCAAACCCTCGGCTGGACAGGGAAGAAGCGCGGAGCCGCCGCCGGACAGCAAAAAGAAAAACAGATCTCTCTCGCCGCTCCAGCGAGCAAGCTCGATGACTTGCTGAGCGCCGTCCAGCCCTGACTGATCGGGGATCGGATGGCCAGCCTCAATGACCTGGATTTTCTCGAGCGATAATTGATGACCGTATTTGACGATGACGATTCCCCTGGACAGCCTATCGCCAAGCAATGTCTGCAACGCCAGCGCCATGCGCGCCGCGGCTTTGCCGCAACCGGCGACGAAGATGTTGTCGATCGCCGACAGCTCATAGGTTCGCTTCTCGACTTGCAGGCCGTTATCTTGGAGTTGAATAGTCTTTGTGACTGCTGCGAACGGGTCAGCCGACTTCACGCCTGCGAAAAAAATATCGCGAGCGTCAGCGCGCAGCTTGCTTAACGGCACCATGTGCCAAACTGTAACCTTCAACAGCGCGTGAATTCAAACCACCGCCGTAAAAGGAGACCCCAAGCCGAGCGCCGCAGTCTCTAGCGCCATCAGATGGAGTTTTGGACGGACGCCTTAACCAGGTTTGGAAATGACGCCAATGTTTTCCAACCTGACTCGATGTAACTAGGCTCGACTAAGACGAAGGTTAAGGATACTTGGCAGCATCCAATTAATGCGCCGGTCTTTGGAAGCGGGTTTTGCGCAGACAGTGATTGAAGGCGTGTAAGGAGAGTTAAAAAAGCTTGAAACCGCCGAAACCGTATTCGCCGATCGGCTTGCCGGTCTTGGCGTCAAATATGTCGATGAGCATGTTTTTTTCCGGGTGTCCGGCTAGAAAACGGGAAAAAATTTCGATGAACTCCTCCTTATCTGTTTGATTGGCTTGCATAAAACCGTCGCCGACGTAAAGCCGGTGCGGGCGTTTGCTGCTGTCTAATCTGATCCAATATCGCGAGCCGTTTGATCCCACTGTGTCGAGCCATTTTCGGTACTCGAGCACACGCGCCTCGATCTCTTTGAAATTGATAGTTTGAGCAACAACGAGGGTCGGAAAAAATAATGCGGATGCTAGGAGAAAAACCTGTACTCTTCCTAGCACCCGCATTAAAACAACTCGGACCGTTAAGTTAATTGACCTTGATTTCGACGCGCCGGTTCTTCGACCGTCCTTCGCGGGTCTTGTTATCCGCGATCGGTTTGCTTTCACCGAAGCCTTGGCTAGATATGCGGCCTCCCGTAACGCCCTTCTTGACGATGTAATCCTGCACCGAGGAAACACGCCGCTCGGATAACTTCTGGTTATAGGCTTCCGAACCGACGCTATCGGTGTGACCCGATAGGTTCACCTTCTTGTCCTTGTTCTCGTTCATGAACGAGACCAGGCGGTCCAAAATCCCGGCGGCTTCCGGCTTGATGGTGCTCCTGTCGAAATCAAACAGAACGTCGTCCAGGATAATCGTCCGCTCAACCTTTGGCGCCGGTTTCGGTTTTGGCTTCGGCGCAGGGGGTGGCGGCGGCGGCGGTGCCGGCTTGGGCTTGGGCGCCGGTTTGGGTGGCGGCGGTGGTGGTGGTGGCGGTGGCGGTTTGGGCTTGGGATCTTCCGTCATCAAGTAAGCCAAGCCGCCGCAGATCAATGCGCCGCCGACTGCGCCGATACCGGCGCCGACAGCTTCATTGCGATGCTTTCCGTTAATTCCCTGGTGCGCGGCTGCGGCTCCTCCCATGGCACCCATCGCACCGCATGTCGCGGCGCCAACGAGAGCAGCTTGATTCTTGGTCATCCCGGTACAGCCAGTCAAGAAAAACCCTAGCGCGGCCAACGCCAGATGTTTATTGGTGTTCATCTCTGCCTCCCAGCAAAATGATCAAATTTCGGCCAAAGTAGTACAAGGTCGGGGCTAAGTCAAGAAGATTTTTTACGGTCTTTTAAACGTTGTCTTTCTCTATTTATCGACAAAAAAACCGCAATATGTAGAGTCCTAAATAACTTCGGCTACAACCTATGGGAATATGTAGGACTAGACACCAGTCGCTGTGTCCCCATCGACGCAGCAGACCAATGGCGTAGTCTGTCACTCGATCCGCTTGGGCAAAGGTTCCCTCTCGCGCCAACATTCGTTTCGCCATTTTCACCACTAGCACTGCCTGCTAACTTCTATTTAATTTAACACAGTGAATCATTAGGATAGTGTGCATCATACGGGGAGGCTTTTAAGAATGGTTAAGAGAATTTTTGGCGCGGTATTTTTGACCTTATTCTTCATCGCGTGTCAGACCGTCCAACAAACGGGCCGTTCGCAATTCATCGTCGTTTCGGAATCTCAAGAGCGCCAGCTTGGCGACGAGGCTTATCAAGACATATTAAAAAAATCTCGGCTATCGACTCGCAGCGACTGGCAAGCACAGCTTCGCCGGGTCGGGCAGCGTATCGCCGCGGTAGCCGACAGGCCCGATTACAAATGGGAATTCAACGTCATCCAGGGCAAAGACGTCAATGCCTTCGCGCTGCCCGGCGGTAAGATTGCGTTTTGGGAAGGAATCATGCCAATTGCGCAAGACGACAGCGGCATCGCCGTCATCATGGCGCATGAGATCGCCCACGCGCTGGCGCGCCACGGCGCCGAACGCATGAGCCAAGAGATCGGCGCCCAAACAATCGGCCAAATACTTGCGCTCGGTGTCGGCCAGGTCAGCCCCGGACTACAAGAAGATTTTCTCAAAGTTTACGGCTTGGGCGCCAGCTTTGGCGTTCTTCTGCCGTGGGGACGCGCGCAGGAATCCGAAGCGGACCGAATCGGACTCAACTTGATGGCAAAAGCCGGCTCTGATCCGGCGAGCGCGATTGCGTTCTGGGAGCGTATGTCCAAGGTCGCCGGTGACAAGCCTCCGGAGTTTCTCTCGACCCACCCGAGCGATCAGACGCGCATCGCACAAATCAAAGCGTGGTTGCCGGAGGCCAGATCGCATTACCGCGGCAGATAAGTAGGCCGCCCGCATCCCGTGAGCATCGGCCCTATGACGCGATAAGTCTTTTTTGCTCACGATGCGTAGCAGCTTTTCACCGCGAGTTCCTGACCTGAGCTGACGGCTTGGAATTTCGTCCAGAAAGCATCGTCGACTTTCGTTCAAGCGATCAACATCGGCTTCCGCAGCAAACGCGGGGCTAGCCGTTGGTAAGGAAGGAATCCCACTGCTGCCAGTCCGCCCGCGGCCTTGCAGCCAGGGCGAGCGCGGCCAATCGCGTTTCCGCTCATTCGCCATCCGCCGCGGTCGACCTTGCGCTGACGAGAAGTCCGGCAAGCGAAGTAATTAATAAAAGCCGCGCTAGTCGCTTGAGATTTCACGCGATCTAAAATACTCGCCGCGCGCACGGCGATCTTTAGGAAGCAAAAAAAACTGCTACTTCAGCTCCGCAGTGCAGTGCGCGCACTTGGTCGCTTTGAGAGGAACCGCCGAGAGGCAATATGGACAATCCTTGGTTGTCGGCGCGGCGGCCGGCGCCGGTCGCTGCATTCGGTTAATTTGCTTGATGATCAGAAAGATTGCGAATGCGATGATCAAGAAATTAATAATATTGTTAAAAAACATGCCGTAATTGAGCGTCGCGGCGCCCGCTGCTTTCGCGGCAGCGATACTGGGGTAGTCTTTGCCCGAGAGGTTGAGGAACAGGTTCGAGAAATCCACACCCCCCAACGCCAATCCGATCGGCGGCATCAGAATATCCTCGACGAACGACGTAACGATCTTGCCGAAAGCGGCCCCTATCACGACGGCGACAGCGAGGTCGACAACGTTGCCTCTCATAATGAATTCCTTGAATTCTTGGTACATGGTTCCTCCTCCGAGCTTGAATGGGTTCGCAGAACCCGCCTCTTTAGATTAACTCGGCTCTAGGATTGTCCTTGTAATAGAACGCTGCCGGCAAGAGCGCTTATATGACACGAGAAACTCTCAAGTCAAACTTATTCGTGCCCCGCCAATCCTGCCCGGCCTGGGGTTAGACTTCGGTTGCCGAGCTATTTTTCAACGTGTATCGTTTTTTTCATGACCGCTCCCGCGCGCATCGGTCTGAAGATCGTAGGATTTATCCTCCTTGCGATGGTCCTTCTCTATATCGCGCTTTTTTTTACGTTTCAGTCGGCGAAATTTCGCAGTTGGGCGCAAACCGAGCTGTCGCAAACAAGCGGCCTCGACGTACGGCTCGGTAGTCTCAGCTTGCGCTTTCCGTTTCGCGTGGTCGCCGAAAACGTTGAGATTTCCAAGCCGCGCGGCTTTTCGTTTACGGCGGACCGTCTCAGCGCGACACTCAATCCGCTCGATTTACCGGCGACAACCTTGCACCGCTTGAGGGTCGAAAAGCCGATCCTTCAAATAGATACTCAACAACTCGCCGGATCGCGAGACGACACCGCCGCACCGGTCGCGCTGCGTTATTTGAATGTTCATGACGGCACCATCGTCTTAACCCGGGGAGACGAAAAACTTTTTGAGCTGCCGAAAATCGATTTGCAAGCGGAGAATATCAATCTCGGCCGCCAGGCTGGAGTCAGCCTGCGCGCCGATGTGCCGGCGCTAAACGGCACGGCGGAGCTAATCGT
>JBOHVN010000054.1:0-4769 GCA_050735675.1 Binatia bacterium | reverse complement strand
AGTTTTGGAACATTGGATTTCCAGGCTGCTCAAAAGGGTCTCAGCTACGAGGCGCGCGATGATCGGTGAGCGGAGGCGTACTCTGGCGGTACGTTGGAGCGAATCGGACGAGCGCAACGACGTAGATGAGCCGTTTTCAGCAGCGTGGTAAAAAATTATGCCGCGAAGACATCCCGACTGGATCAAAGTCAAAGCGCCGGGTAATCCGAACTACCTCCGGCTCAAACGCCTCATGCGTGAGAAAAATCTCCACACGGTTTGCGAAGAGGCGCGCTGCCCGAACATCGGCGAGTGCTGGGGCAACAAGACCGCGACGTTTTTAATCCTCGGCGACACCTGCACCCGCGGCTGCCGCTTTTGCGCCATCGATAAGGGCAAGCCGCTGGCGCTCGATCCCGAAGAGCCCCGCAATGTCGCGCTGGTCGTCAAAGAACTTGGCCTCGATCATATCGTCGTCACGTCGGTTAACCGCGACGATCTGCCCGACGGCGGCGCCGGGCACTTTGCCAAGACGGTTTTTTGGATCAAGTCGCTCAATCCTGGAATCCGAGTTGAATTGCTAATTCCCGACTTCGAAGGCAACTTGAAAGCAGTCGAAACCGTCGTCAGCTCGGGAATCGAGATTCTCAATCACAACATCGAGACCGTGCCGCGTCTCTACGGCAAAGTCCGGCCGGGACATTCTTACGAGTGCTCATTGAATATTCTAAAACAAGCCAAAAAGCTCCGCGCGGGCATGCTCACCAAGTCGGGGTTCATGCTCGGCGTCGGCGAAACAAGCGATGAAGTGATGACTACCCTGCAGGACTTGCGCGAGAACAGTGTCGATATCGTCACCATCGGACAATATCTGCAACCGTCCAATCGCCAGCTCAAAGTCGAACGCTACGTGACGCCGGCCGAGTTCCGCGAATTCAAGGCGCAGGCGGAGCAACTCGGTTTCCGCCACGTCGAGTCCGGCCCGCTCGTGCGCAGCTCCTATCACGCCTGGAGCCACGTGAATTAGCCGGCCGCTGAAAAAGCCTCATATGCCGATTGCCCTGAGCATGGTCGAAGGGTGAAACGGCCGATTTCGCGTCAACGTACAGGAAGAGTACGCCTCCCCCGCCTAGCCTGTCCTGAGCGTAAGCCGAAGGATCGATCTTTGCGCCGCGCTCCAACTTAACGGCCTGAGGTACTGGAATAATGGAGTGATGCATTTAAAACCCGATACTCCAGTACTCCCATACCCCAACACTCCATTTCGCTCCTCCGCCCCTCGCTGCTTGACATCCTTGGCTGATATTCGATAGCGTTCGCGCATCATATGCCAGGCCGCCCTTTTCTCCAGATTCCCGGACCCGGGCTGGTCCCTGAAAGGATTGCGCGTGCGATGTCGCAATCCCTCATCGATCATCGGGGGCCGCAATTTGCCTGCCTGCTCAAAGAAGTCCTGGAGGGACTGAAAAGGATCTTTCAGACCGCCGTTGGTAAAATCGTCCTCAACCCGGGTTCCGGCACCGGCGCTTGGGAGTCGTGCTTGGTTAATACACTCTCCCCGGGCGACCGAGTGCTAGGCTGCATCAACGGTCACTTCAGCGAGCGCTTTTGCGACACGGCAAGCGCCCACGGAATTGCAGTGCAAAGGCTTAAAGTCCCCTATGGCGTCGGGGTTCCGGCCGATCTTGTAGAAGCGCAACTGCGCGCGGATACGCAACGGCGGCTTAAAGCAGTCCTTGTGCTGCACAATGAGACGTCAACCGGTGTCGTCACCAATATCGCCGCGATTCGCCAGGCCCTCGATCGAGCCGACCATCCTGCGCTTCTGCTCGTGGATGTCGTGAGTTCACTGGCGTCGATCGATTTCCGCTTTGACGAATGGCGCGCGGATGTCGCGCTCACCGGTCCGCAGAAGGGACTCATGTTGCCGCCGGGAATGGCGATTTTGGCAGTCAGCCCGAAAGCGCTTGAGGCGAACCAATCGGCCAAATGCTCGCGCTATTTCTGGGACTGGGCGCCGGTGTTCGAGCGTAACGCCCGCGGCGAGTTTCCCTATACTCCGGCGACGGCCCTGATTTTCGGGCTTAAAGAAAGCCTCGCCATGCTGGAAGAAGAAGGGCTGACCCATGTGTTTTCTCGCCACGCGCGCTTGGCCGAGACCTGCCGGCGCGCCGTCCAGGCCATGGGACTAAGATTGCTAGCTCGAAAGATCGAGGAGTCATCGAACACCCTTACCGCGGTCTGCATGCCTGAAGGATTTGACTCCGATGCGTATCTCGCGCACGCTCAGAAAACCCTGGAGCTTCCTTTGGGTCCTGGACTCGGAGAGGTCAAAGGCAAGATCTTCCGGATCGGCCATCTCGGCAGTCTTAATGAGCTTGAGTTACTCGGCGCTCTCGCCGGAGTAGAAATGACGATGACGAGCTTCGGCGCCGAAGTGCCTTTGGGCGCTGGAATCGGCGCGGCCGAAACGTACCTATTGCAAACGGCTCCGCATGGACTGGGGCAAGGCCGATGAGGATCGATCCGAGTAAGTGCGTAGCCTGCGGGAACTGCTTGCCGGTTTGTCCGATGGGCGCCATTTATATCGATCCGGCGCTGAGCCGGGCGCGCATCAATACCGACGAGTGCGTGGAGTGTTTTACCTGTTACCGCGGCATGTCCAAGGAACATCTCAATCCTGTGCTGGTGAGAGCGATACGCAAGACCGCTCAATTCTTTCGCTTTCGCTTTGACCCGGAGCCGGACATTTGCCCGACCGATGCAATCGTCCCGGAAGAATTGAGCTGGCCGCGCGTGGTCCGCCGCGCGTTTTCGGATCCGCAAGTCCCTCATGAGTCCACCGGAATCCACGGGCGCGGAACCGCGGAGGTCAAGACCAACGACGTAACAAATAGAGTCAACGAGGGCGATGCAGGATTTGTCATCGAGTTCGGCCGGCCGGGAATCGGCGCTCGTTTTCGCGATATCGAGCGGGTGACCCGGGCCCTGGCCGAGCAAGGCGTTGAGTTCGAAAGCAACAACCCGGTGACCTCGCTGATGACCGACCCATCGCAGGGCACCATCAGACCCGAGATACTTGATGAGAAAATTCTTTCCGCAATTGTCGAGATCAAGACCCGTCTGGAGCGTGTGCCCTCGATACTGCGGAGAGTCAAAGAGCTTTCCCGCGAGGTCGAGACTGTGATCAGTATCGGCGTCTCGACCCGTTGCGGCGATGCGGGCGAAGAACCGTTGCGGGAGATTTTGGAGCGGGAAGGGTACCCCGCCTATCGCGGCAAAACCAACCTGGGGCTGGGACGAGTTACGATTCAAGACAAAATGCAGAATGAAAATTGAAAAGTCGGTACCGAGTGTAGAATTGGAGCTATTCAAACTTCTTCCTTTTTCACTTTGCCCTTTGCAATGATTCGACATGACTAACACGCTGCACCGCTATAGCGAACACTATGCGTTTGCGAGGCCGCCGAATCCCGCGCCGGTGCGAGACGACTTTATCGTATTCGCAATGGCAAGCCGCGGGATGAACGATAATGATCTGGTCGAAAAATATCGCGCCTTCTTGCGCCTGGCACTCAAACACAATCCTGTGAATCTCGGCGACGCCACTAAAGGGGGCATGTTGCGCCCGCGACGCGATTTGAACCCGAAGGCCCACTGGAGGCGCGATCATCGACCCGATCCGCAGGAAGTCATCGCCGGCATCGAGGGCCATACCACGGTCGCTGCGGTGTTTGACAACTACGACGATATGAAAGCCTTTGTAGAAGAGGTCCGGGATGCAAAACTGGGTATCTCGGTTAACATCAGCGCTCCCGTCGATGAGGCGCGGCGTTGCTGCGGTGAGACGGAAATTACGCCGCACAGCGTCGAGTACTCGCTGGGCTTTTGCGGCCGTATTGACAAACTGCCGGACGCCACTGTACTTGAGCTTACAACGATGTGCGGTCACGGCATGGTGTCAGCGGGCTTTGCTAAAAAGATGATGGATTGGGTGAAGGAAAACCGGCGCAGCTCCGGGCAGGCCGCAGGCATGATGGCGCGCTTCTGCAGCTGCGGCGTATTCAACATCAGCAGGGCTCAAACGATTCTTAACGCGGCGAGAGAAAAGAATCGGTGACCATGAATGACACTGGCAGGACGGCTGTTTCGTGAGTAACTTGTTGTGCGGCGAATTGACAGGATGAGGGGCATTCTTCACCCTCACCTTTGATCCTCTCCCGTCGAGGGAGAGGCAGGATCGGAAAGGAGAACCTATGAAGCGTCTATCTTTCGGTATTGTCGTTCTGACCTTATCGGTTTTGTTGACGCAGTTATCGTGGGCGCAGAGCCTCACGTTGCGGCTCGGCCACGTGGGATTCCCGGGTCCCAGCTCGATCTTCGCAATCATGGGTGACGAGTATGCCAAGAGGGCCAACTCGGCCTTAAAGGGAAAGGTGGAGATCAAGGTCTTTCACTCGAGCCAGCTCGGCAGCGACGAGCAGATGATGCGTGGCATTAAGGTCGGCGCTCCGGAGATGGTGGTTCCGTCAACGGTCATGAGCACCGTGGATGCCAAATTCGGCGTCTTTGAGATGCCTTACCTCATTGTCAGCCGAGCCCACATGAAGAAGGTGACTGAGAACAAACAGGTGCAGAACCAGCTCTTCAGCGGCTTGCCGGGCAAAGGGATAAGGGTTCTTGGCGTGTGGGAAAATGGCTTTCGCCACATCACCAACAACGTTCGCCCTGTCGTAAAGCCGGATGATCTGAAAGGCATCAAGTTGAGGGTGCCAGGCGGTGTTTGGCGC
>JBOHVN010000053.1:0-3233 GCA_050735675.1 Binatia bacterium | reverse complement strand
TACCGAGGGTATTGTTGTCCAGAAAGGCGGGTTGTTTAGTATGGGAGCAAAGCGGAAGCGGCACACGGAGGAGTTTAAGGCGAAAGTGGCGTTGGAGGCAATCCGAGGGGTTCGCACGTTGAGCGAGATTTGATAATGTCATACGTACCGTCCCTTCCGGGGTTACGGCGTGCCTCTTGCCAGGGGAATCCAGACAACCCCCATTTCTCCACCCTAACAATTCGCAGAAAACTGGCCAGGCAAGAGTTGGCCATCAATGACACCTTTGCCCGGATGGCAATCTAGATGTGCGAAAAACGTTTGATGCAGACCAGAGTGAAAACGCTAGAGGGCCGCTAAAGGCCTCGTGGAATAGCGGCAAAATGTGCCTCGTTGTCAGCGTTTTTCGCTGAGTGTGGCGACAATAGGAAATAAGCTTTTGCTACCAATAGAATATGAGGTGCAATTATCGTCGGGGTTACTGGTCGCGGGAATGTGTGGTCAGCCGGGAACAGTCGTTAAGTTGCAAAATCTGCTTCCGTCGAAAACAGGTCAGCACGTGGTCGTTGACCATGCCGGTTGCCTGCATATGCGCGTAGCAGATCGTCGAGCCGACGAACTTGAAACCGCGTTGCTTTAGATCTTTGCTCAGCGCGTCCGACTCGGGAGTGGTAGCGGGATAGTCTTTCAAAGTTTTCAAACGGTGGACGATCGGGCGGCCGCCGACAAAACGCCAGATGTAGGCGTCGAAGCTGCCGAACTCTTCCTGCACGGTCAGAAATTTTTGCGCGTTGTTGATCGTGGCGAGAATCTTGGCGCGGTTGCGAATGATGCCCGCGTTCTTCATGAGCGAATCGATTTGGCGTTTGCCGAATCGCGTAACTTTCTCAGGATGGAATTCTGCGAAAGCCTGACGGTAAGCGTCGCGTTTTCGCAGGACGGTGTACCAGCTGAGCCCGGCCTGCGCTCCTTCCAAGGTCAAGAATTCAAACATCACTCGATCGTCGTGCACCGGCACGCCCCACTCTCGATCGTGATATTCGACGTAATCTGGTTTGGTCAGATCGACCCAGGGACAGCGGTTGGTGTTGTGAAGACGGTTCATACCTACTTTGCAGCTACCAAGTTTGATGGCGCTATTTCGGCCTGGGAAACCGCCGGTAAAGCCGCACGATCCACCAGATCAGCGCCACGGCGAAGCCGATCAAGATCGCAGTAAAAACCGGCGCCGGCAAGCTCGGAGGGCGCGCGTGGTTGGCTAGCAAAATAGTGTAGTGCATGCCCAGCATCATCATCACGATCAAATAACAGAGCCGTTGGCCGTGAGCGGAAAGATAACGCAGCGATTCGTCGCGGCGCTTCGGCGCGAGCCAATAATCGCGGTTGGGAACGTTCGTCCACTGCGGAAACTTGGCCGGCAGCGTGCTTACCACAAAACTGATGAACGCCGTCATGCCGATCATTAAAGACAGCATGAATACTAAATAGCCGTTGCGGCTCATCCAGCCGTCGGCCTGATTACCGGCGCCAAAATGAACCGCCACGGGATCGGGAAGATACTGCGTCGTGTAAACGATAAACGCCGCGGCAAAGACCACCAGGCAAATCAGCACGGCCGACGGTCCGGCGCCGCCGTCTCTGTCGCGCAAAGTCTTTTGTGCTTCGCTCATCTATTTCGCTTGAGCTGGATTCCCTTTTGGTGGACTCGCGTCGTCTCGTCGCGCTGCTCTCTTTTCTTTTGCCGGCACGCCCGGCATCGGATGGCGCCGGAATACACGAAACCTTTAGCCACCGCGTACCACCACTTTTGCTGGCTTCCCGTCCAAACTTCCTCTTTGCCGCAATCGACGCAACAAAACGGAACATCGACGTAGCATTCCCGGCTGACGAAATCGGGAACGCCGTAGCTGTTGGTCGGCGCCAACAGCGCTTCATTGACGGGGATCAACCGATCGGGCGAGTACCTTGGCTGCGATCTGTTCGCCAAAGGGTCACGCTCCTTCACACGCTGCTGGCGTTGACGTTTAATTTCTGCGCGCCGCTGCTTGCCGCTTTTCATCGCCAGTTAGAATTCAAATGACGCCGGTGACACTATTCGGCTTTGCAGTTCGGGCATTCGATCGAAACCGTTTTGGTATCGCCGCCGCGCCGGTAGGAGTATGTGGTTTTGCCCGGACCGATCCTGAAAACAGCTTGGCGCAGATCGTCTTCACTGGCGATCTTCTTGCCGGCAATCGCGAGCACGACGTCGCCGACCTGTAGACCCGCCCGTGCTACCGGCCGGCCGCTTTCAACCTCCATCACCACGGCGCCCGGAGGCAACGCGCCCAGAGTCGAAGTGCTTTGCTCCTGAGTGATGTACGCGATGCGCACGCCGAGGTCCGGGACGTGAAAACCTTTTGCCACGGACGTTGCCGGCACGGCTCCGCCCAAGATGCCGGATAAATCTCTGATGCTTTTCTCGAAATCGGAAGCGCTCCGCTCGGCAGGTTTTGCCGGAGCGCGTGAAACTGGCTCGGGCGGTGTATGAGGCTCGGGTTGTGAAATCGGCTCTGTCCGGCTATCAGGTTCAGGTTGACGCGCCTTTAGGACATAGCCGACTGCGAGTACCGCGACCAACGCCGCGCCCAATCCGCCTCGGACCCAGCGAGACTTAAAAAACTTCGCGACAAATTCTCTCGTCGTTTGGTTCGGCTCAAGGGTCGCCTTGACAAACGACGCGGGCGTCGCCACCGGAGCGCCCTGCCCAAGCAGTTCCGTGACCCGCTCCACGAGCTTGTCGAATTCCTGATTCGCGGCATTCGGCTGCCACTCGATCAGATTGGCGCCATTCAACAAGCGAAACGCCAGTGGGGCGTCCACAGCATCAAGAAATACCGGAACTAAAATCTCGCGCCGCTTGCCTTCGGAGGCTTCGTTGCGAACCCACTCGGATGCCACGGAAATTGCCGACCAGAGCACGATGACGCATTTGGCTTCGCCAAGGGCTTTCTCGATCACCGCGTCGAAGGATTTACCGAGCGGAATCTTCCTGTCCCACCACACCGACCAGCCGCGCGCACCGAACGCTTGTGCGAGCGCTTGCGCCCGCTCGCGATCCTCCGATGCATAACTGATGAAAATATCCGCCATGGTTATGAAGATGGTAATGCCGACCGGCTCATTTTATTACAACGGGGAGGACGCTGGCTAGCGTGGTGTTTGCTACATTCGTTGAGTAATTCGACCGTCATTCCGGGCAAGCTGGGCGGCGC
>JBOHVN010000052.1:0-3923 GCA_050735675.1 Binatia bacterium | reverse complement strand
GCGCGCCGGCCGCCGGGCCGAGGAAAATGCAGTTCCAGATAATTACCCTCGGAGTCAAACATATAAATGGTGTTGCCGCTGTCGCGCTCGACGCTGCGATGAAAGCGGCCCAATCCTTTCGCGGTCTTCAGCGCATCATCATAGTCTTCCCACGCCATGTCGAAGGCCTGGTGAAAGATGCCGCCTTCATCGAGCGCGTCGCGTTCGATCGGCTTGGGCCGTTCGAACAGCACCACGTCGTCGTTGCCGCAGCGGAAACGGTCGAGCTTTTGTGCCACGCCGTGAATCGGAAACGAGTCCGGGTTGTTCGGATTGCCGCCGACGCGGCCGAGATATTCCATGCCGAGCACGTTGGTGTAGAAGTCCTTAGCGCGATCCAAATCATCCACCGGTATGCCCATGTGATAGACCTTTTGCAATTTCATAGAACGAACTCCTCTTCTGGATCGATTGCGGGCGTGATTTTCTGCCTAAGTGGAATTACTGTCAAGCGGGTGGGACCGAGCGGTTTATCCGTATGGTTTTCACGCGATCGTCTCTTGTTTCATTTTTGAGTCCGTTGACCAAATAGTGTGCACCGTCCTAGGGATGCGGATCTTTACGCTCTCTGTTTTTCTGTTTGGCTTGTAAAAAGCCGCTACAATCGCGTAATATTTACCGGATTTCACATTGCTAATGTATGGCTAAGTTCGACGAGAAGACACCGCTCTACCCCTTTGGATACGGTCGCTGCCAATGTGGATGCAACAAAATAACACAGATGAAAAGTTCCTCCTCATCAGGAGACGAATGGGTTTGGAATTCGTATTTAGACGGTCACGAACCTTTGGAGGGAACGGCCGATACAGCATCTCCGTTGAACGATGGGCCATCCGAACAAAATGGCTCTAATAATTCCGAGGAATATCCGGTAGACTTTATTGACTCGAAATCACCAGTGTCGAGTGATCCAGTTTCGGTCAGCGCGCGGGAATTCAGGCCAACAACTCTTCACCCACACATTAGCAGTCCTGGCGAACAAGCAACTGACAATCTGGTGCGAGTGCGTTTGACAAAGCTTTTCGAATTCTTAAGAGCTTATGTGGATCTTCGCTTTCCCCCAGTTCGAGATATAACTCAACAACCGCGCTACGTGTGGCTGGAAGACCTACCTGCCCATCCTTCGATCGAGCTGTTTCGCGGGGAGCATAGCGAGCATAGCGGGACGCTGTTGACTGACTGGACAAGGTCTCGCACTTCTGAGTTAGAAGCCCAAATTGGACTTTACCAAATGACGCTAGTCCACTTGATCAACAGCGTCCAATCTCGTCCCCATCTCGTCCACGAATCAGACAGATTTTTACGTCGTAATCGAAGTAAACCAGGTAGCGGGGACATATCAGACGAAAACCGGCTGCATCAGTGACTAAGCGACATTGTCGATTCGCTTTGAATCAGTTAAGCGTATTCGCATCCAAGCACGGAAAATGTTAGCGTTCCGACGCTATGGAAAAGACGTATATCGTTACGTTGAGCCCCGGTGAAGACGGCTATATCGTGGCTGAATGCTCTACGCTTCCGGGGTGCGTCTCTCAAGGGAAAACCAGAGAAGAGGCTCTTAAAAATATTCGCGCTGATCGAAAGCCTGAATCAACTCATCGACGTATTTCTTTGATCTGTTCTCACTAACATTTCGGACGCGCGGCGTTATCAATCTCATTCAATTGCAAACCTGTTTCGATCGACGGTAGACCTAGATCCGTTTGAAAACGCGCTTAAAACTCATTTAAGCGTAAACTTAAATGACCAAAGTTCCTACCGGCGGGAAGTACGACGCTGAGCAAACAGCGGAGGGGCAATTCGAGCTAGGCTCACGCGGGCGGGTGCTCAAGAATCTCTTGGGTATCAAACGCAAGCGAGAGATGAATCTAGTCGAAGCACGGGAGTTGCGCCGTGCCGACACCGATTTACCGAGCGCGATATTCGGCGCATGCACGCAACCTGGCTGGGTAAGGTCTATGTCTGGGCGGGAAAGTATCGAAGCGTCAATCTGGCAAAAGGTGATTTTCCGTTTGCCGCGGCAAGAGAGGTACCGAGACTGATGATGGAGTTCGAGAGGGGACCGCTCAAACAATTCACACCGTGCCAGTTCCCTTCCCACGCCGAAGTCGCAATGGCGCTGGCTGTCGTTCACACAGAGTTTATTTTGATTCACCCTTTCCGAGAGGGAAATGGCCGAATCGGACGTTTACTCGCGGTACTGATGGCGCTTCAGGCGGGACTGCCGCCCCTCGACTTCGGCGGTATTAGAGGCCGCAAGCGGCTTGAATATTTCGCGGCGGTGCGAGAGGGAATGGACAGAAATTACAAACCGATGGGAAAAGTGTTTAGCGACGTGATCCGTAGGACTGTGAAGCGTCATGGATTCTGAGGCGATCATTCTCGAGGGAGGTTGCGGTTGTCTTTTGGAACACGACCCGAACCCCCTCAATAGCGGTAGAGGTCGCAACCGACTTATCCAGCAAAATCTTCCGTTTGGCTGGGTCTTTGAGGTACGGGTTGGTTGCTGTTAGGGGCTTAGTTCGCATTGAATTATGATACCACGACTGTGGGCGTTAGCTAAAGTGATCGTTGGCCGAAAATGATGAATATTGTTGCCGAGTCCGTCGTTGAGGATGCTGCGCTCGCACGGCTGGAGAGCCGCAGTTGTTTTCGAGGCCAGGACTCGGTTTCCGACAATCGCCGCACCGTGCCTGGGTTTTGCTTGTCGTGTTTCGCCGGACGGGAGCTCGCTCGTGGCTTCGCTCGCGCCGACCGGAAGTAATCGGTTGTTCTCCAAATTTCATTGACAAAAAGTACCCTTCCGCCCTCGATTCTCTGCCTCTTGAACCAGTGCGAATCAAACTGACTTTGGCGGTTTGATTCCACCGCTCCCTTCCGGCTATGATTCCCCAGCGATGGCTCAGACGTTTTTCAAAGTTCTAGCGCCGCAAGAGGCGCTGAAAATTTTGCTCGGCGTTACGCCGGTGGGCGAGGAGCAGATGGCTTCGGTCAAGGCGCGCGGCCGGGTCCTGGCGGAAGATCTCAAGTCCGCGGTCGACTTGCCGCATTTTCATCGCGCGGCGATGGACGGCTATGCGGTCCGAGCCAAAGATACCTTCGGCGCCAGCCAGAGCTTGCCGGCTTATTTGAAACTCGCCGGCGTCATCGAGATGGGCAAAGAGGCGGTGCAATCGTTGACGCCCGGCAGCGCGGTGCGCATTTCCACCGGCGGCATGATGCCGCCCGACGCCGATGCCGTCGTGATGGTCGAGTATACTGATGAGACCGACGGCGGTTTGGTTGAGATCCATCGCGGCGTATCGCCGTGGCAAAACGTCATTCAGATCGGCGACGATATTAAAAAAGGCGAATTGGTTTTCGCGCGCGGGCGGCGGTTGCGCGCGCACGATCTCGGCGCTTTGACCGGCGTCGGCATTTCTTCGATTCCGGTGTTCAAACGGCCGCGCGTGGCGCTGATCTCCACCGGTGACGAGATCGTTGATGCGGACACCGATCCCAAGCCGGGACAGGTGCGTAATATCAATCAGCATTCGCTTGCCGGATTGATCGAAGAATGCGGCGGCGAGCTAAGAGATTGGGGCGTGGTGCGCGACGATCGCGGCGCGCTCACCGAGACCATCGGCGCCGCTCTGGAATGGGGCGATGTCGTGCTGCTTTCCGGCGGTAGCTCCATGGGCGCAAAGGATATTGCCCTGGAGACGATCCTGTCTTTTCCGGATTCGGAGTTTATTTTCCACGGTATCTCGATCGCGCCCGGCAAGCCGACGATTTTCGCCAAGGCCTGCGGCAAACCGATCCTCGGCCTGCCGGGCTATCCGGTGTCGGCGCTGGTGATTTTCGATTTGTTCGCGGCGCCGTTGATTCGCCGTCTCGGCGGCGAA
>JBOHVN010000051.1:0-11366 GCA_050735675.1 Binatia bacterium | reverse complement strand
GTTGGCAAGAGCGAAGCCGGCGATTTCGTCGATAACGACGATTGGCGGGTCCTTCTTCCCCAAAATCCGGGCCGCTTGGTCGGCTAAACCGATCGCGATGAGTATCCACCCCACTAGTGCGACGCCTGCCGTTGATGCATCGGTGGCTGCCAGCCGATTAAGACCAAGTGAGAGCGGGATTGCGATCAGCGTTCCTAGGGTGCCGGGGAAGTACGGCGAACAACCAACACCGCCGCCGCTGGCCAGCAGAAGAATGATACCTCTCGTCGCGTGTCGCATGTGACCTCTAATAAAAACTTTGCTTAATGCGGCGACGCCAAGCTTCCGTGAGTTAAAACCGAACGAAGGTAATCTGCCCGCTGCGGTCTTACTAATGAATTCATTGGTATGTAGACATGTGACATAGTCGGCGTCCTCGGGCCAACCCTTCCGCACGCGGTCAATGGGCCTATGACTTGTAGGCCACACCACGCCGTCCTCCCTAAGGGCGGCTTATTGAAGGGCTCAGGCCGGAACGCGACCTATACGTTTTTGTGCCCCCGTTCTCCAAGGCTCGTCCCTCGGTTGCCTGATTTGAACTCCTAAATTGTCAATAATGATGCTAGACCGGACTGCGAGATGGAATCGACGCTCCCTGATCTCAAAGCAAACTAGAGCGCTAAGACTGCGGAAAGGACGTTTCTGGAAAGGCGGAAAGCTCGACGAGGTACGTGCGCGTGTGGGTCTCAAATATTTTTTGCAACCCGGGCTCGATGCTTTCCTCGGCGGGAAAATCGACGCTCAGGGGGTCGATGAATTGCTGGTCCTTAAAAAGCTCAAAATGGAGATGCGGCCCGGTGGCTCTGCCGGTGGAACCGACGTAGCCGATGATTTGTCCCTTGGTGACGCTCAGGCCGCTGCGGACTCCCGGGGCAAAACCCTGCAGATGGGCGTATCGGCTCGTGTACGTGGAGTCGTGCTTGATATCGATGGCTTTGCCGTAAGGGCCGTTCCAACCCGCTTCGCTGATGACACCGTCGCCCACCGCGCGAACCGGGGTACCTCGTTGAGCCGCGAAATCGACGCCCATGTGCGGCACGTTGGTCTTTAAGATCGGATGGAAACGCGACTCGGTAAAATGCGAGGTGATGCTGGTGAACTCGAGCGGGAAACGCAAGAAGGAGCGTGCCAGGCTGCGGCCTGCTAAGTTGTAATAGTTGCCCTGGCCCTTTTGCTTCTCAAAATAGATCGCCGTCAGTTTTTGACCGGCGCTGTTAAGCTCGGCGGCCAGGATGCGCATCGCCGACCGGGCCTCCTGGCCTTTGCGGCTGCGCTGTTCGTAAAGAATTTTAAACGTGTCACCCTTTTGAACTGCCTTCTCGAGATCGATGTCCCAGGTGAAAATATCGGCGAGCTGAGAGAGCAATGCCGGATGAACTCCAGCCTTGCGCCCATCCTCAAATAGCGACGTACCTACTGCCGCGCTCACCGTCTTCACCTCAACATCAAAAGGCTTCTCCAGGCGCTGAAAGAGTATGCCCCGAATGCCTTTCTCCCAAGTCAAGGTGAAAGCATCGTCCTGATCGAATTCGAGCGCTTTTAGCTGGCCTGGGACGGCGCGGCGGTCGCGAGTCAATGTGGGCTTGGCGAAATAGAGATGGACTTCCCGGCCAGCCGGCAACGGACGGCGGCCGACCTCGCGGGTAAGCGAACGCACCCACAATTGCTTCTCGGCGCCGGCAAGCCCGTAGCGTCCGAGCAAGCCGGAAAATGTCTCGCCGGCTCGAAGGCGATGGAGGATATGCGTACGCGTGTCCTGTGGATCGATGGGCTGCGGTATCTGTGTCCGGAGCCACACTCTAGGCGCTTGGGGGAGGGTTGTTTTTCTAACTCCCGCCGTCGTCTGGCCGGACTTGCTCTTGAGAGCTGCCTGCCGAGCGCCTTCTTGCGTTACGGCTTTAACTTGAGGAAGGCTTATCGCAAGCGCGGTGACCAACGTGGCGAGCCACGTTACATGCTTAAAATAGCCGGGGGAAAAGCGCCGCCGCACGATTTTTTGAGCACCCGTTATCGTGCTTGGGCGCGCTGTCGATCCAAGACGCATAAGCAAATATTTCAACTAAATAAATCGTTTCGGCAGGCCTGTCAAACAAAAAAACCGCGGTGTTTTGGCAAGACACGAAGTCCCGGACTGCTGGGAGCAGCAATCAGTCGGGCTCGGCGAAGGCGAACTTTCTCAGGGCCACTTCGAGTAAGAAGAGACAAAAGGTTAACATGATCAAAGGCTGCTTGAGCGGCGCGCTAGTTTTGCTGACGCTCACTGTGGCCTGTGCTGTGGTTGAGCCGGGGTTGATCTCGCCTCCGGTAGCTTCGGCCAGGCGGGAGAGCAAGCGTGTGTTGAAGTCGGGTCGCGGCAGTTCGCTATTCACCTGGTAGGGGAGGTTATAACCGATCGGTGGAAACGTGATACGCCGCCCGCCGCGATCTTCCACCACATCGATCCGATAGTCACCCGGGGCCCCGACGGGCAAGACGGCTTGGTAGTGGCCTGGAGCCAGCTTGGTGAGCATGCCTTCGGCCTTGCCGGTCTTGCCGCTCAGGTTATAGCGATAATGGCTGTTGGCGCCGGCTTCTTGGTAAATCGACAGGTCAAGGGTTGAGCGATTGTCGGAAAAGCTTACACGAGCTTCGTGGGCCGGCACCAAGTTTTCCTCGACTGGAACCAGCCATTCCAAGATGCGATTCCAAAAACCCTGCAGCCCGCCCCACCCGATCCAATTTCTGCTCCAGCGGCTCTCCATGTCCATCGTCAAGGCGATCGATTTACCCTGGGCATAGCGCCACGACGCCAACAACGGAAGTCTACGGTCCTGGCGTTGGATCATCAAATCCATCTGCGCGCCTCTCTTGAGGTCGGTTTCCATCATACCCAAGACCGCCGGATAGTTTCGCGCCGTCAAACCCGCCAATAGTTCCGAATTCCGATCAGGAATAGGGGTCCAAGGACCCTCGTTCTGCGGTTCCTTCGGTTCATCTTGCAGTTGCTCCAGAACGATTCGCGGCAGGCTCGATGGGTCGACCACATGATGGAAAAGACCGCCGCCATACTGGCTCAGGCGCTTCATGATGCGCACGTCCGCTTCGCTGCTGATCGCCACCGCGGAGACGGTGATCTTTGAGTCATTCTTCATTTGGCTCACCAGATCGACCAGCTCTCCCTGGCTGCCCCTGGTAACGCCGTCGCTTAACAAGATGAGATGCTTGCGGGTTGCGTTGGCCCGTTCCAATTGGCGGCGGGCCTCCAGAAGCGCGGGGAGGAAGTAAGTCTGACCGCCGGGTTTCAGGCGGTCAATCTGCGTATCAACGACGCCACGCAGGCGCGCCATGGTTTCCAGGTAAACGACCACGAAGGGGCTGTCATCGAAACCCACGACACCTAACAGATCGATGTCGCGAAGCTGGCGGGCGACGGCTTTGGCGGCCTCTTTGGCGTAAAGAATCCGATTGTCGTCGCGCATGCTGCCCGACTTATCGACGACCAGGACCACGGCGCGGTTTTTTTCCTCGCGTTTGGGCGGTTCTTTGGGCTCCACCGGCAAAATTCTTTCGATCGGCGACTGGCGATAGCTGGTTGGGGCGAAGCTGGCGTCGGCGCCGAGCATAATAAATCCATTGCCGGCGGCGACGTGCCGTTCGACGGCTGCGAGATAATTCGGCGAAAATTTGTCGCGCTCGGCATTGTTAAAGATGACAACCTTAAATCCAGTCGGTGCCGGGGCATTCTCCGGCGTGCGCACGGTCACATCGATGCCTTGACGCTTGAGTATTTCCTCCAGATACCGGCCGGCGCCGCTCCGGCCGTTGATCAGCAGGAGCTTGTTTTTTGCGCGCACGGAAACCCATGCGAGGGCGCGGTTGTCGGCCGGATAACGGTCGAGTTTGGCGTCGCGCGGGCTAAAGCTTGCCTGGAACGCAGTCAGGGTGCCGTCGGCAGGAGTCGTCTGGTAGGAAAAAACTTGACTTCCCCGATTCAACTTCACGGCATCGGTCTTGAAAGTTTGGCCATTGCGCGCGAGTGTCAAAGTCCCTTCGACCGGGCCGTCGTTCTGGTTCTCGACCACCACCCGTAGATTTAGACTCTCGCCGCTATTTCCCTGAGTCGGCGCCAGCAGCTTGGTTACCGCGACATTGGCGATCGCGGGATGTTCGGCCGGCACGATCGGGTAGATTTTAATGCCCGCGGCGGCTGCCGCTGGCAACAGGCGCTCTACGTTTCCTTCGGTTTCCCAACCGTCGGTAAAAAGATAAAGATTTCTCGGCCCGGCAGGCAAGGTCAGAACCGCGCTCAGCAGGTTTTCAAGATTGGTTTTCTCCGGTTCGACGCCTGACGCCTTCGACCGGTCGCCATCCAAGCGGTTGCGCCAGTCGGTAATCTCAGAGGCCGCCGAACCAAAGATGTAAACGCGATCCTCGCGCTTGGGCGCCAAAGCGGCGGTCGATTGCTTCATCCAATCGCGCATCGACGGTGGGATGCTCGCCGAAACATCGAAGGCGAAGAGGCGCTCTTGTGTGCTCGATTGCCGGCTGGTGGTCTGGGGATCGGCCAGGGTCAAGATGACCAGGGCGACGATCAACGTGCGCGCGATCAGCACCGCCAGACGGCGGTCGCGCAGGCGCAGCCAGAGGAGCGGCAGGGCAAGCAACAGCCAGAGAAAGACCGGCTTGGCAAACTCGATGCCGGCAAGGAATGATGGCATTGTCATCATACCGGTTGCCTCAAGCCACGGCGCACGCCCGGCGCCACTGCGCGCGCCCGGCGCGGATTGATGAACCATTCAACCAGGAGGAGCAGCAACGAAGCGAGCAAGAGATAAGGCCAGAACGAGAATAGCACTGACGCGCTCCCCGAGTTTGCCGCTTCGCCGCGCAACTCGATCGGCGTGGGGGTGCGCAGATCGGACTCGCCGAGGTCGTCTAAATTACGCGCGTAAAGCTCGCTCGCGCCGCCGCTGACGCGCCGATAAATGCCCTGGTGAAACGTCGCGGCAAATGACCCGAATGCCGACTTGAGGGCAATTTTTTCGTCCGCCGGCGTCACGAGCGAGTCGCCCGATTGCACGCCGGTTAACGGAATCGGCTCTCCCGTCGCCTGGCTGCGCGATCCGCCGCTTGCAAAAAACCAGTCGAGAAAATTGAGAGTGAAGATCGACATCGGCAAGTTTTCCCGCCCCAAATAGGGTAACGGATCGAAGCCGAGGGTCAAATAGCGCGCGCCCGGCCGTTCGACGGCGAAGACGAGCGCGCCGGCGGGACTCTCGATGACGACTTGGCCGGCGCTCTGCGGTTTCAGCGGGCGGGCGTAGGTCGGCCGAAACAAACTGAAATTAACGTAGCGCGTCAGCACATGGGGTTCACGCCAACTGGAAACCTGAACATTGGATAACGGCGCGCCGAGATTGACCAACGAGTTGTTCTCCGGCGGCAGAATAAACAGCGCGGGGTTTTTCGGCAGTTGCGCCGGCGCCGAGAAATGGAAAATTTCCAAGCCATAACCGGTGCGTTCGATCTTCGCGTACTGCGCCGGAGAGATGACGTCTAGCGTGACGCTTTGAATCGACTTGAGACTGGCCGCGGCTTGCGGGCGCGGCGTCACGGCAAGTATGCGCAGGCTGCGCGACGTTGGCGCGACGGCAAAGCGCCGGTTGTCGAGGGCCAGCGCGTCGCGCGCCTCGATCTCGACTTCGTAACTCGGACGCTCGGCGAAGCCTTCGAACGTCGCCGTCGCGGTCCTCGCCGCCGGGATAACCAACTCACGGGTCGCGAGCGTCGCTCCGTCGCCTTTGAGCGCGATCTTGATCTTCTCGTCTTTGCCGGAAAAATTGGCTACTACCGCGCTCGCCTCTAAGCGCGCCTTGATCAGGGAAGCGCGGTGCACGTCGAAGGCGGTCACGGCTAGATTTGCTTGCGGCCGTCCCACCGAAATCACCCGTGCCGCGGCGGTTTGGCCGCCGGCGGGATGGTCGGTAAAAAGATAGACGCGCTCGTAGCCGCGCTCGCGCGCCAATTGCCCCAGCACCCGGTCGTAATCGATCGGCGGGTCGCTGAGATCATAGGCTTTGATGGCTTTAACCGCGCTCAGAGCTTGGCCGGGCGTCAACGGCTCAGCCTGGACTTTTGTCAGGTTTGGCGTTGTCAGGTAAAGATCGACCTGGCCGCTCACGCCAAGCTCGCTGATGACGTCGCCGATCTTTTCTTGGGCCAGGACCAGTCTGCTTCTGCCGTTCTCCAACGCCTGCATGCTTGCCGAGTTATCCAATATGATCGCCACGTTGGTCGGGCGAACGGAGAACACCGGCTCGCTGAGGGCGAAGATAAGCAAGGCAAGCAGCAATAGTTGCAGAAAAAAAATCGGCGGCACGTGGATTCGCCCGAACGGCCGGCCGCTCGCCGGGGCGCCGCCCTCGATGAACAATAGCACGCTCGAAAAAACCAACCGGCGCGGCTTTTTTCTTACCAAGTAAGGAATCAGCAGCAGCGGCAGCGCGAAGAGGCCGAACAGAGCGGCAGGATTGAGCAGCTCCATGGGTTTATTTGAAAAGGCCGATGGCCGGGAGGGTAGCGAAGACGAACTCGCCGAGATCGCGATCGGTCACGTAAAAAGAGTAGTGGATCCCGCTCTGGTGGCAGAAGCTGCGGATCTCGGCATTGTGATGGGCCAATCTACTCTGATAGTTGCGACGAGCCGCGGCGCTCCATTGATGCTTGATCTCCTGCTGATTTTCGCTGTCGATCAATGCCACGCTGCCGTTGGGGAAAGGCGGATCGACCTCATAGCGCGACAAAACTTGGATGGCGACGATGTCGAGATTGAAAGCGCGTAAAAAATTCAGTCCTCTTTGATACGCCGCGGCGGGCATGAGGAAATCCGAAATCAAAATTGCTTTTCCCGGACGGCGCACTCGTTTCAAATGCTCGGCCAGTGACGCGGCCATGTCAAGGGCTCCGCCGGGAGCCGCCGCGTTGGCGAATTCCACGCAATCGCGCATGCGCCGGCGACCGCGGTAAAACGGCGAAGCGCCGCTGCCTTGCTGCAATAAATGCAGCTTGACGTGATCGTGGTTCGCCAAGATGACGTAGGCCAGCGCCAACGCCACGTGGGTGGCTGGCAGAAACTTTATCTCGCGCGACGGAAACGTCATGGAAGCGCTGGCGTCGATGAAGACATAGGCGAACAGGTCAACCTCTTCGCGGAAGACTTTTATATAGAGGCGGTCGCTGCGCGCATAGATGCCCCAGTCCAGATAACGGAGGTCGTCGCCGGGCGCGTAGCGGCGGTAGTCGGAAAATTCCAAGCTGGTGCCGCGCCGCGGCGAGGAGTAACTCCCCGGGTGGCTGCCGAGGAGCTCTTTTCGCGTGCGCAGCCTCAGGGTTTCCAACTGGCTGAGAAATTCGGCGGTGAATGGGGAGGCCAACATCTTCAGCTAACCTGGATCATTCGTAACGTTGCGCCCAAGGAGCAAGCCTCTCCGGTCGCCCGGCTCAGCCCAAGGCTGATCCGCCTCTGGCGGAAATGGATCTGTGCCTTAGCCAGGTTCAATCGTTCCAAACGTTGTGAGCGGCTTAAACAGCTTGAACGTTTCGAACCCAATTCGGGAGCCGGCTTGCTCCTCGTCCTGCACTCGATCGTGCGTTTTCCTCGGCGCATGAATAATCCGGGCTAACCAGCGGCGTAGGCGATCGGGTCAACGCTTCCCGCTTCTTTGAATCCTTTGCGTCTAAGTTGGCAGCTATCGCAGCGCGCGCAGGCGCGGCCATCGGCAAGCGGATCATAACAACTCCAAGTCAAACCGTAGTCGAGGCCGAGCTTCATGCCGGTCGTGATGATTTCCGCCTTGGTCATCTGTAACAACGGTGTCTGAATTCGCAATCGAATCTTGCTTTCGCTGCCGGCCTTGGTCGCGA
Organism: Binatia bacterium; assembly: GCA_050735675.1. Taxonomy (GTDB): domain Bacteria; phylum Desulfobacterota; class Binatia; order UBA9968; family UBA9968; genus DP-20. The sequence goes on along the minus strand of JBOHVN010000051.1, from coordinate 3,425 downwards.
GATTCGCCATCTGTTCGAAGGCTCGAATATATTCCTCGCGGCAATCGGGATAACCGCTGTAGTCGAGTTGATTGGCGCCGAAAAAAATATCTTGCGAGTCGATGCGCTCGGCGAGGGCCAAGCCGAAAGAGAGAAAAATCGTGTTGCGCGCCGGCACGTAGGTGACCGGAATGCCGTTCGAGATTTCCGCTTCGCTTCGTCCCTTGGGCACTGCGATCGTGTCGGTAAGCGCGGAACCGCCAATCGCTCTGAGATCGAAGCGAATCACCTGGTGCGATTCTGCGCTTAAAAACGCCGCGATTTTTCCGGCGCATTCAAGCTCGCGCTCGTGGCGCTGGCCATAATGAAAACTCAACGCCCGCAGCGCAAAACCATCTTTTTTTGCGATGGCGGCGGCGGTGGCGGAATCAATGCCGCCGCTAAGCAGAATCACCGCATTTTTGCGAGCCATGTTATGATCGGGGTACTTGGGTCCCCTCCATAGGATAGCGCTTTTGGTGCCAGCCGACGATCCCTTCGTCGAGCACCTTCATGTTGCGGTAGCCGTTTTCGTAGAGCATGCCATAAGCCAAACTGGCCAGGTGATGGGGGCATGCTCAATAGAGCACGAGAAGCCGGTCTCGCGGCATGCTCTTCAAATAGTCTTTGAACTCCGCCAAAGGCGCGGACACCGCGCTCAGAATATGCGCTTCGCGAAACTCTTCCGCCGTGCGCACGTCGACGATCACCGGTTTGGCGCCGGCTTTTAATTGCCGGACGAGTTCTTCGATACCGATGAATTCCGGCTTGATATTTTCCGGCAGCTTGTGTTGGGCGAACTGCGGATACTTCGATGGGTCGGCGTGTGCCGCAGAAGGCCACAGCGGCAGCGCCAGAGCACCGCCCGCGAGAAGAGAAAGTGTCCTGCGTAACAAAGCGCGCGATATCACGGTTTCTTGCCTCCCTGGTATTGAAAATTGGTCAACTGCGCGAGCGTATCCAGGGGCTGGATGCCGGTGTGGCGCTGCCCGTTGATGATCCAGGTCGGATAGCTCTGGATGTTTTTCTCCTTACAGTCTGGCGCCTGGGGCGCCCGTTGGCCTCCCGGGCTGCACTCCACGTAGGGGATGCGTTTGGCCGAGCTGCCAAATAAATTTTTCTGGTCCGTGCAGTGGGGACACCACGAGGCGCCGTAAAATTTGGCCTCATTCTTCGACAGATGCTCCGCTAGGCCGCGGACCCAGGGATCTTCGGGCCCGGGGGCGCTGCCCCAGTAACCGGCATAATGAAAATGCAGCACGACGATGCCGACGGCGGCCGCGCCGACGCTTTTGGCCAGCCACGGGCCCCAGGAAAATTTCGGCAAATTCTTGGGACGTTGCAACGTCGTCAGGATAAAAATGGTCGCCATCAAGCCGAGCGATGCCAAACAATAGGGACAAGCGGCTTGCAGTTCGAAGAATGAGATCGCAGTTAGGTAAAGGCTGTAGAGCACGCCGAATAGTGAAATCACCCAGGCCCAGCGCCATTGATTGGCCGCGTCACGATTCCAGGCGACCGCCGCCAGTAACCCGTAAGCGAGAAATCCCCAGAACGATGTCGGCATGCCCAGCAAGGTCGACCAGCGGCTATTGAGGACGACGTCGCAGCCGGCGCCTTCGGCGCAGAACGCGGCGCGGCTGCCGTGCCACGCGATGACAGTAAGATAGCCTGACAATGCCAGGCCGAGCGCGGCCAAAATAAATAGCGGCCAATTCGGCCCTCTGTCGATCCCTGCGCTGGCAGCCGGTTGTTTGCCTTTCTTATTTCTCTCCTTGGCCATTTCTTAACCTTTCACCAAAGTGTCGATGTCGTTTTTGAGGCGCACAAACGCTTGCGGCTCTCGGCTGTCGTAGTAACCGCGGATGCGCGCTTCTCTATCGACCAAAACGAAGCGCGGACTGTGCGGAATCATGCCGGCCGGGTCGGCACCACTGGGAATAGCCATTACGGCCAGATGAAAACCTTGCTGGATCAGTTGCACGATCCGCTCGCGTTGGCCGCTCAAAAAATACCAGCGCTTGGCGTCCGCCTGGTGTTTATCGGCGTAGAGCGCCAGCGCTTGCGGCGTGTCGCGTTCGGGGTCGACAGTGATCGAGACGAACTGGACTTCGGGCTTGCCGGCATAGGCCTGCTGAAGCTTGGCCATCATGGCGGTCTGCAGCGGACAGGTGTCAGTGCAGGTGGTGTAAATAAAATCGGCGATCCAGATTTTTCCGCGCAACTCGGCTAGAGTTACGGTGCTGCCGCTCCGTTCGGTCAGCGAAAAATCCGGCACCGATCCGTACTGATTCAAACCGTCGGCCGAGCCGCTACTTCCACCAAACTGCGGATGGGGACCGAGCCTTAGCCAAAGCGCCGTGCCGAGAACGGTGCCTAAGCCAACCACTCCCAGGCCAAGCAGCAAGAACTTGGATTTTGATGCGCCCATAATGAATGTCGAAGCAGATTCTAACGAGAAATTTAGCGTTTGTGTAGAGCGGGGGTGGTGAAGTACGAACTGCCGGTTTATACGAGCGGCGGTGCAAGGCTGACTCGAGCATCGCCGGATCGACATCAAATGACGGCGCTACGGCGCAGTGGCGCGTTTTTCGACATCCGGCGCGCAGACGGTTCTACAAGCTTACCCTGATCAAGCCGTGCGGCGCGCAATAGCGCGAGGAATTGCTCGGCTGACGCCGAGAGCGGTTTCGTTTCGTGGTAAAGAATGTAAGTCGTCGATTTGAGATCGATTCCCGCCAGCTTCACGACCACAAATTCATTTCTCCTGATTTCCTCCCGGATTGCATCATAATACAAGATGCCGACGCCGGCGCCGTTTCTGACCGCGGTTTTGATTGCCTCAGGCGAATCACAGCGCATGGAAATTTGTGGTTTGTAGCCAATCCTATAGAGATCGCCAAGGAGCTTCTCGATCCTGCTTTCGCCTGCCTTGCCGGTTTTAACCACCAAGGGAATCTTCGCCAGTTCTCCGAGCTTAATTTCTTTGAATTTGCAAGACGGCACGCAGATCGTTCCCGATCCCGGGGTATCAGTTTACGAGTTGTCGGTCATTTCGACGTTTCGGGAATTCTCGAAACGTGAGAGAGGGGAAAGGGGTCGGGAGTCTTTGTTGACAGTAAAAGCCGACTGCGGTGATAGAAGCGATATATTATGCCCCGGCGTCCTCGCGTTTCCACCGGTGGATTAGCCCTATCATGTTTTAAACCGTTGGGGTCGTCATTGGGGTCTCATTGGGGTCGCTCATTGGCATCGCTCATTGGGGTCAACTCATCACAATCATTGGGGTCAGGTCTTTACTCTTGACAATTAAGATAGCTTCTCCTAAATTCCGCAGCCATGGCCCGCCCCTTACGGATCGAATACGATGGCGCACTTTATCACGTCACCTCCCGTGGCAACGAGCG